>NZ_CP096199.1:0-330201 GCF_023195835.1 Vibrio sinaloensis | reverse complement strand
TACCCAAAAGCCTGCCGCGCCGCGAGAGTAGTCACCAGTGACAATATTGACCCCTTGGCCCATAACTTCAGTCACTAATAGACCCGTACCTAACTCTTGCAGCATCTGCTCGAAGCTCTGGCCCGTGGATTGTACAAACCAGTTATGAATCCCGCCAGCATGTCCGGTTGGCGTCATATTCATTTTTCGCGCCGCATAACTGGTGAGTAGATAGGTTGCGAGTACACCGTCGGTAATGATTTCTCTGTCCTGAGTGAATACTCCTTCACTATCGAATGGGCTTGATGCCAGACCGCGCAAAACGTGTGGACGCTCAGAGACGTTAAACCACTCAGGCAAGACTTGCTGACCAAGCTTATCGAGTAAAAACGAAGATTTCCGGTATAAGTTGCCACCACTGATAGCCATGACTAGATGACCGAGCAGCCCCGTTGCCACATCAGCGGCGAACATCACTGGATAGTGTCCGGTTTTAAGTTTCTGCGCATCCAAACGACTCACGGTTTTTTCGGCGGCTTTCTGTCCCACCGTTTGCGGCGTCCATAACTCATCTTTATGGCGTGCAACGGTATAACTGTAGTCACGCTCCATCTCACCGTTTTCACCTTGGCCAATCACACAGCAACTGGTGCTGTGACGGCTCGAGGCATAGCTCGCCAGTAAACCGTGGCTGTTGCCGTACACTTTTAAGCCGTAGTGGCTGTCGTAGCTGGCACCATCACTCTGTTTAATCTTGTCGCTGTAAGCCAGCGCTTGCTGTTCAGCGGCAATCGCAACTTGCGCGGCATAATCTGGGTCGGGAGTATCGGGATGGAACAAATCAAGGTCGGGGATCTCTTTAACCATCAACTCTTTCGGCGCCGGGCCTGCAAATGGGTCTTGTGACGTGAACTGAGCGATATCCAACGCTGCCAGCACCGTTTGTTGAATCGCTTTTTCACTTAAGTCTGAAGTAGATGCGCTACCTTTACGTTGGTTGCGGTAAACAGTAATACCCAGCGCACCATCGCTATTAAACTCAACGTTCTCGACTTCGCACATGCGAGTAGAGACACTTAGGCCTGTGGTTTTGCTGATCGCGACCTCAGCCGCATCCGACTTAGCAGCCGCCATTTCTAACGCTTTGGCAACCGCAGCTTCTAGCTCAACACGCTGTTGAGCAACTTGCTCTCTTACGTCCATATCTACTTTATTCTTAAGATCGATTGTCATTAGGATAACAAGAATTTCGCTTTCTCCCCACGATTCTTGTTAAAATAGAGAAATAGATGTTCATATTAAGGCAGAAAAATGGCACGTAAAAATCAGAAAGCGCCATGGGAAGAGGAAGAAGAGATCATTTGGGTAAGCAAAACCGAAATGAAACGCGACATGGAAGAGCTGCAAAAGCTCGGCGAAGAACTGGTCGAACTCAAACCGTCTGTGCTAGAAAAGTTCCCATTAAGTGAAGACCTAGCAGAAGCAATTAAAGATGCGCAGCGTTTTAAAAATGAAGCGCGTCGCCGCCAGTTGCAATACATTGGCAAATTGATGCGCTTTGAAGATCCAGAGCCACTGCAAGCGGCATTGGACAAAGTACGCAACAAGCACTCTCAAGCGACCGCGCAACTGCACAAGCTTGAACAACTGCGCGAACGTGTCGTTGAGCAAGGTGACGACGCGATTAATGAAGTGATGGAATTGTATCCTGATGCCGATCGTCAGCGCCTACGCCAACTGGCTCGCCAAGCAAGTAAAGAGCAGCAAGCGGGTAAACCAGCCAAAGCGTATCGTGAGATCTTCCAGATCCTAAAAGCGCTCAACGACGCGCAGCTTTAAGCGAGAAGCGAGAAGCGAGAAGCGAGAAGCGAGAAGCGAGAAGCGAGAAGCGAGAAAGTCTTGGAAGGTTGACGTGAAGGCGTCAACCTTTTTTCTGCATTTGAGATATAAGTCCCTAGCAAAAACCTCAGTCTTATAGACTTACTCAACAGCCCAAAAGCGCACCTCTCGAAGGGCGCAGCCCAGTCTAAATTCTCGCAGGACGAAGTCCGTTCTCGGAGCGAAGCGCACTAGATTTTCGTAGGACGAAGTCCGCTCTCGATTCTCGGAACGTAGTGTTCTCGGAGGGCGAAGCCCGTTCTTCGAGCGCAGCGCTCTAACCTCTCGCATCACTCACCCGCTCGTACAAAATCGCTTAAGGCTTGGTTGCTATGATTTGAACAGAGCTGTTCGATTTTATCCGCCACCTCGACCCGACCATTAGCCACAAAAATAAAATCAGAGCCGATCGCCTTGGCATCACTAATATGGTGAGTGACCATCAATACCGTCACGTTACGCTCGGAGGCCAAACGCTTAACCAAGCCCAGCATCTCTTCGCGCAATATAGGGTCAAGCGCAGAGAAAGGTTCATCCAATAACCAGATCTGATGGGGCTGAACAAAGCAGCGAGCCAGTGCGACTCGTTGTCGCTGTCCACCAGAGAGTTGCTCAGGTAAGCGGTCTAGATACTCTTCTACCCCCACCTGCTGCGCCGCGCGTTCGACCTCAGCATGCTGGCTAGGGGTAAGCTTCAAGCCAGGGTTGAGGCCAAGTGCAATGTTTTGTCGCACACTCAAATGAGCGAACAGGTTGTGCTCTTGAAATAGCATCGCAAACGGGCGTTGATGCGGCGCTCGACCAAGGATGCTCTGCTGGCGAACCACAATGTCACCTTGCGACGGTTCAATAAAACCGGCAACCAAAGCGAGTAGGGTCGACTTACCTGCGCCACTAGGCCCCATTAAGGCGACAATAGCGCCTTCGGCAATTGCGACATCAAAATGAAACAACTCGTTGTGATAGTAATAGTCGACCTTATTTAGACTTAACATAACCGACCTTTGAATGGGCATTAAACAACTTCTCGACTAAGGTAAAGCAACCTAAGCTTAACAGCAGCAAGGTGAGTGACACGACCGCTGCAGCGTCCATCTGATAACTGCCCAGTAACTGGAACAAGTACAGTGGCAAAGTTCGAAATTCCTGACTGCCAAACAGGGCAATTGCGCTTAAATCGCCGATAGCAAACATAAAACTGATCGCAAAAGCATGCGCAAACGGCCTTTTTAATGCTCGCCACTCCACCACCTTAAATCGCTGCCAGCGCGTCAGTCCAAGGCTCGCACATAGATATTGATACTGCTGCTCAATATGCAGCATCGGCTGAGACAAGGTTTTGATCACATACGGTAATCCCATCAGCGCATTGACGGCAACCACGATAACAAAGGCAAAACTGAATACATCCGTCATGGCGCGCAACAGCAAAAACAGCCCAGTAGAGACAACGAGCCCGGGGGTGACCAAAATAATGGTGCCGATCAACTCGACTTGATCAGCACTTTTATTGCGCGAATTGAGTCTCAAGCGTCGGCTGGTAAGTAAGATCGCGTACCCAGCGACCACAGCAATCAGACTAGCAGACAAGGCGACTTTCAATGACGCGGTCAATGCCATCCAAAAACGGCTATCGGTGAACACACTCAGCGCCTGGCTATTGATCCCACTCAGTACCACCATCACTAGCGGCGGCAGCACCAATAAAAGCGCAGCAACAATCCAACCCCAATCCCAAAGCTGAGAGCTTAGAGTGTCTTTAGTTATCACCACCGACTGACTCTGCGACCCGGATGACACGGCGAGAGGCTTGCTCAAGCGCTGAATCAATAGCGCCATCAAACCGCACAGCAGCATTTGCCATATGGCGAGTAACGCCCCTGCTTGCAAATCAAAATCAAACTTAATCGCTTGATAAATGGCCAACTCAATCGTGGTCGATTTGGGACCACCGCCCAACGCCATTACGGTGGCGAAACTGGTAAAGCAGAGCATAAACACCAAGCCACACACATGAGGGAGTTGCTGACGCAGCCTTGGCCACTCAACCCAGCGAAACTTGTCCCAATGGCCCATTCCCAGATGGGCACAGAGTTTATGCTGCTCGGCGGGAATCGTATCCAACGACTGCAGCAATAATCGCGTCGCATAGGGTAAGTTAAAAAACACGTGTGCGAGCAAAATACCATTGAGGCCATAAATCGAAAATGGCAGTTGGCTATCAAGCAGCTTAACCCCCTGAGCGAGTAAACCGCTGTTGCCATAAATCGCCAACAAGCCAAACACACCAACTAACACCGGCAATACCAGGGTCGTAGCAAACAGCTTGAGTAGCAGAGATTTGCCGATGAAATTTCGCCGCGACAACGCGTGCGCCACCGGTAGAGCAAAGCCGACACTGAGCAGAGTGGACAGCAGCGACTGATAGAAGCTGAACTTGGTGACATGACGATAGTAAGGATCATGCCAGACACTCAATATATCCAGCGTCGGCGCATAACTCAGCAATGCTGACAACGCAGAAACGATAAAGGCCGCGATGATAATCGCGACCCCTAGTCCAACTTTAGGAACCTGATACAAAAGTGACCTTTAGAAGGTTAACGCGTTTTGCCACTCGCGAATCCACGCTTTACGATTTTGCGCGACCTCGTCAGCAGAAAAACCGAGCGCTTTACTTGGCGTCGTTAAGGTTTCAAACCCTTGTGGCAGTGCAACATCTGTCACTGGGTACATCCAGTTTCCAGTCGGCATGGCTGACTGGAACTCATCACTGAGGATGAAAGCCATAAACTGGTCAGCCAACTCACTGTTCTCGGTGCCCTTCACTTTAGCTGCCACTTCCACTTGGGTGTAATGACCTTCGGCAAAATTTGCCGCTGCATACTTGGCGTCTTTTTCTGCGATTAAGTGATAAGCCGGAGAGGTGGTGTACGACAGCACAAGATCCGATTCACCCTCAAGGAACATAGAGTAAGCTTCTGACCAGCCCTTAGTCACAGTGACCGTCTTTTTCGCCAGTTGTTGCCAAGCTTGAGTGGCCTTATCGCCGTAGACAGATTTGATCCATAGCATCAGCCCCTGACCCGGGGTAGACGTGCGCGGGTCTTGATAGATGACTTTCAGGTCATCGCGAGACTCGATCAGCTCTTTGAGACTAGCCGGTGGGTTGGCGAGCTTTTCCGTATTATAGACAAAGGCAAAATAGCCAAAATCGTAAGGTACAAAGGTCGGGTTGTTCCAGCCATTTGGCAGATTGACCTTGCTGGTATCGACTTTGTGCTCAGCCAGTAGACCGGTTTGTTGTGCTTCGGCCATCAGGTTGTTGTCTAGCCCCAATACAATATCGGCCTTACTGTTTGCACCTTCTAGACGTAAGCGATTGAGAATAGACACGCCATCATCGAGGGCGACTAAGTTGAGGTCACAACCGCATTGAGCTTCAAAAGCTTTCTCAATGGTTGGGCCTGGGCCCCAATCGGCGGCAAACGAGTCGTAGGTATAAACGGTTAAGGTGTCGTTGGCTGCAAACGCAGACCATGATGTCAACATGGCTGCGGCAAGACCGCTGATTGAAATGGTGCTTAGAGTGGTATTCACTGCTCGCTCTCTCCTTGTGTGAGCGGCACAGGGTTGAGGGACGTCAGTTAATCGGTGTCCAGACTCAATTCCTACGCCAGCATTATCTGGTTCAGGTACACGGGTCCCGAGCAAAGCTCGATCTCAGCCAAGCGCCAATCTTGATTGGCTCAATAGCTCCCCGATGAGTTACGGTCAAATTGTAATAGTTATCACACTCAATAGCCATCCCTAAAACATGAAGGGCATGGTGAGTTAACAGGCCAGTTCATCCCTGTAAGCCTGAAAGCGCTATCTGAGTGAAATTGAACAATCGGTACGGTTACAGATTTTAAATCTGACGCGAATCATAGCCCCAACGTGGCACTAATCCTTGCTCAACACCTAAGTGGTCGAGAATACGCGCCACCATAAAGTCGACCAGATCTTCTATCGATTTAGGTTGATGGTAGAACCCCGGCGCAGCAGGCATAATAGTGACGCCCATCTGGGACAGTTTGTGCATGTTCTCCAAATGCAGCGTCGAAAACGGTGTCTCACGCACCACCAACAGTAGCTGTCCCCGCTCTTTCATCACCACATCGGCCGCACGTTCAATCAAGTTGTCCGACATACCGTGTGCAATAGCGGCAACGCTTCCCGCTGAACACGGACACACCACCATCTGCTTCGGCGCAGCAGATCCTGAAGCGACGGGAGAAAACCAGTCATCCTTGCCACACACCACCAGCTTCTCGCTATCGCAGCCAAGATGGTTGACCAAGGCTTGCTGAGCGGCGTCGGGGTTTGCTGGAAGCTTTAAGCCATGCTCGGTCGCCAGTACCACTCGCGCCGCGGACGAGATCAGCAGATAAACGCGATACTCTGCGGCCAACAAACATTCCAATAAGCGCAGACCGTAAGGCGCACCTGACGCGCCAGTAAAAGCTAAGGTTATCGATTTAGAGGTATTGTTGCTCATAGTGACTCGGTTATTGGGCCAATTTGGCCAGTAGTTTGTCGTGAATGCCAGCAAAGCCACCGTTACTCATGACCAAAATATTATCGCCAGGCTGTGCTGCGGCCGCAATTTTTTCTACTAAGATATCGATATCATCGCTGGTCACAGCGGGTTGTGTGCACTTCAGGGCCACCTCATCCACCGACCAGTCAATGCCTTGTGGTTGATAGAGAAACACCTGATCGGCGGCGGTCAGTGAGGCTGCAAGCGTCTGTTTATGCACCCCACGTTTCATGGTGGCACTGCGAGGCTCTAACACCGCTAGAATCTTGTCTTGGCCGACCTTGTTACGTAAACCACCTAAAGTCAGTTCAATCGCGGTTGGGTGATGGGCAAAATCGTCATAAACGCGAACGCCGTTCACCTCGCCTTTTAACTCAAGGCGACGCTTAGTATTAATGAATTTCGCCAGCGCCTCACAGGCGAGGTCGGGGGTGACACCCACATGGCGAGCAGCGGCAATGGCCATCAAGGCATTATCTACATTATGGTCGCCGACCAAATCCCACTGGACGCTCCCAACCACTTCACCTTGGAATCGCACCTCAAAATGAGAGCCATCAGCAACCATTTTGTTTGCTTGCCATTGCCCTTGTTGACCGCTGTATTCGGTCTCACTCCAGCAGCCACGCTCTAACACATCGGCTATCGCCCGATCCTGTTTAGGGGCAAGAATGCGTCCATTGCCCGGCACCGTGCGGACCAGATGGTGGAACTGACGTTTAATCGCTTCCAAATCATCAAAGATGTCTGCATGATCGAACTCAAGGTTGTTCATCACCAGCGTGCGTGGATGGTAGTGGACAAACTTAGAACGCTTATCGAAAAAAGCGCTGTCGTATTCATCCGCTTCGACCACAAAAAACATGCTTTCGCCTAGGCGGGCAGAAATACCGAAGTTCCCAAGCACGCCGCCAACCAAAAATCCGGGCTGGTAACCACACGCGTCGAGAATCCACGCCAGCATGCTTGAGGTCGTGGTTTTGCCGTGAGTTCCGGACACCGCCAGTACCCAGCGGTCATGCAACAGAAACTCTTGCAGCCATTGCGGACCAGAGGTGTAACGCAAGTTGCTATTGAGCACGTGCTCAACACAGGGGTTGCCACGACTCATTGCATTGCCAATCACCACTAAATCAGGGGCTGGGTCAAGCTGTGCGGGATCAAAGCCTTCAATTATTTCAATACCTTGCGATTCAAGCATGGTGCTCATTGGCGGATAAACATTGGCATCACTGCCAGTCACCTTGTGCCCCAGTTGACGCGCCAACATCGCGGCGCCACCCATGAATGTTCCGCAGATCCCCAAGATATGAATGTGCATAACTGCCCCTGTTTTCGGCAAAAATAATCTGCTCATTATGGCGATAAAGCACTGAAAAGCGAACTACTTTGATCACTGTTCATCATCATGCCAGTACCATCTGGTCACTCTATCGCCACAGTTAGAGCCTGAGCAGATAAAATGTAAGTCATTGTTGAGTCGACAAATAAATTGAGAACTCAAGCAGTTAGTTCATTACCAATAAAAAGATCTAACTTTTAAACTTAAGCTTGGGTAAAGACTAACGATCCGCAAGAGATCACTCCAGCCCAACCCCCATTTCATTGAGCGACTTTTTAAAGGAAAAAATCCATGTCTGGAATGCGCACCCTTGGCGAGTTCATTGTAGAAAAACAAGCGGACTTCCCCCACGCTAGCGGTGATCTATCATCCCTACTCTCTTCGATTCGTCTTGCTGCGAAAATCGTTAACCGCGAGATTAATGCCGCGGGCCTCGGCGATATTACCGGCGCGGTTGGTACTGCCAACGTACAAGGCGAAGACCAACAAAAACTTGATGTTTATGCCAACGACAAGTTTAAAGCGGCATTAGAAGCACGCGACCAAGTGTGTGGTGTGGCAAGCGAAGAAGAAGATGAAGCTGTAGCGTTTAACAAAGAACTCAACAAAAACGCCAAATACGTAGTGTTGATGGACCCGCTTGACGGTTCGTCTAATATCGATGTGAACGTATCTGTTGGGACTATCTTTTCCATTTATCGCCGCGTGTCACCGATCGGCACACCGCCTACCCAAGAAGACTTTCTCCAACCTGGCCATAAACAAGTGGCCGCCGGCTATGTGATCTACGGCTCTTCAACCATGTTGGTGTACACCACGGGTAACGGCGTCAATGGGTTTACCTACGACCCTTCACTTGGGACTTTCTGTTTGTCACATGAAAATATGATGATCCCACAAGATGGCAGCATCTACTCAATCAACGAAGGCAATTACATCCGCTTCCCACTCGGGGTGAAAAAGTACATTAAGTATTGCCAAGAGAGTGCGCCTAGCGACAATCGCCCATACACCTCACGCTACATTGGTTCGCTGGTGGCCGATTTCCATCGCAACCTACTTAAAGGCGGTATCTACCTCTATCCGAGCACAGAGAGCCACCCAAATGGCAAGCTGCGCCTTCTGTATGAGTGCAACCCAATGGCCTTCATCATTGAGCAAGCTGGCGGTGTGGCCTCTGACGGGGTGAATCGCATCATGGATATTAAGCCAACCGAGCTGCATCAACGCGTGCCTTTCTTTGTTGGCTCGAAGAACATGGTGAAAAAGGTCGAAGCGTTTTTAGAACAAAACCGCGACGAATAGTTCTTTCAATGCTTAAAAGTGAAAGAGTCGGCCGACGCCGACTCTTTTTATTAGCTCAAAGCTGACTAAATGCCTGAGCCTGCGCTCGATGTCCGTCCGGACATGTAGTCCTGATAAAAAAACGGGTCTAACTGGTCACAAATTCCCAAGTAGGGCTTACCTACAACCCCCAACATTCGCGCATCTTGCTGGCAATAATTATTTCTCCCTACTTCATAGCCACTGTCATAGGCTAAGTAGAGCTCCGAATCGAGCACACTGTCACTGCGCTGCTTGGCCAGTGCAGACTGAGATTGCTTAAGCCACCCCATCTGTGCCTGCTGTTGTCCAAAATCTCGCCAATCTTGTGTCGAGCTCGACAGCGGAATTGGCTGGCTGCTGCAACCCACCAACAATATCGATAGCAAAATAAGTTTAACTTTCATCGGAGCCTCCCTAAGCCTGATGATAATAGCGGTGCTATTTTGGTCTATGCCTTACGCCATCACACTTTTTGACACCAATCTCCCGAGGCAATTAACACATCTAGCTGGCTGCTGTCTTGATAGAGGTAAATCCACGCTAAACCAAATGGCGTCTCGATTTGCTCACGGCGATAAGTGACCGGGATATCTTCTAACCGATCAAGCTGTTCCAATGTGCGTTGATCAACCAAATAGACTTCCCCGACGATAGCGTCACGTCCTTCTATTACGGCTGGATACGGGCCAAGATCATATAAACTGTAAATCGCTGGCGTCGTATAGTGACCGAGACACTGACTGTGTTCGAGCAGGTAATGATTAGACTCTCCACTACGTAATGTCCCATAAACAAACACTAAATGCTGCACGGCCTTCCCTCTCAGTTAATCGAATTCAAATTGATAGAGCACATCAACCGCACTATCGACACCAGAAATTGCCTCTAAATAGAGGTCCTGCATTAAGCGGTAGCGCACGGTAAATTCACCCACAGAATCAAAAATACCCACGCCATACTTGACTTGCAGTCCAGGTAAAATATAACCGCTGACAGTGACTTGCGAGTCGTTCCCTGAGCCAGCGGTATCGAGTTGCAGATCTTGCACGCCAAACGCTTCACCGATTTCACCGACCACGCGACCACTTTTGGCTAAACTGAGGCCGATTAACGTGGTTGTCATCGCACTGCCACCTGCTTCCCCATCAATATCCTGACCACGTAATAGATAGGATAGCGCATTGGCTTGTGGCATTGCTGGCTCAGAGAAAATGGTGACCGTCGGCTCGCTGGCCGGTCCGGTAACCTTTACCCCAGCGGTCACATCATCACGGGTATTGTTCGGATTACGGATCGCGGTGATCTGCACATACGGCTGATCCACTGGCCCATTCATTAAGATTTTACCCTCTTTGATCTGCAAATCTTGACCGAACGAGCGATAAGAACCATCAATAATGTTGACCTCACCAGTGACAAAGGGCCCCTTGTCTTTCTGGGCGACATTGAGCTTACCGGACAAACCACTTTGGAGGCCAAAGGCCGATAATTTGAAGTCATCACCGATATTGATATTAACGTTAGTTTCCAAACTAAAGGGGACCTGAGACTCTTTTTCCAACGGCTGATAATTCTTATCCAGCAACACTTGGTCTTTCGAAACCGCCACCGCGCTCGGAGGGAGATCCTCGATTACAATTCGCCCCCAAGGCAAAGAGATATCTCCGTCCACACGAGCCAATGTCGGGGAAGCAGAAATCGTCATATCAGGCTGGACTTTGATTTTGACCATTGGCGGCAGCTCCACTAACAGCTCTTCAGCATAGATGCGCAATTGGGTCTGCCAGTTATCGAGTTGTTGCCAGTTGGCCGTTCCCGCCATTTCTAGCTCACCATCTGGTGTGTCTATGGCGGCAGCCAACGTCGCGTCGTAACCATGAAGCGCTATCGATATTCGCCCAGAGTCGACCTCAACTGGAGAAATCTCGCCTTTAAGCAACATGTCGTCAACCACAAAACGTCCGGTTATACGCGGTTGATTGACTGCTCCGCTGAGCTGAAGATCGGTATTAATGGTCGAACCAAACTGACTGTAAGTGCCGACAATCGGCGCTAAGAAATCGAGGTTAAAGTCACTCAACTGGACTCGACCATCTAGCTGCTTTTGCTTAGCCAGTACATTGGCAATGTCAATTTTACCGCTAAGTTCACCATTGTCGGTAAAATCGATTTGCCAGTCAGCATCAAGCTGATCGCTTTTTAATCGCACTTTAGCCGCGGCCGACTGCCAGCCAATGGTGACCTTTTCTTCGAGCTGCTGACTGACTTGGCCGGTTGGTAGTGCAAGGTTCACCTCCACCTCAGGTGACGTGTTGGCTGCCCATTTGGCATCGATATCCGCGTTCACTTGACCCTTGAGCAGAGTCTCTTTGGGCACGAAAGTCGCTATTTGGTCGAAATCAAACTGATTAAGTGATAGTTGCGCACGACCACTTTGCCCCACCTGAGCTTCTTTATCTAAACACAGCGATGACTGTGCCTGTAGCCAACAATGCGCGGCTACCGTCACTTGCTGAGTAGCGAGATCAACCCCAAGATTGGTCGCTTGGTTTAAGCGCCACTCTCCTTGCTGTGATGATAACGTCATTCGTCTGAGCTGCCCTTGCCAGTTCAACTCAGGTGTGTCGGCTAACGCACCCGCTAAGGCTAGCCGAGTTGAAACTAGGTTAGAGTCGACCGCTAACTCTAGCTCATGACTGAGTTGCGAACCGTCGACTTCAAGGCTGACAGCATCAACCACAATATCTTGATAGCGAGCCGCTTCAAGGCGCAGATTGAGCCGCCCTTTCGGCTCTGGCATAGGTGTCACATTACCACTTACTCTCACCTGTTTAACTTGGGCTTGTTGCTGCCAATCCAGTTGATTTAACGCCAAATCAAGGCCGATGTTTGGTTGTTGCAACTTGCCTCGCAATATCACCTTACCCCGTGCCCGCCCTTGTAAGTCAGGCAATGTTTTACCAAGGTCAGCTAGGTTGAGAGCGAGATCCATCTGCCATGTTTGACCGAGTTTACCCTTAGCCTCGATACTGTTCGGCCCGTGAGACAGGACTAAGCCGGAGGTATCAAGCATCAGTTCACCTTTACCCTCTGGGTCTGCCGCATTAAGCTCCCCCTCAATGTTGAGTGGGTAATTGCGCAATAGACCGTCGATATCAAGTGTCGGCAGCGCAACTTGCCAGCCACCTTGAGCAGTGAGTTGGCCTTGAGTGCTAACCACACCGCTGATGTCCCCCTCAGCTTGGGGCCATTGCAAGCCGGGTTGGATATGGCTGAAGTTGAGCTTCGCCATCCAATTAAGTGGCGTCTGCCAATTGGCCATCACCTCACCCTTGATATCACCACCGAGTGTGGCTATCTCTATCTGGCTCAAATCAATTTGCGCCAAGTTCCCTTGCCCTTGTAATGATAGCGCTATATCCGGCAAAGCTTGGCCTTGAATAGCGCTATCAAGCTTGAGTTGATAGCCATCCAGTGAACCATGACTTTGTAGTGAATTGACATTGATGAAGTATTGCCCTTCTCCAGTCAGAGGCCACTGAGCTTCAACGTCGTTCACCGTTAAGTTAAATGGCAATTGCGCTTTTAGTGGCTGTAACTCGCCGTCCAACTGAGCTTTAGCCAAACCTGAAAGCCGAGCCTGCAAGTTTAGCTTGGCAACACTACCACTAGCTGACAGGGAAACCTTTTGTCCTTTCGCCACTGGGTCCTTGACGCTGGCTTCCAAATTAAGCTGCAGTGGGTAGTCACCTTTGAGTGTCACTTTGCTGGCTAACGTCGCATCGAACTGGGGCATCTCGAGCGACAATCGTTGAAGATTAATCTGTGACCCCCTAGCCGTAGCCACCAATCCAAGACGGTCAACCACCAATGGCTCCGCTTGTTCAAGTGTGAAGTCATTGACCTCAAGCCCAACTAACTCGACCTGCAGCGGTAAAGCAAACTCGGGCAGTATGATGTCCTGCCTCGGCTCCGCGACGGGCGTAGGCTGCGAGGGTGGGCTATCAGACTCCGCTTGAGCCAGCGTAACACGTGCCGAGTCGAGTCGAGTGGGCGTAATCCTCAATCGGTTACCTCGGAATGAGGCTCCGGTTGTCAACCTCTTCCAGGTGATAAGATTACCTAAGATGTTGAGATCGACATTAGTCAGCGCAAGGCGCGTGACTTTAATCGGAATCGGTGACGTCACCAATGCCATGGGCTGTTGTGGCTGAGGGTCCTGCTCCGTCTCCGAGCTAGCGACTTCAGGCAGAGACAGCTGCACTCCATCCAACGCCAACTCGTCGACACATAAACCAGGTTCAGTAAAACAGGCTGGGTTGATGGCTAAAGTGACAGATTTCGCCACGAAGGTCAGTGGTAGTTGTGGTTCAACATACTCAACGTTATTCAGGGTAAATCTTGGCAGTAAGGCCCCTTGAGCAGACTCAACACGCAGTTGTGGTAGCGCCTGTTGCGCGCCCCACACCACCAACTGAAGTCCAGGATGAGTAAACAGCAACAATGCCAACGCGAGCAACACGACAATGAGCACACTGACTAACGAAACCGACAGCCATTTCGACCATTTAATGACACGACGGATCATAGCTCCGGCCCTAGACTGAAGTGAATTCGGAACTCATCGCCTGGGTTCGCATCTAGCCCCCAAGCAAAATCCAACCTAACCGGGCCCACCGGTGACGCCCATCGTACGCCCACGCCGGTACCACGCTTCAATGTAGGTTTGTCATTAAATGCATCACCGACATCGTAAAAGACTGCCCCCCACCAGTTTCCCGTCACTCGGTATTGGTACTCCAACGAACTGGTCAAAGTATACTTAGCGCCCGCGAGTGCACCGCTACTGTCTCGAGGCGAGATAGACTTGTAGCCATAACCACGTAAGTTATTATCACCACCAGCGAAAAAGCGTAGTGACGGCGATAGCTTGTCAAACTGTTCGGCAAAGTTAGCCCCACCGTCAATACGGAAAAGACCACGATGGTTTTGGCCGATGCTACGGATCCAGGTCATACCTCCGAGTAGGCGAGTAACGCGCGTTTCTGAGAGCAGGGTTGGGTCGCCATATTCCAAGGTGAGATTCTGCCTATCCCCCCACATCGGCATTGCACTTCCGCGTATGCGACTGCGTGAAAAAGAGAACCCGGGTAACAAGAAGTTAGCGTTGTCATCTTGAACACCTTGGGTATAGCTTTCAACCAAATACCGCACGAACACGGTACGAAGCCAACCATTATCCAACGTCCAGTGACGCTCCACTGCTAGGTTTGACTCTAGGCTTTTGGTATCGCGATTATCCAAGTTTTTCATACCGTAGCGAATACGGTAGTAATCATGAAGTACGTCTTCGAGAGGAATGTTATAGCCTGCGGTAATCGTCTGTTCAGGAATCGACAACAAAAAGCTACTATCAAAACTATGCCCACGAGTGTTGACCCAAGGCTTGTTCCACTTAAGCGAACCACGCGCCCCTGCATCCGTCGAATAGCCCAATCCAGTTTCAATTTGATTGCGAGCTTGAGGAGCCAGTGAGATCTTCATTGGAATATCTCGCCCTTGCCCCAACTGGGTTAAATCAGGCTCGACAAACACCGAAGAGAACCAGTCAGTATTGGAAAGGTTTTGGTTGTACTCGCCTACCTTTGCCACCAAATAGGGTTCACTTTGCTTATATGGCGCTAAAGACTCAACGCGCTCAGTCGAAATTTGGCTGCCAACAATCGTACTGGCACCAAAATGATAGCGAATCCCACTGTCATAATGCAGCCTTACGATGGCTTGATTGAGTGCCGGCACCACCTCTAAACGGCTTAACCGATAGTCTCCTTCAAAGTAGCCTTTTTGCAACGCGAGATTACGAATCCCGGTTTTCAGCGCGTCATACTGACTGTGGTTTAAACGTTCGCCTTGCTTAAGGCCAACTTTATCAATCAGTTGTGCAAAGTCTGTGTCGTGCGCCGCCTCGCCTGTAATCTGAATATCAAGTTCGCTGATAAGGGTGGGCTCCCCGAGAGTGACAGTAGCAATCACCCGTCGCTCATCGTCAGTGACAGCAAAATCATATCGTGGGTTGTAATATCCGAGCGCATTGAGCGCTTCGGTCATGCTGCGTTCGAGGCGCGCTTTAAAGCGCAGTGAAATTTCATAATCCTCAGCAGGGATCGACGACAAATACGCCTCAATGTTCTGCTCTACTTCACCCTCGACGCCCTTTATTTCGAGATCGACTTGCTGCCCCAGTACGTACTGAGAATAGAAGGCCATCACGATTAGAACTGGTAAAGCTTTTCGGATCATGGTTAATTATCGTTTTCCATCGTATGAAAGAATAATAACGCCTCCACCAATAGAAGTCTGTATGAAAACAGTTAATTAGACGGCGTTTGTACAAAATGATTGATTAAGGATGCTTCTGATGCTCGACAAACAAACCCTAATTTCCGCTGACAATGCGTTGCCGGGACGCGACACCGCAATCTCGATTCAAGATAGTCATTATGTCAATCAATCCAGTTTGACTGCCGAGCCCCCTAAAGGTTGCGAGAAGATACTGTTTGGCATGGGGTGTTTTTGGGGGGCGGAGCGTCTGTTTTGGCAGTTAGATGGGGTAGTGAGTACCAGTGTCGGCTATGCGGGTGGTTTTACCCCCAACCCAAGCTACGAGGAAGTGTGTAGCGGTTTAACCGGTCATGCCGAAGTGGTTCGTGTGGTGTTCAATCCGGAAGTCATTACTCTTGAGCAACTACTGCACGCTTTTTGGGAGCGGCACAATCCGACACAAGGGATGCGTCAAGGCAACGATTTAGGTACTCAGTATCGCTCAGCCATTTATGTCTACAGCGACCAACAATGGGAAGCGGCGATAAAATCAAAGCAAGACTATCAAACGCTATTGGGCTCGAAAGCGGGCGAAATCACCACGGAGATTTTACCTGCGGGCCGTTACTACTACGCCGAGGATTATCATCAGCAATACTTAGCCAAGAACCCTCAAGGTTATTGCGGCTTAGGCGGAACCGGCGTCTGTTTTCCACCACAAGACTAAGGTCTGTTGACCTTAATTCCTCGCAACAAAAAAAGTCGCCTCGTGGCGACTTTTTTGATGACAACCGATATCAAGCCTACAGGGCGTCAATCGCTTGATTAATCTCTTTAAATGTCATTAGTTTTTGCTGATCGTTGACATCGGGCAGCAACACCTTGCCATTATCAAAATCAAACTCCCCGACGCCTTCAATGGCAAACTGTCCTTTAAACAAAGTTTTAACAAATCGAGCAATCTGTTGAGGACGATAATTAGTAAACTCACGCAGCATAACGACTCCAATATCCTTTTATGAGGCGGCCAGCCTGGCCGCACCGTTCTTATCCTTAGAACTTGGGGGGATTATACCTGATGGGGTTCGAATGTGTACCACTTTGTTAACAAAATGATCTTTGCTCACGCAATTCTCCTTGAGCTTTACCGATTGTTGACGTTTAGGTATATACTTTTTGCTCACGATAAGAGGAACAACATAATGAAAATCAAAACCCTACTGACTCTACTTGTCGCATGCTCTCCAAGCTTTGCGTTCGCACACAACATCACCTTAGGCCAGTCCGTGCCTAGCGTCGAGGTCACCGCTTATGGTGAAGTCACCCTAGACGGTGACAAAACCAGCTTCCAAGCGTGGTCAAGTAACGATCTGCTCGGAAAGGTACGAGTGATTCAAGCGATAGCCGGTCGCAGCAGTGCCAAAGAGATGAACGCCGCCTTAATGAATGCCATTACTGAAGCGAAGTTTTCAACAGAGAGCTATCAAACCACCACCATCATTAACCAAGATGATGCTGTTTGGGGAACCGGCTCGTTTGTTAAATCGTCGGCTCAAGACAGCAAAAAGGAGTTCCCTTGGTCATCTATCGTTCTGGATGAAGAAGGCAGTGTGGCCAAAGCATGGCAACTGGCTGAGGAATCATCTGCAATCATAGTGCAAGACAAGCAAGGACAAGTTTTGTTTGTCAAAGAGGGCGCTTTAAATCAACAACAGATAGAGCAAGTCCTAACGCTTATCAAACAACATCTCTAAGCTTGAGGTAGATTTCGCCTTTTAAATGGAATTGTTATAGTATAACAGTTCCATTTTTTACGTTTGGATTGTGGTTGCTCATGAGACGCTTGGCTATATCATCACTCTACCTAAAGACGATTGCCTGCTTAGCTATCGCAATGGTGCTATGGCTCAACGCTGCGTACCTTGACCACCAGTATGATCTTGCTAACACTGACCATACTGAGCACCACTGCCAATTATTGGCAACCGCCCTACATGGTGCTAGTGCGGCAACGCCATGTGTCCTATCCATGCCTGTTGGCAACAAGATTGAATCGCCAACACCCTATCATTTTTCCCCAATGTTGGCGTTTGCCTATTTAGCTCGCTCGCCTCCTATCCTGAGCCATACATAGTTATTACTGACCTAGCAGCAATAAAACAATCAAGCTGCACATCATCGACTTACTATTTCAGGATAAACAATGAAAAAACTGACTCCTATCGCTTTTGCTCTAGCCTTTACCTCTAGCACTTTGGTTAACGCCGATGAGGGCTTTCGCCAACACGATGCTCACGTACACGGTCAAGTTGAAATCAACATCGCCCAAGATGGCAATGAACTCCTGTTCGAAATCACAGCGCCTGGCGCCGATGTCGTCGGTTTTGAGCACGCGCCACAAAATGCCGAGCAGCAACAAACCTTAGACAATGCGTTGGCTAAGTTACAACAAGCCGCCAACGTGTTTACCCTCGCAACCGCGGCAGGCTGTGATGTTGAGTATCAGTCGGTCAGCCACACTTTAGGTGAAAGCGAAGAGCACCATGACCATGACAAACATGAGCATCATGATCATGACAAGCATGAACACCATGACCACGACAAACATGAGCATCATGATCATGACAAACATGAACATCATGACCACGATAAACATGAGCATCATGATCATGAAAAGCATGAGGATCACGACCATGGAGCGCATTCAGGTCATGGTGAGTTCAGTGTTCAATATCACTACCAGTGCCAGAATATTCAAGCCATTAGTAGCATCGACACGCAGTGGTTTACTCTGTTCCCTACAACAGAATCGATCAAAGTGAATATTCTGACTGACACTAAACAAGCCGCGCTCGAGCTTAAAAGCGGGCAAAAGACTATTTCTTTCTAATACAAAACGGGATAAAACCCATGAGGTAGCTCAGCCTGCTGAGCTACCTTGCTATGATGGATAAACCAATGGACAGTCAACACAACCGCCCCGTGGTTGAGCTCGATCAAGTGACTTTTACTTGGCCCGGCAACGATGAGCCCACGCTCGACATTCGCACTCTAAGCGTAAACACTGGCGAGCACCTATTTATCAAAGGCCCGAGCGGCTGTGGTAAATCTACCCTGTTGGGCTTGCTCACCGGTATTCATACCGCGACTCAAGGTCAGGTATCGGTACTCGGGCAAGCGCTTTCTGCGATGACAGGCAGTCAGCGCGATAAATTTCGTGCAGACAATATCGGCTATATTTTTCAGCAGTTTAACTTGCTCCCTTATCTGAATGTGGTTGAAAACGTGATGCTACCTTGTCAGTTCTCAGCCTATCGTCGTCAGCAAGTGAATGGTGATTTAAGCGCGAAAGCCATTGAGCTTCTGCAGCAACTGCATCTACCAAACTCACTGCTGTCAAAGCCAGTGGCAGAGCTGAGTATTGGCCAGCAACAACGCGTCGCAGCAGCACGTGCCCTGATGGGCCAACCCAAAGTCATTATTGCTGATGAGCCAACCTCATCACTCGACTTTGATAATCGCAGCGCCTTCATTAAGTTGCTACTCGAACGGGTCAACCAAGCGAACTCAACCCTGTTGTTTGTCAGCCACGATCCGACACTCGAAGCCTACTTCGATAAGACCATTAATCTTCAGCAGATCAACCACGCCGGAGGTGCGCTATGACACCAACGCTTACCTTAGCCTTGAAAAGCGTTCGTAACCGTAAAGTAACGGCACTGCTGACCATACTCACTGTCGCCATCTCGGTTATTTTGCTGCTCGGGGTCGAGCGCATTCGAACTCAAGCCAAAAGCAGCTTCGCCAATACGATTTCAGGTACCGACCTGATTGTCGGTGGACGCTCTGGTCAGGTAAACCTACTACTCTACTCGGTATTTCGTATCGGCAATGCCACCAATAATATCGACTGGAAAAGCTATCAAGAGTTTAGCCAACACCGAGCTGTTGATTGGGCAATCCCAATCTCACTCGGCGACTCGCATCGAGGCTTTCGGGTGATGGGAACCAACCATAGCTACTTCGAACACTATCGCTATGGTCAAAAACAGAATCTCGCGTTTAGCCAAGGCGGCGAGTTTAATGGTCTGTTTGAAGCGGTGATCGGCGCCGATGTTGCCAAACAGCTCAACTACAAGATTGGCAGTGAAATGGTCATTGCTCATGGCATCAGCGATGTCGGTTTCAGCCGCCATGAAAACCTCCCTTTTGTTGTGGTCGGTATTCTGGCGCCAACAGGGACGCCGGTCGACAAAACTGTTCACGTTTCTCTGCAAGCAATTGAAGCGATTCACGTCGGTTGGGAGAGCGGTGCCAACTTAGGCAATACGCCCGAGGCCGCACAGCTCCAAAGCATGGACTTTGAACCCAAACAGATCACCGCGATGATGTTGGGACTCAAATCAAAAATCCAAACCTTTGCCTTACAACGTCAGATCAATACGTACAATCAAGAGCCGTTAAGTGCTATTTTGCCCGGTGTCGCTTTGCATGAACTGTGGGGCATGATGTCTGTCGCCGAGCAAGCTCTGATGGCAGTGTCGGTGTTTGTCGTTATTGCTGGGTTGTTAGGTATGCTATCGAGCCTACTCACAAGCTTGCAAGAGCGACGCCGTGAAATGGCGATTCTCAGAGCAATGGGCGCCAGACCAAGGCACGTGTTCAGCTTATTGATATTAGAGGCAAGTGCACTGACCATGATTGGTGTTATCGTCGGTACGACGGGTTTGTATGCACTGCTGAGCATCGCGGCACCTATGATTCAACAAATGTACGGCATCAACTTAGCGCTAGTTGGCTTGTCTGCTTATGAGTTAAAGCTACTTTTGGCAGTACAACTGGCCGGAACCTTGATTGGCTTTATTCCAGCTTTACGCGCTTACAAGCAATCTCTCAGTGACGGAATGACAATTCGAGTTTAATTATGAAACTATTCTCTCTTTTACTACTCACTCTCATGACCTTGGTCGGAATCAGTACCTCGGTGCAGGCTAGCGAACCTCTCACCCTAGAGTGGATAGACCTGATTCCTGAAAACGAACGTAACCAGTTTGATTCAACCGGGATGCCTGAAATCGATCACGATGGTGACATCATGCAGCAATCAAAAATTGGTGGAGTAAGACAAGAACTCGATGGTAGTTTGGTCAAAATA
The DNA here is from genome assembly GCF_023195835.1 of Vibrio sinaloensis. Taxonomy (NCBI): domain Bacteria; kingdom Pseudomonadati; phylum Pseudomonadota; class Gammaproteobacteria; order Vibrionales; family Vibrionaceae; genus Vibrio; species Vibrio sinaloensis. The sequence goes on along the minus strand of NZ_CP096199.1, from coordinate 309,618 downwards.
CCGGGATTTGTGATTCCGTTAGAAGGGGATGAAAGCAAGGTGACCGAGTTCCTGCTGGTACCCTACTTTGGCGCTTGTATCCACGTACCACCGCCACCACCCAACCAAATCATCTACGTGAACTTCCCTCAGGGTGCACCAATACAGCAGTTGTGGGACGTGGTGTACGTGATCGGTAAACTAAAAACAGAAACGGTCAGTCACGAATTGGCCGAAACTGGATATGTCATCCAAGGCACAGAGATCGCCGAATACGATGATATGTAAGTGTTACAACAATCAGCGACCTGTTAACACCCTTTTCTAGGCTATATAGCGGGAAAGATAACCAAGTACCGCTAGGTAGAGCAGTAGCAGCAGAGCGATTGACAGGTGCTTCTTCAGTTTATTGTCATTAAAATACTTCATAAGCCCCTCAAGAGTAATGATAACAATTTTAACAACTTGTTATCATTTGTGGTAGCGATATTTTTATAAACTGGGTCACACTCTTTCTGTGGCGGGTCCACGGGTTCCGAGGTACAGTTAATACTCTACTTAAGCATCTGATGGCCAAGGAAATAGCATGTCTGAGACCAATAAGCCCGTTGTTATCGAGCATGAAGCCGAACAAGCACCGCGGCGCGAGAAGAAATCGAGCTACATCAAAGACAGCGCCAGTCGGGTACTTAATATTGCGCAGACATATGGCCTAGACGCGCTGCTGCAAACGGACAAACCAGAGAAAAGCACCCTTGAACGCGCACTGGTTCGCGAGCGGAAGCGCAAAGAGATTAGACAGAAAAACCTCGAACAAATCCTCAAACTTGCGCATATTTCCTGTAAGGATGAAACCGCTGGCGATCCAGACCAAGATTGGCTCTATCGCTATTTCGATATGGCGCAAGAAGTCCACAATCACGCTATGCAGCGCTTATGGGCTCAGGTACTGAAGCGAGAGGTGACCAATCCTGGTTCTACCTCGATGAAAGCACTCAAAGTCTTGCAAGATATGACGCCTAAAGAAGCGCAAATTCTTCAGCGTGCGGCAACCTTGGCGTGCAGTTTTGGTGGAGACAATAGCCGAAAGTTGCTGGTCGGCTATCGAGCGCAGGGAGGAATATTCAGTTTTGGGAAACGAACAACAACCAGCAATATCAATGTCGGCAATTATCAGCTCCCTTACTCCAGCTTACTGGTGCTATTTGAACTCGGCCTGATGCATGGTACCGAGCTCGAATCTGGCGAAATTGAGTTAGACTCTCCGCTGCCCTTACTTTATCAAGGAAAACAGTTGGCGTTACAAGCGCACAGTAAGGGTGTTCGTTTGATCTACTATCGGTTTAGCCCCACTGGCAACGAGTTGTGCAAGCTGCTGGGCAACAAGCCGAATATGCAGTATTACGACCAGTTGGTTGCGATGTTAAGCCAGAAATTTACTGCCAGCACCGAAGCCTCCCCGAGCATCGATACAACAGCTTGATGCCAAGCGGGATAATTTGCTGACCAGATATTAATCTCGATGGGATAGCGTCCCCCTTGCCGAATAAAAAACGCCAACCCGATTGGGTTGGCGTTATTACAATTGAATAGCTCAAATTTGTTGAACTGGCAGTCTACAAGGCTGCCAGCCTCTCGGCAATTAAGCTTTAAACGCTTTAAATGCGTTAATCAGACCGTTAGTCGAGCTATCGTGCGAGCTGATTTCAGACTCATCGGCAAGCTCAGGTAGGATTTGGTTCGCGAGTTGTTTACCTAGCTCCACACCCCACTGGTCGAAGCTGAAGATGTTCCAGATAACACCTTGTACGAAGATCTTATGTTCGTACATCGCAATCAGATTACCGAGTGTACGTGGCGTGATCTGCTTAACCAAAATAGAGTTAGTTGGGCGGTTACCTTCGAACACTTTAAATGGTGCCAGAGTCGCCGCTTCTGCTTCGCTCTTACCTGCTTTAGCAAATTCCGCTTTTACCGTTTCTTCAGATTTACCAAACGCTAGTGCTTCCGTTTGCGCGAAGAAGTTAGACATGAGTTTCTGATGGTGATCGCTCGCTGGGTTGTGGCTGATTGCCGGCGCAATGAAGTCACAAGGGATCAGCTTAGTACCTTGGTGGATCAGCTGGTAGAACGCGTGCTGGCCGTTTGTGCCAGGCTCACCCCAAATAATTGGACCTGTTTGGTACGTCACAGCATTACCGTCACGGTCAACGTATTTACCGTTAGATTCCATGTTGCCTTGCTGGAAGTAAGCCGCAAAACGGTGCATGTACTGATCGTAAGGAAGAATCGCTTCAGACTCTGCACCATGGAAGTTGTTGTACCATAGGCCAATCAAAGCAAGGATGACTGGGATGTTGCTCTCCAGTTCCGTTGACGCGAAATGGTTATCCATCTCGTGTGCACCATCAAGTAGCTCAACAAAGTTGTCGTAACCTACAGCAAGCGCAATCGAAAGACCGATAGCTGACCATAGCGAGTAACGACCGCCAACCCAATCCCAGAACTCAAACATGTTGTCGGTATCAATACCAAACTCAGAAACCGCGCTAGCGTTAGTAGACAGGGCGGCAAAGTGCTTAGCTACGTGAGCCTGGTCGCCAGCAGATTTCAGGAACCAATCACGAGCAGAGTGCGCGTTAGTCATGGTTTCTTGCGTGGTGAATGTCTTAGACGCAATCAGGAATAGCGTTGTTTCAGGATCAACTTTCTTTAGAGTCTCAACGATGTGGGTACCATCAACGTTAGAAACAAAGTGCAGATTTAGGTGGTTTTTGTAGGGTGCCAGCGCTTCGGTCACCATGTAAGGGCCAAGGTCAGAGCCGCCGATACCGATGTTAACGATATCGGTAATTGCCTTGCCTGTGTAACCTTTCCACTCACCGCCGATCACGCGCTCTGTGAATGATTTCATCTTTTCTAGCACGGCATTGACAGCTGGCATTACGTCTTCGCCATCAACCATCACTGGCTTGTTGCTGCGGTTACGCAGAGCAGTGTGCAGTACTGCGCGATCTTCGGTTTTGTTGATTGCTTCACCACTGAACATCGCCTCGATTGCCGCTTTTAGCTCAGTTTCATTCGCCAGAGCAAACAGGTGCTTGAGCGTCTCCTCGTTAACCAAGTTCTTTGAGTAGTCGACAAGAATGTCTGAGCCGAAGCGTGCTGAGAATTTATCAAAACGAGCTGGATCTTGAGCAAACAGCGCTTTCATATCCATATCTTGTGCCGATTCAAAGTGCGCTGTCAGCGCTTTCCAAGCTTGCGTTTGCGTTGGATTGATATTTTTCAACATGGTACCTATCCCGATGTTACAGTAGGTTCTATTCCATACAGTCTAGCGAAAACTGGTGGAATCCCCGATTAAGCAAAATAATAATATTAGGTGTGTTTAGGCAAAATGCCACTAATACCAGTCTAGATAAAATAGTGTTCAGATATTTATTCTGATTGGCATTCACACCCTTTGTAATTTTTTTTCAAGCGCACATTATGACGCAGGTGAGTTACCCTCACATTGAGTTAGGTCACGTTCCCTGTTCCAAAAGTGAACAATAACCTAAAACACACTGAGAATTTTAACACTAACCTTGATTAAGCTTAACCATTTGTCACAACACTTCTAGGATAGTTCGGTTTATGTGGACACAAACAACACTACATCTCAAGGCTCGGCGACGCGGGTTTCATCTCATTACCGATGAAATTGAACAACAATTACCGCAAATCGCCGAATATTCTGTGGGAATATTACAGCTTTTCATCCAGCACACCTCAGCGAGTTTGACCATCAATGAAAACGCAGATCCGACTGTCAGGCATGATATGGAAAAGCACTTTAATCAGTTTGTGCCTGAGTGAGCGCCATACTACCAACACACTTATGAAGGCGATGATGATATGCCTGCGCACATCAAAGCTTCAACACTTGGATGCAGTGTGATGATTCCGATAAGCCATGGACGCTTAGCACTGGGAACATGGCAAGGCATCTATCTGGGTGAGCACAGAGATCATGGCGGAAGTCGACGCATTGTCGCCACCCTGCACGGCCAAAAGTAAACAGCAAAAAGCCGGCTAAGTGAGCCGGCTTGTTGTTGTGTGTCATCTCTAGCGAATTACTCGCTGTATTCCATGTCCACTCGCGAGGTCAATTTGGTCACCAGTTCATAGGCAATCGTACCAATATGCTCAGCGACCTCCTCAACAGGGAGCGCTTGTCCCCACAAGGTGGCTTCGTCACCCACTCTGTCTATCGCATCAGGACCAAGGTCGACGGTCAGCATGTCCATTGATACCCGCCCGGCAAGTGGTACCTTGCGGCCATTCACCCACACAGGCGTGCCGTAAGGCGCCATTCTTGGGTAACCGTCGCCGTAACCAATCGCAATCACACCAACCTTGGTGTCACGCTCACTGGTCCAAATCCCACCGTAACCAACGCTCTCACCGGCTTTTACGTCTCGTACTGCTATCAAATGAGATTTAAGTGTCATCACTGGTTGGTAGCCCATCTGCTGAGCATTTTTTTCACCGAATGGGGACACGCCGTACATAATAATACCTGGCCGTACCCAATCGAGTTGACTGTCCGGCCAAGCGAGCAAGCCTGCTGATGCTGCTAGTGAGCGCTCACCTTCGCAACCTTCGGTCAAAGACATAAACAGCTCGGTTTGCTGGTTGGTGGTCGACTTATCCAGTTCATCAGCACAGCCAAAATGGCTCATGTAGCGCATTGGCTTGGCCACATTGGGGCATGCTTTCAAACGGCGGATAAAGTCGGGGTATTGCTCTGGTCTCACCCCTAAGCGGTGCATACCACTGTCTATTTTTAACCACACGACCACGGGTGTCTCGAGTTGGGCTTGCTCGAGCGCGACTAACTGCTCTTCGCAATGAACCACAGTCTGAATATTATTGGTCACAAGCACGGGGAGATCGCCTGGAGAGTAAAAACCTTCCAACAGCAAAATCGGCTTAACCACCCCACAAGCCCTTAGCTGTAGCGCTTCTTCGATACGGGCTACGCCAAACGCATCAGCACCATCGGCACTTTTCGCAATATGGCGTAAACCATGGCCATAGCTATTTGCTTTGACCACTGCCATCACTTTGCTGTGCGGCGCTTGCTGTTTAATCTGTGCTAGGTTGTGCTTGAGCGCCGCCAAATCAATGTAGGCGGTCGCCGCTTTCATATGGGTCATAAATTACTCATCGTCCATATCGAATGCCGGGCCTGCATAGTTATCAAAGCGTGACCATTGACCTTGGAAAGTCAATCGCACTGAACCGATAGGGCCGTTACGCTGCTTACCTATGATAATTTCCGCTGTGCCTTTCATCGAACTATCAGGGTTATACACCTCATCACGGTAGATAAACATGATCAAGTCGGCATCCTGCTCGATAGAGCCGGACTCACGTAAGTCAGAGTTTACGGGGCGTTTATCCGCACGTTGCTCAAGGGAGCGGTTAAGCTGCGACAATGCCACCACCGGAACATTTAGCTCTTTAGCCAGCGCTTTCAGTGAGCGTGAAATTTCGGCGATCTCTAGCGTACGGTTGTCGGACAAAGAAGGGACTCGCATCAACTGAAGGTAGTCGACCATGATCATCGACAAGCCACCATGGTCACGAGCAATGCGTCGCGCACGTGAACGCACTTCGGTTGGCGTCAGACCTGAGCTGTCATCGATGTACATGTTCTTCTTCTCCATCAGAATTCCCATGGTTGAAGAAATGCGTGCCCAATCTTCATCATCGAGCTGACCCGTACGAATCTTGGTTTGGTCAACACGTGACAAGGACGCCAACATACGCATCATAATCTGTTCTGCTGGCATCTCCAGCGAGAAGATCAGCACCGGTTTTTCCTGCTCCATCGCGGCGTTTTCGCACAAGTTCATCGCAAACGTGGTTTTACCCATCGAGGGACGTGCAGCAACAATGACCAGATCAGAGCCTTGTAAACCCGCTGTTTTCTTATTTAAGTCAGTAAAGCCGGTGTTTACCCCAGTCACACCATCTTGCGGTGTTTTATACAAAAGCTCGATGCGCTCTAGGGTCTTCTCCAGGATATTGTCGACGTTCTGCGGGCCTTCATTTTCGTTGGTGCGCGATTCTGCGATGGCAAAAACTTTACTCTCGGCAAGATCGAGTAAATCTTCGGAGGTACGGCCTTGTGGGTCGTAGCCAGCATCAGCAATTTCATTGGCAACACCAATCAGATCACGCACTAAAGCACGCTCAGCGACAATGTCCGCATAGGCATTAATATTGGCTGCACTTGGCGTGTTCTTCACCAAATCGGCAAGGTAAGCAAAGCCGCCAACATCGTCCAACTGCTCCCGCAGCTCAAGAAACTCTGACAAGGTGATCAGATCGAGCGGTTTGTTGTCTTCCAATATCGCCTTGACCGCTTCAAAGATCAGACGGTGTGGTCGGCTATAGAAATCTTTGGCCACCACCCGCTCGGCGACTGTATCCCAGCGCTCATTGTCCAGCAGCAAACCGCCGATAACCGACTGTTCTGCCTCCAATGAGTGAGGGGGAACTTTGATCGCATCCACTTGTGCGTCGCTAAACTTCTTGTTTCGGTAATCTATTTTCGCTTCAGCCATGGTTCTGCTCAACAACTTGCTCTAGATCGCTAATTATAACGAGATTGGCACTGATGTCTGTAACAAAGCAAGACTTTGTCGGGTTCTCATGTAGAATTAACTTGTCGTTGACCATATTTGAGGACATTCGTCCTATTATTGCCCACTGAATTTTTTAACTAGAGGTTGCGAGTGTCTAAACTTTGGCTGTTATGTATAGGAGCACTGACCCCAATGCTCGTCTATGCAGATGATCAAGGGACAGTAGATGCACAAAGCGAGCCCGAATCACCATGGAAATCGGAAGTGGAGTTTGGCTACCAATCGCATACTGGCAACTCTGATTCGCGCGCGCTCAATTCGCGCCTTAGTGCCGAGTATCTCAAAGGTCGTCACCGAACCCACGGCGAATGGAAATACTACCTGCTCTACAAAGATGGCAGTGAAGATAAGCGCCAATCCACTTACTCAATGCAGAGTGACTACAAGTTGGGAGCAAGCACCTATTTATATGGAAGCTTTCGCGGAGTCGACTCTCTCTACAGTGCCTACTTCAAAGATTACACCCTGTCTGGCGGTCTCGGTTATCAACTGACTAATACCGACAAATTACTGGTCGAACTTGAACTCGGTCCTGGTTTCCGTTACCAAGAACCCAATCTCGACGAGATAGATGATAAGGATATTGTTTTTCCAGAAACGGTTCGTGAAGCCATATTCCGTGGCAAGCTAAATGCCAGTTGGAAAATACTCGATACTTTGCACGCTTCAGCAGACATTACCATTGTGTCAGGACGCAGCAATACGCGTACTGATAGTGAAATTAGCGTCACCAACAATATAACCGAAGCGATCGCACTAAGTATCAACCACTCGCGCCAATATCATGACCGCGTACCCGATGGATTACAAAAGTCTGACTCGATATTCTCGGTCAACTTGTTGTTTGTATTTTAATGCTCTCCACACCCCAGACATAAAAAAAGCACCTGCGAACAGGTGCTTTTAGAATACGTCTTGATACTGAATTATTCAGCAGCAACAACTTGTAGGTTAACTGTCGCGAACACTTCTGCGTGAAGTTGAACGCTGATCTCGAACTCACCAGTGTTACGTAGTGCGCCTTCAGGAAGACGAACTTCACTCTTAACCACTTCAACGCCAGCTGCAGTGATTGCATCAGCGATGTCGCGAGTACCGATAGAACCGAATAGTTTACCTTCGTCACCTGCTTTAGAAGCGATAACAACAGCTTCTAGAGCGTTAACTTTCTCAGCGCGAGCTTCAGCAGCAGCAAGTTGGTCTGCAGCTTTTGCTTCAAGTTCAGCACGACGTGCTTCAAACATTTCAACGTTAGCTTTAGTTGCCATAACTGCTTTACCTTGAGGGATAAGGAAGTTACGAGCGTAGCCAGACTTAACGTTAACAGTTTCGCCTAGAGCACCTAGTTTGCCGATTTTATCAAGTAGAATAACTTGCATTGTTTAATTCCTCTTTTTAAAAACGAACCGATTACTGATGCTTGTCAGTGTACGGTAGTAGAGCTAGGTAGCGAGAACGTTTGATCGCGCGAGCTAGTTGACGTTGGTACTTAGCGCTTGTACCAGTGATACGGCTAGGTACGATTTTACCAGCTTCAGTGATGTAGTTTTTAAGAGTTGCTACGTCTTTGTAATCAATCTCTTGTACGCCTTCTGCAGTGAAACGGCAGAATTTACGACGACGGAAGAAACGAGCCATGGGCTATCTCCTGATCTTAAATTTGAGTAATGTTGTCGGCATGCAGCACCAATTTTCCCACGCCATTTCGGCCGGTTTGATAGGCGACAAAGCCCCCTACCTTAATGCTACTGCCTTGTACTAAATTCTGAGTGAATGCTTGTGACCTTTGCCCGCTGACGACGACCGGCATACGACAATAAACTTGTCTCGGTAGGTCAGCTTCAATAACAGTAGAGCGATGCTCTAACCAAAATCGACAGTGTTCAATGCCACTGGGACTTTTACTCCGAACGGGCGGTTTGGCGATAGTGCCAGATAGCTCCATTCGATTGGTCATAAGGCGAATTACTCAGCAGCTTCTGACTTAGCTTCAGGCTTAGCTTCAGAACGCTCTTCACGACGTGGAGCACGCTCTTCTTTTTGCTTAAGCATGATAGATTGCTCAGTGATCGCTGCTTTAGTACGCATGATCATGTTACGTAGAACTGCATCGTTGAAACGGAAAGCAGTTTCTAGCTCATCAATTACAGCTTGGTCAGCTTCAACGTTCATTAGAACGTAGTGAGCTTTGTGAAGCTTGTTGATTGGGTAAGCCAGTTGACGACGACCCCAGTCTTCTAGACGGTGGATTTTACCGCCAGCTTCAGTGATTGAACCAGTGTAACGCTCGATCATGCCAGCAACTTGCTCGCTTTGATCTGGGTGCACCATGAATACGATTTCGTAATGACGCATTGGTTGCTCCTTACGGATTATTCAGCTTCCACAGTTGGCTCAGTCATCCAGAGGAAGCAAGGAACTAAAGATAATTGACTGAGTTTAAGGAGCACGAATAGTACAGAAACAAACCTGTTTAAGCAAGCGAAATGTGCGGTGAAAAAAGCACGCCCGCTGTTGAGCGAGCGGGCGTGTTTTATAGTCAAGTCGATGTGTGTGGCTTAAGGCTAATCTTCATCGTCATCGACGTATTGAGCCTGAAGGTAATTTTGAATCCCGGTCATCTCAATCAAACCTAATTGGGTTTCGAGCCAATCCACATGCTCTTCTTCATCTTCAAGAATTTCTTGGAAAAGATCGCGTGACACATAGTCGTGAACATCTTCAGCATAAGCAATGGCATTTTTTAAATCGGGTATTGCTGCCATTTCTAGTTTTAAATCGCACTCAAGCATCTCTTGAGTGTCCTCGCCGATCATCAATTTGCCTAAGTCTTGCAGATTGGGCAGTCCCTCGAGGAACAGAATGCGTTCGATGAGATGGTCAGCGTGTTTCATCTCATCAATGGACTCGTGATACTCTTTATCAGCGAGGTGCTTTAAGCCCCAGTCTTTATACATGCGGGCATGGAGAAAATATTGATTGATTGCGACAAGCTCGTTGCCGAGCACTTTGTTGAGATGTTGAATAATGATTGGATCGCCTTTCATGACAAACGCCCTCCTCTTTGGCTCCTTTAACTCTAGTTCCAAATAGCAGGGTGTCAAAAACGGCTCAGCTTTATCGCTAGCTGGCTTGCTTCAATTGTAGATAACTCGTTTCGGCCAAAATCTCTTTCGTCGGCTTAATGCACTTGCCACATTGACTGCCCAACGCCGTGCATCTTTTTATGCCTTTAATGTCCGTAATGCCTTGCTCAACGGCTAACTTCCTAATTTTCTTATCTGAAATGCCATGACAAAGACACACATACATCGTCAGTTACTCCTATACCACTCGACAAAGAAAATATAAACAAGAACAGTTATCATTTCTAGTTGTATTTAAGCCATGGTCAGAACCTTTTGTTATATCGGCTTGTTCACTGTAGCGGTTATTCAATGCCTTAGCGAAAATCGAAATCAATTGAGTTCTTGAGCAGGCTCAATAGCCGTTATTTTTCAGTCAATTATAACTAGAGAAAACTCTTGTGCTCTTATAACTAAAAACAAAAAAGGGAAGCCGAAGCTTCCCTTTTTCAGATGCGTATTCTTCTCGGAAGAAGAGGTGTGCAGCCTTCAAATAATTGCTAAGAATTAGTCGAAGATCTTAGCAACAACACCAGCACCAACTGTACGGCCACCTTCGCGGATTGCGAAACGTAGACCTTCGTCCATCGCGATTGGTGCGATTAGCTCTACAGTCATCTTGATGTTGTCACCTGGCATTACCATTTCTACGCCTTCTGGTAGCTCGATGTTACCAGTTACGTCAGTTGTACGGAAGTAGAACTGTGGACGGTAGCCTTTGAAGAATGGAGTGTGACGACCACCTTCATCTTTAGACAGTACGTAGACTTCTGATTCGAACTTAGTGTGTGGGTTGATTGACTTAGGAGCCGCTAGTACTTGACCACGCTCTACTTCGTCACGCTTAGTACCACGTAGAAGTGCACCAACGTTCTCACCCGCACGACCTTCGTCTAGAAGCTTACGGAACATCTCAACACCAGTACAAGTAGTTGTTGTAGTCTCTTTGATACCTACGATTTCTACTTCGTCACCTACAGTTAGGATACCGCGCTCGATACGACCTGTTACTACTGTACCACGACCTTGGATTGAGAATACGTCTTCGATTGGCATTAGGAATGGCTGATCGATTGCACGCTCTGGCTCTGGGATGTAGTTGTCTAGCGCTTCTGCTAGTTCAACGATCTTGTCTTCCCACTCTTTCTCGCCGTTTAGGGCGCCAAGAGCTGAACCTTGGATTACTGGTAGGTCGTCGCCTGGGAAGTCGTACTCAGATAGAAGCTCACGTACTTCCATTTCTACTAGTTCTAGTAGCTCTTCATCGTCAACCATGTCACATTTGTTCATGAATACGATGATGTATGGGATACCAACCTGACGGCCTAGTAGGATGTGCTCACGAGTCTGAGGCATTGGGCCGTCAGTTGCAGCAACAACTAGGATACCACCGTCCATCTGTGCAGCACCTGTGATCATGTTTTTAACATAGTCAGCGTGTCCTGGACAGTCTACGTGTGCGTAGTGACGAGTTGGAGTGTCGTACTCAACGTGAGAAGTTGCGATTGTGATACCGCGCTCACGCTCTTCTGGAGCGTTATCGATAGATGCGAAGTCTTTCGCTTCACCGCCGTACACTTTAGCTAGAGTAGTACAGATTGCAGCAGTTAGAGTTGTTTTACCGTGGTCAACGTGGCCGATAGTACCAACGTTAACGTGCGGTTTAGTACGTTCAAATTTTTCTTTAGACACGATCGTGTTCCTTCCTAGTTATGATTCGCCGCGATCCGAATTGATCGAGACGCGCCAGAAATTGCTATTTTATGCGCCAACGCATGTCAGCGCAATATTTCGACGCTTTGATCTTAAAAAAAGCTAGACTTTTTTTCAGTTCAAGGCGCTTTGTTTAGTAACCACGGTCTGCAATGATTTTCTCTGCGAAGTTTTTCGGTACTTCGGCGTACTCATTAAACTCCATAGAGTAAGACGCACGGCCTTGAGTTGCAGAGCGTAGGTCAGTTGCGTAACCAAACATCTCAGATAGCGGAACTTGTGCGCGGATGATCTTGATCCCCGCCACACCATCGTCCATACCTTCGATCATGCCGCGGCGACGGTTAAGGTCACCTACAACATCACCCATCCAGTCTTCTGGAGTTGTTACTTCAACATTCATCATAGGCTCAAGAAGAACAGGTTGCGCTTCAAGTGCACCTTTCTTGAATGCCATCGAGCCGGCGATCTTAAACGCCATTTCGTTAGAGTCAACATCGTGGTATGAGCCATCAAACAATGTGGCTTTGATATCTAGCACTGGGTAACCCGCTAGTACGCCACTGTTCATTTGCTCTTCGATACCTTTCGCTACCGAACTGATGTATTCCTTAGGAACCACACCACCCACAATTTCGTCGACAAAGACAAAACCTTCGCCAGGTTCAGATGGCTCCAGTTTGATCCATACGTGACCATACTGACCACGACCACCAGATTGACGAACAAACTTACCTTCGACTTCCGCGTTACCACGGATAGTTTCACGGTACGCCACCTGAGGTTTACCAACATTACAGTCAACGCTGAATTCACGCTTCATACGGTCAACGATGATATCTAGGTGTAGTTCACCCATACCAGAGATCAAGGTTTGTCCCGTTTCATCGTCCGTTTCTACACGGAATGATGGATCTTCTGCGGCTAGCTTACCTAGTGCAATCGCCATCTTTTCCTGATCCGCAACAGAGCGAGGCTCTACCGCGATCTGAATAACCGGATTCGGGAACTCCATGCGCTCCAGAATCACCTTATGGTTTTGATCACACAAGGTATCGCCGGTTGTTACGTCTTTTAGACCGATCGCTGCAGCGATGTCACCCGCACGAACTTCTTTGATCTCTTCGCGCTTATTTGAGTGCATCTGCACGATACGTCCGAAACGCTCTTTCTTCTGCTTCACCGAGTTATAAACGGCGTCGCCAGAGTTCACCACGCCAGAGTAGACACGCATAAAGGTCAGCGTACCAACGAATGGGTCAGTGGCAATTTTGAACGCGAGCGCAGAGAAAGGTTCGTTGTCGTCCGCATGGCGCTCAACTTCATTTTCGTTTTCGTCGATGCCCTTGATCGCAGGAACGTCGACTGGCGCAGGTAGGTATTCAACCACTGCATCAAGTACCGCTTGCACACCTTTGTTTTTGAACGCACTACCACAGGTAGCAAGAACGATTTCATTGTTTAGTGTACGAGTACGTAGTGCTTGCTTGATTTCTGCTTCAGTCAATTCACCTTCTTCAAGGTACTTGTCCATCAACTCTTCAGATGCTTCTGCCGCAGCTTCGACAAGGTTCATGCGGTACTCTTCCGCAAGTTCAACCATGTCGTCAGGGATCGCTTCATAAGTGAAGGTCGTGCCTTGGTCTTCTTCGCTCCAGTTGATCATCTTCATCTTGATCAGATCAATCACACCTTTGAAGTCCTCTTCTGCACCAACGTTAAGTTGAATAGGGACAGGGTTTGCACCAAGGCGGTTTTTGATTTGCTCGACGACACGAAGGAAGTCAGCACCTGCGCGGTCCATCTTGTTAACAAACACCAGGCGTGGAACATGGTACTTGTCGGCTTGACGCCAAACGGTTTCTGATTGAGGTTCAACACCAGACGAGCCACAGAAAACCACAACCGCACCATCCAGTACGCGCAAAGAACGCTCTACTTCGATAGTGAAATCTACGTGTCCAGGGGTATCGATGATATTGATGCGGTGGTCTGGGAATTGGGCTTCCATACCACGCCAGAAGGTTGTCGTAGCAGCAGAGGTGATAGTGATACCACGCTCTTGTTCCTGCTCCATCCAGTCCATGGTAGCAGCACCATCGTGAACTTCACCGATTTTGTGAGAAAGACCAGTGTAGAACAGAATACGTTCACTTGTGGTTGTTTTACCTGCGTCTACGTGAGCGACGATACCGATATTGCGGTAGCGCTCTATAGGTGTTTTACGAGCCACGATTGAATCCTCTTGAATTAGGGACTATTGCTATTTCTAGTTGCATCTCGCCCAATTTGGACAATTTTTGCTAGCCCTAGATATAGCAATAGTTCCTAAGCTTGCGCATAGGAACTAGAGTAGCGCCGCGAGGGTTCCCGCGGCACTGAAAGGTATTACCAACGGTAATGTGCGAACGCTTTGTTAGCGTCAGCCATGCGGTGAACGTCTTCACGTTTCTTAACCGCAGTACCTTTGTTCTCAGACGCGTCTAGCATTTCAGCAGCTAGGCGTTGAGCCATAGATTTTTCACCACGCTTACGCGCAGCTTCAACCAACCAACGCATAGCAAGTGCGTTGCGGCGAACCGGACGTACTTCTACAGGTACTTGGTAAGTTGAACCACCTACACGGCGAGATTTAACCTCTACCGCTGGGCGAACATTTTCAAGAGCTTCTTCAAATACAGCTAAGTGATCTTTACCAGATTTCTCAGCCATAGTGTCTAGTGCAGTGTAAACAATTTTCTCTGCAGTAGATTTCTTTCCGTCAACCATTAGGATGTTAACGAATTTTGCCAGCAGTTCAGATTTGAACTTTGGATCTGGAAGGATCTTACGCTGACCGATGACGCGACGACGTGGCATGGAGTTTCTCCGTTGTCTTATTCTTCAGGTTATCCAAAACTTTACAGTTTCTTCAAAAATTAAAATTTAATTTTAGTGTTTGGCCTTACTTAACGCTTCTCTCTTAAAAAGAAGGGCATTAAGACTTAGGACGCTTCACACCGTACTTAGAACGACCTTGTTTACGGTCATTTACGCCAGCACAGTCTAGTGCACCACGTACTGTGTGGTAGCGAACACCCGGAAGGTCTTTTACACGACCGCCGCGGATTAGAACAACACTGTGCTCTTGAAGGTTGTGACCTTCACCACCGATGTACGAAGTTACTTCGAAACCGTTTGTTAGACGTACACGACATACTTTACGTAGTGCCGAGTTAGGTTTTTTAGGTGTAGTAGTGTAAACACGAGTACATACACCACGTTTTTGTGGGCACGCTTCTAGTGCAGGCACGTTGCTTTTAACAACTTGCTTTGCACGTGGCTTACGTACCAACTGGTTAATAGTTGCCATTAACTAGCTCCTGATTTACTTGAAAGTAAGCTTTGTGAAAAATCTAGCCCTAACTACCATCGGCAGTTAGGGACGCAAAATTCTATTCAGCAGTGAGATGTGTGTCAAGAAATATACGGATCTTTTTTGTCCAATAAGGGCATTTCATCCGTAAAGCGTACTCGACAGGAAATGAGGGCTAATCCCAGGTAAGAGATTTGGCTTGTTTTACGGTCAGCTCGACAAAACCGGCGTAATCGACCACCGTGATCGAGGGACTAATGCGTTGATGAATACCTCGAGCTTGCAAGTCATTCTCGAGTGCAGACACAGATAGCCCTTGCAGCTGATGAAACGCACTGTGTTGAGCCACAGCAGCGTAGACCGCTTCTTCAATCAGTAGTAGCTCATCGTGTTGTTGACAGAGTCGCACTGCATCACTGAGTGCTGAGACCGATTTGATGATATGTAACATAATCCCCTCAAAATGACAGCAGTTTACCGGCCTGTTGCAATTGCTGTTGCACCTGCTCGACAGCAAGCAGTTGCGCATCAATCACTAGATCAACGTGGGCTAAACCTCGCTGCTGCAATGACTCTTGGCAGACGAACACCTGCTCAATGTCGTACAGGTCAAAAAGCTTTAACATCGGTGCGTAGTCTTTACTTAGGATAGCGTTTGGGTCTTGGCCGAGCAGCAACTGATAAACACCATCGCCCACAAACAACACGCTAATATCCTCACAGTAAGCAGACGCCGCGAGCAGCGCATCGACCCCTTCGCGGCCTGCATTTGAACTATGAGGAGCGGTTCTAAATAGATAGGTTAACTGACTCAAAACTGCACCACTCGGTCTTGGGTTAACATCGCTTCAGCCAAGCTACCTAGCCCGGCCTGCTCAAACCCTGAAGCAAGATTGCTTTGCGTAAGGCCATGTTGACTGGCTTCCTCTTCCCCAATAATACCTCGACGCAGCGCAGCGGAGACACAAGTTTCTAAGCGGATATTGTGCTGCTTAGCCAGGGTTTGCCAGGCTTGGGTGAGATCAAATTCATCATTCGCAGGGACACTCAATGCTGTGCCATTGGTCACACCATCTTGGTAGAAGAACACGCTTACCAGAGTATGGCCTTGTTCAATCAGTGCCTTGGCAAACAGATACGCACTACGCGCGGATTGGCGTCCGTAAACCGGTCCATTGACCACTAGGGTGTAAGTCAGACCACTCACGATTATTCATCCTCAGTTTTACGCTGACGAATGTAGAGATAAACCGTATGTTTAGAGATATTGAGGCGGTCCGCCACGCGGTTAATCGCATCTTTAATATCAAAAATCCCTTTGTCGTACAGCTCCATGACGATCTGACGATTTTTGGTGTTGTTCGAGACTGACTTGTCGGCATTGATCTCTTCGATTGTCCGTTCCACAGTTTGGTCAACCAGCTCTTCCACATCACTGGCAAAGTTAACCGAAGAGGCGGCTTGCTTGGCTTCTTCCGTCGGCATGAACGACTGCAATACCTGAGAGAAGGGAGCGTCGAGGTTGACGTTGATACACAACAAGCCAATGACGCGGTTCTCCCCATTACGGATCGCTACCGTAATAGATTTCATCAGCACGCCGCCTTTAGCACGGGTAAAGTAGGAGCGCGAGAAGTTACGTTCAGAACCTTCAATGTCTTTAAGCATCTTCAGCGCGAGGTCGGTGATTGGCGAGCCTACCTGACGCCCGGTATTCTCACCGTTGGCAATTTTGATCGCAGACGTGTTCAAGTCTTCGAGTGAATGAAGAACAATTTCACAAAACGGACCGATAAGGCTCGCGATGCCATCGACCACCGCTTCATACGATCGCAGAATTATTTTGTCGTGCTCGCTAAATGGCATCACATTGACAGATTCCATTTCGAGCAACATATCCGTGTTTACTGTTTCTGTAGTGGTCACTTTTTAAGCCTTAGCGCGAAAAATCAACAAATTGGTGTAAGTTTATCAGAAATTTTGATAAGCACACCTAGCTAACCGACTATCTAGTGATTTAGAACAAAAAAATTCGCCGCTTGAAGTCACGCTTTAGTGACAAAAAAGGCCTAGCAGATGCTAGGCCTGTTGTTTATCACTATCTTTACTTACTGAGCGGCTTCTTCACCGTTGTCAATTTTCAGCAGTTCAACTTCAAACACTAAGGTCGAGTTTGCCGGAATCGTTGGGGTATCTTGCTCACCGTAAGCAAGTTGTGGTGGAATCACGAACTTAAACTTAGAGCCCACTGGCATTAGCTGTACGCCTTCTGTCCAACCAGGAATCACTCGGTTTAATGGGAAAGTGGCAGGCTCGCCGCGATCGTAAGAGCTGTCGAACTGTGTGCCATCAATCAGCGTACCTTTATAATGAACCTGAACCGTATCTGTGTCTTTTGGCTGCTCACCCTCTGCTGGTGTCAGCACTTGATACAGTAGACCGGTATCGGTTTTCTTCACACCTTCTTGCTGTTCGAACTCAGCTTGGAATGCTTCACCCGCTTTTTTCGCTTCTGCTGCTTTCTCAGCCGCTTGTTGCTGCATGGTTTGGGCTACGCGTTGATCCAATGCTTCAAGTGCCGCGCGCGTCTCTTCTTCGCTCAATTCTGGGTTACCAGCGAAAACATGCTCGATACCTTTAAGAACTAAATCTTTATTTAGTGTGATACCGATTTCGCTAGGCTTGTCTAAACTGGTGCTGAGGTAGTTAGCAAAAGAAACGCCAATCGCATACGCGGCTTTGTCGTCTTCTGTTTTGAATGCCACTTGCTTACCCGTTTCGGCTTGAACTTGTTCAGCCGCTGGTGCGGTGTCTACTTTTGGCTCTTCTTCTTTCTGACAGCCAGCAGCCAGTGCAACAGTTGCAGCCAGCAGTGACACTTTAAAAATCGATTTCATTTAACTCTCCAATTGAGACTTTTGTCTTTGTGCACAAATCTTTAAGAAAGACTGGTACCCATTAGCATGTTGTACCAATATAACCAATATGCGCTGTAATTAAACGTAAACCAAGCGGATATTTGGACTCAATGCGTATAATTTTTAACTCACTTATCATTACATTTGTCATCATCGGGTTAAATGGCTGTTTTTTCTCCAGCAAAGATACCCAACGATGGACCATCGAGCCCCAAGGTACCACCAGCTTCGCCTTGAGCCGTGATGCCCGCTTTGCACTTCTTTACTCAAAAGAGCATCAGCTTGTGCTGTGGGATCTCTATCAAGGCCAAGAGCTCGCTTCTTTGGGCGCACAAGACCCACAAGCCAGTACCGTGTCTCGTATCCGTATCTCCGACAATGGCCGCTTTGCCGTCACCGCGACGCAGATAAACTTTGCCGTTTGGGATCTTGCTTGGACCCAGGCACAAGGGCTTTGGTCGATTTCTGACGGCTTGATTCGTGATATCGATATCGCCAGTAATGGCGAGCAAGTTTTGTTGGGGCTCTCCAATGGCAAAGCGATTTACGTTCACTTAGTCACAGGAAGGCGCTTAGAGTTCCTTGCGCACAATGAAAAAGTGAATACCGTTGCACTATCGCCGAATGGTCGATTCGCGCTAACAGGGGGAAACGACTACAAAGCCTACTTATGGGATACCCAGACAGGGCAAGTCCTCAAAACGTTTGAGCATGAACAACGCGTTAATCGTGTTGCTTTGCACCGCGATGGCAAATACGCATTTACTTCCGATGGCGGCAATCAAGCTATTATCTGGGACTTAACCACTGGCGAGCCGCTATCCAATCTGAGCAGTTTTTCACGCCAGCTGATTTTCTCTACCGCTCGCTTCTCTGACGATGGTCGCTACCTAGTAACAGGCACCCCATCAAGCAGAGTCATGGTATGGGACAGCCACAGTGGATCGAGAGTCGATGGATTTGAAGCCGAACCCCTAAAAGATACTCGCCCTCCACGCGCTGTGGTGTATGATGCTGCCTTTGATACGCAAAATCGCGTGATTTCGGGCACCTCTGCAGGTATTGCCCAAGCTTGGAA
This sequence comes from Vibrio sinaloensis, assembly GCF_023195835.1. NCBI lineage: Bacteria > Pseudomonadati > Pseudomonadota > Gammaproteobacteria > Vibrionales > Vibrionaceae > Vibrio > Vibrio sinaloensis. The sequence continues at coordinate 290,749 of NZ_CP096199.1, read as the reverse complement.
TGTGGATTATTAGTGATGACAAAGCAGCAAATAGAAGCGTTGGAAAGCCGAGTCAATGACTTAGAGTGTCAATTGGCTTTCCAAGAACAGACGATTGAAGAACTGAATCAGGCCCTTAGCCAACAGCAGCTGTTGATCAGCAAAATGCAAGACCAGATGAAGTATGTAGTAGGTAAAGTCAAAAACATCGACTCTTCAAATCTGGCTGACCCGTCAGAAGAAACGCCGCCACCGCATTACTAGCCAAACACATAGGCGATAACGCCACCAGCCACGACTAGGCAACCACCTATACGTCGCAGTTGCGTGTCTGGTTGTTGGCTTAATTGAGCTACCATATTGCGCCACCCATTTGGGGCAATTAACGGTCCTAACCCTTCGACGATCAACACTAGCCCAAACGCTAGCCACAATGAATTCGACATAGTTCTCTCGACTAAAAAAATAAAGGCTCCGTACGGAGCCTTTATACTAGCAAATATTCAATTACTGAGTTTTACCGCCAGCAGCATTATTCATGTACTGGAAGAAATCACTCTTAGGATCCAGAACCAGAATGTCACTCTTATCGCTGAATGATTTCTCGTAAGCTTTTAGAGAACGCATAAAGCTAAAGAACTCTGGGTCTTTGTTGTAAGCATCCGAGTAGATTTTTGCAGATTTCGCATCCGCTTCACCTCGGGTTACACGCGCTGTCTTATCGGCTTCTGCTAAAACAGTTGCCACCTCTAGATCAGCCTGAGCACGAATAACTTCCGCTTTTTCACGACCTTGAGAACGGTGACGACGAGCAACCGACTCACGTTCTGCACGCATACGACGGTAGATAGATTCACTGATTTCATCAGGTAGGTTGATTTTCTTCATACGGAAATCAACAATCTCAACACCCAAGTCTTTCATTGCACTGTCTGTCGTACCGACTAGAACGTTCTCCATAATTTGGTCACGTTCACCGTCAACTTCTAGCGCCTCAAGCGCCGCTTCAGTGGTCACTACTTCACTGTCGCTATCTGGCAAGATATCTTTGTTGCGCGGGCCTGAAACAATCTGCTTGATTTCACGAGCACCAATCTCAGAGCGCAACACGTCAGTGACTTTACGTTCAAGTAGCGCTTCCGCTGTTAACGCATTGCCACCACCAGTTGTTAGGTAGTAACGACCGAAATCAGAAATACGCCACTTAACGTAAGTATCGATAAGCACGTCTTTTTTCTCAGATGTTACGAAACGGTCAGAACGGCCATCCATGGTTTGAATACGCGCATCGAGTGTTTTCACTCGGTCGAACAGCGGCATTTTAAAATGCAGACCTGGTTCATAGACTTTTGACACGCCGTTATCATCTAGGACACGGCCAAATCGAATCACTAAACCACGCTCACCCTCTTGAATCACAAATACTGACATTAGCAGCAGTACAATTGTGACGACTAATACAGGGATCATTAACTTACGCATTCTTAATATCTCCCTTGACGTGAACCAGTTGAACGAGATTGCGAGTCTGAATTTGTTTCAGTTGACTGAGTTTCTAACTCAATCTGGTCATAAGCTGAAGAAGACTTAATGCTACGCTTGGTTTGAGTCTTACCCTCACCGGCTAACTTATCAATCGGTAAGTAAAGCAGGTTACCGCTCGATTCTGAATCAATCAGCACCTTCGAGGTGTTGGTGTAGACTTCTTCCATCGTGTCTAGATATAGACGGTTGCGAGTAACTTCAGGTGCAGCTTGGTACTCAGGAAGCAGCTTCTCAAACTGAGCTACTTGACCAAGTGCTTCATTAACTACGCGCTCAGAGTAACCAAGAGCTTCTTTCTTCAAACGCTCAGCTCGACCTGTCGCTTTTGGTAGAATATCGTTTCGGTATGCTTCTGCTTCACGCTCAAAACGCTCTTCATCCTCACGTGCCGCGATGGCATCATCAAAGGCATCTTTAACTTGCTCTGGTGGACGCGCAGACTGGAAGTTAACGTCAACAATGACAAGACCCATGTCGTAGCTATCTACGATTTCATTTAAGGTTTCCTGTGTACTTTGACGGATTTGCTGACGACCCGTGGTCAAGATGCTGTCCATCAGTGAGTCACCGATGACCGCGCGCAATGCTGAGTCTGTCGCTTGGCGTAAGCTGTCGTCGGCATTGGTAACTTGGAACAAGTACTTGTAAGGATCAGCGACACGATATTGAACATCCATCGCAACGGTCACAACGTTCTCATCTTTGGTCAGCATGAGACCAGAAGAACGCAGTGAACGAATCGCTTGGACATTTACTGGAGTGACTTCATCGATAAAGCGAGGACGCCAGTTTAGACCCGGATCGACCACACGGTCATATTTACCGAGACGTAGCACCACACCACGCTCCGCTTCACCAATAGTGTAAAAGCCGGCAAAGATCCAAATTGCGATAGCGATAACAGCAATCACACCAAAACCTAGTGCGCTACCGCCACCCATCGGCGACCCTTTACCACCTTTGCCACCAAACTTTCCACCCAGTTTCTGACTCAGTTTATTAAACACTTCGTCTAAGTCTGGCGGTCCTTGATCACGGCCACCCTTGTTACCACGATTATTACTGCCCCAAGGGTCATTATCGCGGCCATTGTTGCCGTTGTTATTACCAGGCTCATTCCACGCCATTAGAAAGCTCCATCATTTGATATGACGTTATACTGTAGCAGTCATTTAAGTAACTATAAAGTCACGTAAAACTGCCCCTTCTCTTTTTTCAAGTCTAGACCAATCTACCTGCTGCATTCGAACTTCGATCAACAGGTTACCGTCTTGGTCATATTCTTCACGTTGAATACATTTCATTTGGAAGAATGTACTACGAATCCGACCTTGATGTTGTGGCGGAATTCGCAATTGGTATTGAACCATCTGGCTAGCGAGACGCTCTGTCAGCGCATCAAACAGCAGGTCCATACCTAAACCTTCCATCGCAGACACCCAAACGCGTCGAGGTACACCTTCCTCATCGCGCTCAATACGTGGTGTTTGCCCTTCTAGGTTGTCAATTTTGTTCATTATGAGGAGATACGGCACCTCATGGGCATCGATCTCTTCAAGAACTTCATCAACAGCTCGGATATTCTCACGAAAACGCTCGTCACTGGCATCGACAACATGTAACAAAATGTCAGCTTCTTGCGTTTCTTGTAGCGTCGCTTTAAACGCAGCAACCAGATCATGGGGTAAGTGGCGTATAAAGCCCACTGTGTCCGCCAATATTGCCGGACCGACATCCGCTAACTCTATCTTACGTAGGGTCGGGTCCAAAGTAGCAAATAATTGATCCGCGGCGTAAACGCCGGCTTGAGTAATACGGTTAAACAGGGTAGATTTCCCTGCGTTGGTGTAACCAACCAAGGAGACGGTTGGGATCTCCGCTCGATGTCTAGCTCGGCGACCTTGTTCACGCTGCTTAGCGACTTTCTCTAGGCGGCGAAGTATGGCTTTAATTCGATCACGCAATAAACGTCGGTCAGTCTCTAACTGAGTTTCACCTGGACCACGTAAACCAATACCACCCTTTTGTCTTTCTAGGTGGGTCCAACCACGGATCAGTCGGGTAGAGATATGGCGTAGTTGAGCAAGCTCAACTTGCAGTTTACCTTCATGAGTGCGGGCTCGCTGAGCGAAAATATCGAGGATCAAACCAGTACGATCTAATACTCGGCACTGACACAGCTTTTCGAGGTTACGTTCTTGGGCAGGAGAGAGGGCGTGATTAAAAATCACAATATCGGCGTCCGTTAACTGCACCGCTTGGGCAATTTCTTGAGCCTTACCCTCTCCGACATAGTATTTGGGGTGTGGTGCTTGGCGGCTACCAGTTACAACCTGTAACGCAGTAACACCTGCTGAAGAGACCAGCATTTCAAACTCGCTGAGATCTTCCCACTCCCCTTCTTGCGTGAAGTTGATATGAACAAGTACGGCTCGCTCACCGGCTTCGTAACGGTCAAACAAGCAATCAACTCCTTAATATTTTTCTTGAGGTTTCAGACTGATTAATCTTCTGACTTCTCTTGCTGACGCTCACCTTGAGGACGATCACCACTGTGGTGGCTCACTGGACGAGCAGGTACCACTGTCGAGATTGCGTGCTTGTACACCATTTGGTTAACGGTGTTTTTCAGCAAGATAACAAACTGATCAAATGATTCGATCTGACCTTGCAGTTTAATTCCGTTTACAAGGTAGATAGACACAGGAATACGTTCACGACGTAATGCGTTTAAGAATGGGTCTTGTAGAGATTGCCCCTTAGCCATTTTATTTTCCTTATTTTGTAATTTTGTTTTAGTTATTTAGCTAGTGGTGCGCTGCACGAAAAAATGCGGCCTTTGCTCTGAGCTAAACGAATAAAATAACACCCTGTCGTTACCTGTTATGACGGTAAAGCACCGAAATATCAAGTAACAGATCCTTTACAGGATGGATTCACGCAAAAGCGATCACATTATACACAGCTAAAACCTTCCGATGCTATGGCATTTGAGACAGTTTCTAGTGCTTGTTCAATGTTTTCGCTATCTAACCAAGTTAAATTATCCCAGCTGCGTAACCAGGTAATTTGTCGCTTGGCCAATTGGCGGGTTGCACATATGCCTTTAAAAATCGCTTCATCTAGCGTGCAGTTCCCATCCAAATAGTCCCACATCTGCCTGTAGCCAACGCAACGAATCGATGGAAGATCGGGATGAAGATCTTTGCGTGCGTACAAGGTACGCATTTCTTGCTCAAATCCCGCTTCAATCATTTTTTCGTAACGCAGCTCAATACGACGATGGAGCTCTGCCCTTTCCTTGGGAGCTATTGCAAATTGTTTGACTCGAAACGGTAGGCTTTCGCCTTTCGTTTGAGTCAACTCAGTAAGAGTTTTACCCGAAATTCGATAAACTTCCAATGCCCGAGACAATCTTTGTGGATCATTAGGATGAATTCGCTCTGCTGAGACAGGATCAATCTGCTTGAGTTGATCGTGCAACTTATCCCATCCACTCGTCAATGCTTCTTGTTCAATTTGCTGACGAATTTCGGGGTTGGCCGCAGGAAGTGGCGATAAACCTTCAAGTAGGGCCTTGTAGTAAAGCATGGTCCCGCCGACAAGCAAGGGGATTTTTCCTTGAGCGACGATTTGCTCCATTTCACGCAGCGCATCACGTCGAAAATCGGCCGCAGAGTAGGCCTCACTCGGGTCTAAAATATCAATCAATCGATGCGGTGCTTGAGCTTGCTCATTGGCGTCAGGCTTAGCGGTACCAATATCCATCCCTTTGTAGATAAGTGCAGAGTCTACCGAGATGATCTCAACCGGAAATTTTTTACGCAGACGGATAGCTAACTCTGTCTTTCCCGATGCGGTGGGCCCCATCAAAAACAGCGCCAAGGGTAGTTGTTCGTTATTCATAACTCTAAAGCTGCAATGGTTGCAGAAAAATCAATCGGCCTAACAAGTTGAGTGTCGCTCAGAGGTAATTGGCCTTGCCACAAGTGCTCAATATCAGAAACGATTTGTATCGCTTCCGACATAGTGTAGTCGCTTTTCACTTGAGTAATACAATCACTTAGCCAGTTTGCTAGCTGTGCACGACTCAATGAAGACGCCGGCTCCGAGCGCGAAGCGACGTAAGATAACAGATCTGGCAACAGTTGTTGCAGGTTTTGTTGTCTGAGAGGCTGTGGGACCCCCATCACCATCAACGAGGCGCGGTTGCGTACTTTGAGTTCAATACCCAGTTGGTGCAATACCTGTGTCGCCTGCTCTGCCGCTTCGAGCTGCGCACTGTCTAGTTTCAGTGCTAAAGGCACAAGCAAAGGCTGACTGGTTAACGCCTCTTGGCTCAGCGACAACTGTCCGTTGACTCTCAACCATTCTGCACGTGCCAAACTGACCAAACGCACTCCGGTTTTGTCGCCCATCACTAGATAGCGCCCCTGCACTACAGCGATCGCTTTGCCCAGTACTTCGACCTGTTGATTGAGGTAAGACTCTGTGTGTATTTCTGGCTTAGGCGCATTCTCAGCGGTATCGATATCAGGTGTGGAAAGCAGGGCTTGATAGGCTAGCACCTCCTGCTTACGCGGCGCAGGTTCACCATAACCCTCACTCTGCTTACTGCGAGGCTCAGGACGTGATTGCTGCCATTCATGGCGTGGCTTGCTTTCTCGCACTTGCTCTTGGCTGGCTTGGTAGTCATTTCGCCCGGGGTAAGCAGGCACAGAGTCCATCGCGTCTTGTTCTTGAGCAAACTTAGACGGCTCAGGCTCTTTCGCCTCCTCGTGCTCAAGGTGAGCAGGCTTAGTTTCAGTATGGAACGCCGAAGCGGTTTGCTGAGTTTGGCTGATGTGCTCACTTTGCGCCAAGGCGTCGCTTAACGCCTGATAGATAAAATCATGCACCAAACGCGCTTGATGAAAGCGCACCTCGTGTTTGGCAGGATGGACATTCACATCAACCTGATGAGGATCAAGCTCAATGAACAGCACATAAGTAGCAAACTGGTCTGGGCGTAAACTGTTTTCGTAGCTCTGGCGAATCGCGTGGTTGATCAACTTATCGCGCATCATACGTCCGTTAACGTAGCAGTATTGCAAGTCGCTTTGCTGACGCGCGCCTTCTGGCGTCGTGATCCAGCCATGCAACTTCAAGCCTTGATGCTCTAACTCTATTTTGAGCATATGACGTACGAATGCACTACCACATACGGCTGCAATACGTTTTTCAGCCTGAGATTCGGTTTTTGCCGCTCGATACTGCTTAACCAGCTTTCCGTTGTGCTTTAAGTTGATCGTGACATCAAAACGGCTCAATGCGATGCGCTTTAACAGCTCATCGATATGGGTAAACTCGGTTTTCTCAGTTCGCAGAAACTTACGGCGCGCTGGGGTGTTGAAAAAAAGATCCAACACCTCGACTGTGGTACCAATTGGGTGGGCGGCAGGTTGAAGTTGAACCTGCATCTCTCGTCCTTCGCTGTATGCCGACCATGCTTGCTCTTGCGTCGCCGGGCGTGAGGTCATGGTAAGTCGAGATACGGAACTGATACTGGCTAACGCCTCGCCGCGAAAGCCTAAACTCATGATGGCTTCTAGATCATCTAAAGTGTGAATCTTCGACGTCGCATGTCGACTCAACGCTAGTCCGAGCTCGTCTTTGACAATCCCTTTGCCGTTATCACGCACTCGGATCAGCTTAGCGCCGCCTTTTTCAATATCGATATCAATACGAGTCGCGCCAGAGTCTAAGCTGTTTTCTACCAACTCCTTTACCACAGAAGCCGGCCGTTCGACCACTTCACCCGCTGCTATTTGGTTGGCAAGGCGGGCAGGAAGGATCTTGATCGTCATCGGGTTCACTCCAGAATTAGTTGTGTGGAATGATCAACACTTGGCCAACCGCCAGTTGATCCGAACGCAGTTTATTGGCTTTGCGAATGCCATCAACGCTGACCCCATACTTAGACGCAATTTTGCCAAGAAACTCACCGCGCTGTACTTTGTGCTTGCGCAGCGGCTGATCTTTCAAGCTCACGGTGATCTTAAGCTTTTGCCCCAATTTCAATGTATCGGACTTCAAATTGTTCTCGCGTTTGATCGCGGCCACCGACACTTTGTATTTGCTGGCAATCTTACCTAAGTACTCACCACGTTGAACGACATGGGTTAAGGTTTTCGTCTCTACAGGATTGCTGATTTCAGGTACCTTGATCGGATTGCTGGCACCTGGAATAGTCAAGATCTGTCCAATCGCCAAGCTGCTGCTTTTGAGCTTATTGGCCTGCATTAATGCTTGGGTACTTGTTCCGTACTTACTCGCGATCACAGACAGCGACTCACCGCGTGCGACCTTATGCTTTATGCTCTTACCACGATTAGCGAACAGAGTGCCTTCTGGTGGGTTGTCTTCGAAATATTGAACAATCGCCTTGGTCAACGAGCGTGCGAGCTTGTCTTGGTGACTACGCTGGAACAGCAGACGCTCTTCACTCGGATTAGAAATAAATCCGGTTTCGACCAAAACAGAAGGAATATCAGGTGACTTCAGTACCGCCAAACTGGCGTTTACTGGTTCTTTTTTATGGAGGTGGATACCAGCGCGCCCCATTTCACGCAAAATGTTAGTCGCGACTTTGTAGCCCTCTTTTTGTGAGTGGCTAAACTGCAAATCGAGTAAGGTTTGACTGATATTGCGATCGCTGTTGTTTTTCGCCAACACTTCACCCGCACCGCCAAGAAGCTGCGATTGCTCCTCGTGATTCTCTACCCAGCGGGCAATTTCAGAGTTAGCTCGCCGAGTGTTGAGCACAAACACAGACCCACCGCGGGGTTTGGGCGAATGAAACGCATCGGCATGCACAGAAACGAGCAAATGCGCTTTATTTTTACGAGCGATTTCCGAACGTTTGTTGAGATTGACATAATAATCGCCGCGCCTTGTCAGTACCGCTTTCATTCCCGGTACCGCATTGATTTGATCGGCAATTTTTTTCGATACAGCCAGAGTGGCATGCTTTTCGTATTTACGCGTCGGACCAATTGAGCCTGGGTCTTCACCGCCATGTCCTGCATCAATCGCCACTACGATATCGGCCGTGCCCAATAGCTGCGAAGCATCGCGGCTGACCGTAGCGGGTTTGGTACTGCTCGATGTCTCAGAGCTTGACTGACTCGCGTTATTATCGTGTGCTAAATCAATAACTAAGCGGTGACCATATTGGCCACCGGGAGTCGGGGCCAGTTTAAACAGTTGAGCATTGGACTTGCGCTTAAGCTCAAATACCAAGCGATAGGTACTTTTCTCTGGCGGAGAGCTTTTGCGAATTTTTTTCAGAACCGGGCTATCGGAAATATTCAGGGGTAAGCGGGTATTGAGCGAGGTCTGCTTTAAATCCACCACCAATCGCTCAGGACTAGAGAGCGAGAAATAGCTGTAGTTGGCCTCAGATTTGAGATCAATGACGACGCGAGTTTCATCAGGCGACGGCCAAACACGAATTCCCTCAAGGGCATTGGCCAACACCAAACTCGGAAACAAGCTTAGGGCGAGAAACAATGGAAAGAAAACAGCCCTTAGTACAGTAAGCTTCAACATAACTCCAACGGTTCCAATAACTGACATCCATATTGACTGTTTGCCTTGAGCTCAACAACACGTTCTTCACCTTGGTAACGAAGCTCAATATCAAGGTCTGCCTCTGGCAGCAACCCTTGGCCCTTTTCTGGCCACTCAACCAAACAGATAGCATCTGCGGTGAAGTAGTCACGGATACCCATAAATTCAAGCTCTTCTGGGTCTGCCAAGCGATAGAGATCGAAGTGATAAACTTGCCAGTCCGCCAGTTGATAGGGTTCGACTAAGGTATACGTAGGGCTTTTGACGTTGCCTGAATGACCCAACGCGCGAATAAAACCTCGGCTGAACGTGGTTTTTCCTGCCCCTAGATCGCCATGCAGATAGATGGTGGTCTGCTGCGAACACAATTGCGCTAAAGCGGTTCCGAGTTGAATCGTGGCTTGTTCATCTTTAAGGGCAAATTGTTTGGTGGTCATGAAGATCGATCTCTAGGCTGTGATTATATAAAAATCAAAAGAACTGGAATAGTAAACTGGGTTGGAATTGAGAGACAAGCGATCTTGTGTAAGTAAAAGGAAAAATGATCAATTTGAGGAGATTTTCCGGTTTTAACTGGCTAGATCCTAGGTATAAGATCCGTTAAGATCCCGCCCCCTTAATCAGGAGCATATCGCATGAACTACCAACAGCTTGCCGACAAGATCAAAATTTGGGGTCAAGAACTCGGCTTTCAGAAAGTAGGGATTTGCGATATCGACCTATCCGAACATGAAGCGCAGCTACAAAAATGGCTCGATGATGGTTTTCATGGCGAAATGGATTGGATGGCGCGTCATGGCATGATGCGCGCGCGCCCCGCTGAGTTGTTGCCCGGCACAGTGCGGGTGATCAGTGTGCGTATGGACTACCTGCCACCGCAAGCCCAATTTGCCTCGAATCTCGCCGATCCTACCCAAGCCTATATCAGTCGCTATGCCTTAGGGCGTGACTATCACAAGTTAGTGCGTAATCAGCTCAAAAAGTTAGGGCAAAAAATTGAACAAGAAGTGTCACAGCTTGGCTATCGCCCATTCGTAGACTCTGCGCCGATACTAGAGAGACCTTTGGCTGAAAAAGCGGGACTCGGCTGGTCTGGAAAGCATTCATTGATACTCGATAAAGACGCCGGATCATGGTTTTTCCTTGGTGAGCTATTGGTAGATATACCTCTTCCGGTCGATGAACCCAGCTCCAACGAGTGTGGAAAGTGCAAAGCCTGTATCACCTCCTGCCCCACCAATGCGATTGTTGCAGACGGCGTCGTAGACGCAAGACGATGCATCTCATACTTGACGATTGAATATGATGGCGTCATCCCTGAGGAATTTCGTCGAGCCATGGGCAATCGCATTTATGGCTGTGATGATTGTCAGTTAGTATGCCCTTGGAATCGTTTCGCTGCGGTTACTCAGCAACCAGACTTTCATCGTCGAGAGACATTAGGCAATGCTGATCTGGTCGAGCTGTTTGAGTGGGATGAAGCCACCTTCCTGCACAATATGCAGGGTTCAGCAATTCGTCGAATTGGCCACATTCAGTGGCTGAGAAACCTTGCTATTGCGATGGGGAATGCGCCTTACTCACCACGCATTGTTCAAGCGCTAACCGATCGTTTGGGGCTCAATGAGATGCTTGACCAGCATATTGTTTGGGCATTGGCAGAGCAACAGCAGCAGATACCTCATACCTCAACTCAAACTGAGCGACTGATCCGAATCGTGCAGAAAGGACTGCCAAGAGATGCATAATACTTGCCGAGTTTGCGTTAGCAGAACTTGATTTAGCTCCAAAAATCAGAATGTGGAAAAAAGTAGACCACTTGGGCAAATTGGTTGCAGAAGAAAAAGTTAACCACATCACTAATAAATGACTAGGATCAAAAAACAGCAACTTAATGATCGATGGCTTGACTTTTCCCCGACAAGGAAATCAAAGCAAAACCAATATAAAACAACAACTTAGGCAACAAACCTTACTCTCAGAAACTCAGCGATTACGTCAAAGATCGTTTTAGTCCCGTGTTATACAGAGAGAAATTTCAGCTTACCCACCAAGTTATCCACATACAGCATTCTGTGGATAAGTCTGTTGACGGTTGTGGCAGACCCTAGCTCGCGCCTTGCTTGCCATCATATAAGATTGAACACATCACGTGTTGAGAGACTGGGTTTAGACATAAAAATGCCCACCTAATTATTAGGAGGACTTTTTAATTTTTTGGTTGATGCTTCTCAGCATTACAAAAGAGCGGTGGTCATAGGACCGGTTCAGAGAGTCTATCGTCTGAAGGAGATTTGGAGCGACACACGAGGTTCGAACTCGTGACCTCAACCTTGGCAAGGTTGCGCTCTACCAACTGAGCTAGTGTCGCATATCAACAGCATTGCTATTGATTGAATTTGGTTGCGGGGCCGGACTTGAAACAACGACCTTCGCTAGGTTTAATGAATGGCTGAGCCCGACGAGCTAGCGAATCACAACACCTGTAAATTTGGTTGCGGGGGCCGGATTTGAACCGACGACCTTCGGGTTATGAGCCCGACGAGCTACCAAGCTGCTCCACCCCGCGTCCGTATTATGTCACCGTTAGGTACGATGAAGACCATCAAACTGGAGCGACACACGAGGTTCGAACTCGTGACCTCAACCTTGGCAAGGTTGCGCTCTACCAACTGAGCTAGTGTCGCATATCAACAGCATTGCTATTGATTGAATTTGCTTGCGGGGGCCGGATTTGAAACAACGACCTTCGCTAGGTTTTATGAATGGCTGAGCCCGACGAGCTAGCGAATCACAACACCTGTAAATTTGGTTGCGGGGGCCGGATTTGAACCGACGACCTTCGGGTTATGAGCCCGACGAGCTACCAAGCTGCTCCACCCCGCGTCCGTATTGTGTCATCGTTAGGTACGATGAAGACCATCAAACTGGAGCGACACACGAGGTTCCCTATTCATAAACAGAAAGGCGTGACCTCAACCTTGGCAAGGTTGTGCTCGATAAACTGAGCTAGTGCCGCATTCTTCACCGTTAGGTACGATGAAAACCATAAACTGGAGCGACACACGAGGTTCGAACTCGTGACCTCAACCTTGGCAAGGTTGCGCTCTACCAACTGAGCTAGTGTCGCATATTCCCTTGAAGAGAAATTTGGTTGCGGGGGCCGGATTTGAACCAACGACCTTCGCTAGGTTTTATGAATGGCTGAGCCCGACGAGCTAGCGAATCACAACACCTGTAAATTTGGTTGCGGGGGCCGGATTTGAACCGACGACCTTCGGGTTATGAGCCCGACGAGCTACCAAGCTGCTCCACCCCGCGTCCGTATTGTGTCACCGTTAGGTACGATGAAGACCGTCAAACTGGAGCGACACACGAGGTTCGAACTCGTGACCTCAACCTTGGCAAGGTTGCGCTCTACCAACTGAGCTAGTGTCGCAATGTCACCGTTAGGTACGATGAAGACCATCAAACTGGAGCGACACACGAGGTTCGAACTCGTGACCTCAACCTTGGCAAGGTTGCGCTCTACCAACTGAGCTAGTGTCGCATCAACAACGTTTACGTCGTTTAGGGCTGCGAATTATAAGAGCATTTTTTTGTGATGCAAGTCCTTCATGCAAAAAAAACCATTTTTTTTTGCGTTTGAGCAAAAAGCGCACAAACCTGCACGAAAGGGCTTGAAAATCAATCAAAACACCGTGTTAGCGAGCCTATCATTTGTCTAACAAGTGTAAAGTGGGAGATCGACCTGCCTTTTGCAAGCACTTCATCGCCGGGGGCAAAAAAAATCTATATAACAGGACAAAGAAGACTCTTTTCTCTGATTCAATTAAACGGACTTAATCTTGTATGCACCTTCGTCGTTGCCGTGCACCACTGATCGCATCGCTGATGCTGATATTCTTGTTGACTGGATGCGGTTCACTGCCCAAGCCGGTAAGAAACTTAGGTAAAAGCGACGTTGACTTCGTTATGGACGTACATGCCCGCCAACTCAAAGCTCAAATAGCCCAGCTAACGCGTAAGCTCTACGTCCGTAACCCGATTCAATTAAGCAAGAACCCTGATGCGACGATTGAGAGTCGCATTGAGCAAATATTGGGCTCTGAGGATGACGTCGAGCTTCCATCGCTGCTGTTTGATGAGCTCAATCAAATCACCGGTATCGATGCGATTTTACTGAGCTTCAAGCACGACTACCAGGGTGATCGCGTCTTCGCGGCAATGGTTGGCCTAACCGAAATGCTCAGACGCTCTTACAACCACAAGCAAGAGTTCTTTATGCTTGACTCACTCGATGAACAAGCGCTGTACAACAGTGCGAGAAACATTGAGATATTTGTTTGGCGCCTTTATCACCGCAAAGACAGCGCTGGAAACCCACTGATCTACACCAACGACACCAATGAATATGGTGGCGACATGAGCTTCGACCGAATCTTTACCAAGATGATCACCATTCAAGATATGATGGCGCTGATTGTCGCGGATAAAACCAATCGCAGTATCACCAAAGTCGCCCATGGCGTTGCTCAATTTGTGTTTATCCCCATCCCCTAACCCGAAAGCAAAAGAGCCGCACTTTCGGTGCGGCTCTTGGCTTAAATACTGAATATGGTTTGGCGATAATACTGCAACTCCGCAATGGACTCACGGATATCATCCAGTGCCAAGTGGCTGCCTTGCTTGCTAAAACCGTCTAGCACTTCTGGTTTCCATCGACGAGTGAGCTCTTTCAGCGTACTGACATCGATATAACGGTAATGGAAATACTGCTCTAGCTCTGGCATGTGCTTGTAGAGAAAACGGCGATCTTGGCCGATGCTGTTACCACAGATTGGCGATTTACCCTTTGGCACCCATTTTTGTAAGAACTCGATGGTTTGTCGAATCGCTTGCTCTTCGTCGATCTCACTCGCTCGGACGCGATCCACTAGACCACTACTTGTATGAGTCGTCGTACACCACTCATCCATTTTTAGCAGTTCCTGCTCTGGTTGATGAATGGCAAGTACAGGTCCTTCAGCTAAGATATTAAGTTCACTGTCCGTCACTATGGTGGCGATTTCGATAATTTTATGTGTTTCTGGGTCAAGCCCAGTCATCTCAAGATCAATCCAAATCAGATTTTGATCGCTAAAGGACATAAATCGTTGCCTATTGGTTTTGTGCTAAAAGAGGTACTATACCCAAATTCCGATCCCCAAGATAGTTTGAGATATCCTCCTTCTTGTTGGTATCAGTCAATACATTAATCAATTGAAGTAGAGAAACGTGGCTAAAAAGAAAAAGCTAACCAAAGGTCAGGTAAGACGGGTACGTCACAACCAAAAGCGCAAACTCAAGCAAGAGGAATCCGTGCAGTGGGATGAATCTATGTTGGGGGGCAGCAAATCCGGCCTGGTTATCACTCGTTTTGGACAACACGCCGACATCGAAGACTTAGAGACCGGCGAGATTCAACGCTGCAACCTTCGTCGAGGTATCGAAAGCCTTGTGTCTGGCGATAAAGTGATTTGGCGCCCGGGGCTTGAATCAATGGAAGGCATCTCAGGCGTGGTCGAAGCGGTTGAGCCTCGCCGCTCGGTACTGACTCGTCCGGACTATTACGACGGCCTTAAGCCGGTGGCTGCCAATGTCGACCAAATGGTGATTGTTTCTTCGGTGTTGCCTGAGTTGTCACTCAATATTATCGATCGCTACCTTGTCGCCTCTGAAACGCTCGAAATTGCGCCGCTACTGGTGTTGAACAAAATCGATTTGCTCGAGCCCGAGCAACTCACGGAGTATCAATCTTGGTTAAATGAATACCAGCGAATCGGCTATAAGGTGTTGTTTGTTAGTAAGCAAACCGGCGAAGGTATTAAAGAGCTAGAAGCAGAGCTGAAAGATCGGATTAATATTTTTGTCGGTCAGTCAGGTGTAGGGAAATCAAGCTTGGTCAACGCGTTAATGCCACAGTTTAACGTCGAAGAGGGCGAGATCTCTGAAAACTCCGGTCTTGGCCAGCACACCACGACAGCATCACGTTTGTACCATATTCCAAGTGGCGGTGATTTAATTGATTCTCCGGGGGTGCGCGAGTTTGGCTTATGGCACCTTGAGGCGGACGAAATCACCAAAGCTTTCATCGAATTCCGCCCTTATTTGGGTAGCTGCAAGTTCCGAGATTGTAAGCATAATGATGATCCTGACTGTGCGCTGCGCCAAGCGGTGGAAAGGAGTGAAATCAACCCAGTTCGCTTTGAAAACTATCATCGTATTTTGGAAAGCATGGCTGAAAACAAAGCGAACCGTCAGTATTCACGCAACAAAAAAGCAGACCTGTAACGGTAATTTTGTAAGCAAACACGCGCAATTGCTGACATCAAGACGCATTTTAAGTAACATCTCGCGCCCAGAAACTCGTCAATCGTAAAAATAACATTGGAATTGAACACAATGGATAAGATTAAAGTTGGACTGCAATACTGGATTCCACAGCACGGTTTAACTCGACTCATGGGTAAGCTAGCCTCAGCCCAAGCAGGCGGTCTAACAACAGCAGTCATTCGCTGGTTCATCAAGCAGTACAAAGTCAATATGGACGAAGCGCTGCATTCAGATCCTAAACACTTCAAAACGTTTAACGATTTTTTTGTTCGTGAGCTGAAACCAGGGATGCGCCCAATTGCCGAGGGGGACACGGTTGTCACTCACCCAGCAGACGCTTGTGTTAGCCAATTTGGACCGATTACGGACGGGAAGCTTATCCAAGCGAAAGGCCATGACTTTAGTGCGCAGGAGCTATTAGGCGGCGATGCAAACCTAGCGGCAGAGTTTGCCGACGGCGCTTTTGCCACCCTTTATCTCTCGCCGCGTGACTACCACCGCGTACATATGCCGTGTGATGGTACGTTGCGCCAGATGATTTATGTGCCAGGCGATCTATTCTCGGTCAACCCACTGACAGCAGAGAATGTACCAAACCTATTTGCGCGTAACGAACGCGTGGTGTGTATCTTCGACACCGAGTTTGGGCCTATGGCGCAAGTCTTAGTCGGTGCGACGATTGTTGGAAGCATCGAGCAAGTTTGGGCGGGAACCATCACCCCACCTCGCGGCAATACTGTTTACAAATGGGATTACCCTGCCGAAGGCGATAAAGCGGTGATTCTGAACAAAGGTGAAGAGATGGGTCGCTTCAAACTTGGCTCAACGGTCATCAACCTATTTGCCAAAGATGCCATCACCTTTGATGAGTCAATGCAAAATGGTCAGGCTACGGTTATGGGCACGCCTTACGCTCACGTCAACGCGCCTCAACCAGATTAATCGACAACAAACTATCCAGCCCTGCTCTGTTGCAGGGCTTTTTTGACCCAAAACAAAACTAACCATACAAATTCAACTGTTTATCAAAAGTCTAGACTCGGTCGAAGACGCTGCCCTGTTTGTAAATTAATCTATAGCCTGATTTTTGTTTGCCACAAGGTTGCTCTCACTATGCCCAAGATTGACTCTGGCGTTCTGATAAAACTATTGATCAGTTTCGGCCTGCCGATTGGTGTGCTGCTGATGCCCATTGATTGGATTCCAATCGATGACCTCACCCTCATTCAACATCGTTTGTTGGCGATATTTCTACTGGCGGCGCTGCTTTGGGTGCTCGAGCCAGTCCCGGTGTTTGCCACTTCGATTCTGATTATTGCCCTAGAGCTGGTGATGATCTCCAACAAAGGCTTGCATCTGTTTAGAACTCCGCCTGCGGGTCACGATTTGGGGGAGTTGATGAATTACACCGATATTTTCAGTGCGTTTTCATCTCCGATCATCATTCTGTTTATGGGGGGCTTTGCCCTCGCCATTGCCGCCTCCAAATACGAACTCGATAACAACCTCGCCCGAGTGTTACTTCGCCCCTTTGGCCATCAGCCCAAGTTTATAATGCTGGGCTTAATGCTGATCACTGCGGTGTTCTCGATGTTTATGTCGAATACGGCCACCACAGTTATGATGCTGGCACTGCTAGGACCGATTGTCGCATCAGCGCCGAAGGGAGATTTAGGCATAAAAGCCTTGGTGCTTTGTATTCCAATTGCGGCCAACACCGGGGGCATCGCTACCCCTATCGGCACGCCACCGAACGCGATTGCCTTGCAGTACCTAACCGGAGCAAACAGTATCGACTTTTTAACCTGGATGATGATGGGCCTGCCGTTTGTTATTGTTCAGCTCACTATCGCTTGGTTCTTACTGCAAAAACTTTTCCCTGCCTCACAACAAACCATGACCTTAAAACTGGATGGTCAGTTCCAGAAAAACTGGCGTGCCATCGTTGTTTACGTGACTTTTGCAGCCACGATTTTGTTGTGGATGACCACCAAAGTGCATGGGATGAACACCTACGTGGTCTCGATCATTCCACTCGCGGTGTTTACGCTCACTGGGATTATGGGCAAATCTGAACTCAAGCTAATCAACTGGGATGTGCTGTGGTTAGTGGCAGGCGGTATCGCGATAGGGATCGGGCTCGATAAAACCGGACTCGCGTCAGCGCTTGCCCACGCTATCGATTATGAGTCGCTATCACCCATTGCGGTGGTTCTGACTATGTCGTTGGTGTGTTGGGTGATGGCGAACTTTATGTCCAATACCGCCACGGCTAACTTGCTGATGCCGATTGCCGCTGCCATTGGCGCCTCAATGGAGAGCTTATCCAGCGTGGGTGGCTTGCAAGGTCTATTGGTGGTTGTAGCGTTCTCAGCCTCTCTAGGGATTATCTTACCCGTCTCGACGCCACCAAACTCTTTGGCTTACTCCACTGGCCTAATCGAAAGTAAAGATATGGCCAAAACCGGCATCATCATCGGCGTCATCGGCTTAACGCTCGTCTATGTTGGCGCGCTGATCCTGACTTAACTCACTGTGTGACCTCAAGTTTTGGACTTGAGGTCACAATTTGCTCAATAACTTGATGCTCCGCTCAAGACAAATTCCAATCCCCAACCTAGATCAAGCATTTCAAAAGCCCGAACATATAAAATTAGTTCAATAATAACAATAACATCCGATTCACTTTTCATGTGAACACCAACACTCAGCGGCCCGGATTATTTGTCTCTCCTCTTTGCAAGCAAAAGAGACAGACTCTCCTCGCGACCGCTTTCTCAATCTATTGTCTCGTAACTGAAGGAAAGGCAATGAGAAATACCATCAAACTCAAAATGCAGATTGCAATTGCGATCGTGATTGCCATCGTAAGTGGTGTCCAAGCTTGGATATCAGTAAGCCAACTCAAAAATGAAACCTCTGCTGCACTGAATAGCGAAATGGCGAATGTCAGCCATGCGACCGCCCGCTACATCAGCGACTGGTTAGCGATCCGCAGCGATATGATGCTGGCCAATGAAAAGGTCATCAGTGAGGCGAGTGACCCACAGCGTGAAATGCTGATCACCAAACGAGCGGGCGACTTTCTCTCTGTTTATGCAGGCTTTGAAGACGGATCCATCGCCTATGGTGACCCGAGCGAAGATTGGCCTGCCGATTACGATCCGAGAACGCGCCCTTGGTATCAAGATGCGATGAAAGCCTCAGGGCTTATCCTTACCGAACCCTACCAAGACTTTGATGGTAGTATTGTCGTCAGCTTTGCTAAGGCCTTTAGCGGACAAAAACCCGGCGTCCTGGCTGCCGATTTAACCGTCACCAACATTATTGATGAAGTGCTTAATGTCACGCTCGATAATGATGGTTTTACCTTCTTAGTCGATGGCAACAACAATATTGTCGCCTATCAAGATGAAAAGCTGAGTCAAAAACCGGTGACCGACCTTAACCCAGTGCTGACCGCGAACAAGATCCAAGCCTTAGTCACTGGTGCCACGATTTCAACCATCAGTTGGCCGAATCAAGGTGACAAACTGGTGTACATGATCAATGTCCCCTCAACCGATTGGTCACTTGGCATCGCGGTCGACAAGTCCCTCGCCTTTGCCTCAGTGACAGAGCAAATCCAGTTCACCGCATTGGCCTCAATCCTTCTCTACCTAGTGATTGCGACTGTTAGTACTTACACCATCACTAAGCTGTTAAAGCCACTTCAAGACCTCTCGCTGTCGTTGTCTCAACTGTCAAAAGGCGAAGGCGACTTAACCCAACGCATTGAGATTAAGCGTCGTGATGAGATTGGTGAAGTGGCCGAGCACGTCAATCAGTTCTTAGCGCAAATGCAGACCATGATCAGCGGGATCATTCAGCACAGCGACACTCTCGCAGCTCAAGCTGTGCAAGCGAACGCACTGTCGCAACAATCTTCCCAGCAAGTTGAAGCGCAGCAAAACGATGTCAACCAGATTGCCACCGCCATTCACGAAATGTCGGCGACCGCTGCAGAAGTGGCCAGTCACGCCGAGCTAACCGCGAATGCTTCGCAAACCTCATCATTGGCCTGCCAGGATGGCAAACAAGTGATCCAGAAAAACCGCCAAGCGATTGTTGAACTGGCCGATCAGGTGATGGCTGCGTCAGGCGTCATCTCGGAGCTTGAAAGCAACACCCAAAGCATCAACCAAATCTTGTCCACCATTCAAGAAATCGCTGAACAGACCAACTTGCTGGCTCTTAATGCCGCAATTGAAGCAGCGCGAGCAGGGGAACAAGGTCGCGGCTTTGCCGTGGTAGCCGATGAAGTTCGCGTGCTCAGTCAACGAACTCACGGTTCGACCGAAGAGATTCGCAATATGATTGAAACACTGCAGACCAACACCAAACAAGCCGTGAGCAGTATGCAGAGCAGCACATCACTGGCTGATACCAGTGTCGACTACGCGCAGCAAGCCGCAGAAAGCTTAGGCCGAATCACAGATGCCATCACTGAAATTAACGATATGGCGTTGCAGATTGCCAGCGCCGCTGAAGAGCAGCGTGCGGTGAGCGAAGACATCAGTCGTAACACCCAAGGAATCAAAGACGCCTCTGACGTCCTTGCAGCACAAGCACTTCAAAGCAGTCAAAGTGCTGACAATATGCGCGACTCGGCTCAGACCATGCGTAAGGAGGTCGGACGCTTCAAAGTTTAAGGTTTGTTTTAACTCCATTTTGATGCATATTGTCAGCCATTACTGTTGCATACTTACAAGGGAATCATGTCGATGGGTTATGAATGGCTGGCACTGGCCGCGGCTTTTCTTTGGGCGGTGGCCAGCTTGCTCTCGGTTGTCCCAGCGCAACATCTTGGTACTTTTGCCTATAGCCGCTGGCGTATGGGCTGTACCTCAGTCATTCTCGGCACCATGGCGCTGGTCACGGGTGGCTGGTCAAGTGTCGAACTCAGCGCCATTTCGGCGATGATGCTATCGGGAGTGATCGGCATTTTCATTGGCGACACGGCTCTCTTTGCCTGTCTCAATAGAATGGGGCCAAGACAAGCTGGGCTGCTGTTCTCGTGCCATGCGGTGTTTTCTGCGATTTTGGGCTATTTCCTGTTTAGCGAAACCATGAATCACTTAGAGCTGCTCGGCTCACTGTTGGTGTTTTCTGGGGTGTTAATCGCGATTTTCTTTGGTCGCAAGGGCCAAGCCGCCAATCAGCTTGATGCGATTAAAGGCAATGTCTGGGTTGGCGTCGGCCTTGGTCTGGTGGCGGCACTGTGTCAGGCGCTGGGTGGTATCATTGCCAAACCGGTCATGTTGACAGACATCGATCCAATCGCCGCATCCGCCATCCGTATGATGACCGCTTTTGCCGCGCACTGCCTTTTGTTTATCAGTGGCGCCAAACTTGCTCGTGCCACTCAACCTATGAGTATCAAGATATTCTCCATTACTGCCATCAACGGTTTTCTCGCCATGGCGGTCGGTATGACACTGATCCTCTACGCGCTAAAACAAGGCAATGTTGGCATGGTAGCACTGCTCTCTTCTACCACCCCCATTATGTTGTTGCCTATACTTTGGGTTTACTCGGGCAAACGCCCAAACCGTTTTGCTTGGATAGGTGCAGTTTTGGCGGTCAGCGGAACTGGCATCTTAGTTGGGTAATCGCTATCAAACTAATAGCCACAAACCTATTTATTTTTGCTTACTAAATGCCAAAATAGTGGTGTTCCAGTTACGCAATTAAGTGAAGCATGCATCAGCGCAATCGTAGGCATAGTGAAAGATAACAACGATATTTCGCACACAATATTTGATCTTAGCCTACAGTTTTGGTTACAAAGTGTAGTAAAATTACGCTAATTTTGTTTCTAAAGTTACTTTGAAATTTGACGAGGTCATCACTATGACAGCTAAGAAGCCAATGGCTCTAGTTATTCTTGACGGTTACGGTCACCGTGAAGAGACAGCAAGCAACGCAATCGCAAACGCGAACACACCCGTTTTGGATAGCCTGTTTGCTAACAAACCTAATACTCTCATCTCTGCTTCTGGTATGGATGTGGGCCTTCCTGACGGTCAGATGGGTAACTCGGAAGTGGGTCACACCAACATCGGCGCTGGTCGAGTGGTATATCAGGACCTAACCCGTATCACTAAGTCTATCGCTGACGGCGAATTCGAACACACGCCAGCATTGGTTGAAGCGGTCGATACTGCGGTTAAAGCAGGCAAAGCGGTACACATCATGGGCCTAATGTCTCCAGGTGGCGTACACTCACACGAAGATCACATCTACGCAGCAGTAGAAATGGCTGCGGCACGCGGTGCTGAAAAGATTTACCTACACTGCTTCCTAGACGGCCGTGACACTCCACCACGCAGTGCAGAAAATTCTCTACAACGCTTCCAAGACCTATTTGCTAAGCTTGGCAAAGGCCGTATCGCCTCTCTTGTTGGTCGTTACTACGCAATGGACCGTGACAACAACTGGGATCGAGTTCAAGTAGCATACGACCTACTGACTCAAGCAAACGCAGAGTTTACTTACGATTCAGCAGTCGCGGGTCTTGAAGCGGCTTATGCTCGTGATGAAAACGACGAGTTCGTAAAAGCAACGGCTATTAAAGCGGAAGGCCAAGAAGACGCAGTCATGCAAGATGGCGATGCGGTGATCTTCATGAACTACCGTGCTGACCGCGCACGTCAAATCACCCGTACTTTTGTCCCTGCATTTGACGGCTTTGAACGCGCAGTATTCCCTGCAATCAACTTCGTAATGCTCACTCAATATGCAGCGGATATCCCACTAGCTATCGCCTTCCCACCAGCGTCTCTTGAGAACACTTACGGTGAGTGGCTATCTAAGCAAGGCAAAACTCAGCTACGTATCTCTGAAACTGAAAAATACGCACACGTCACTTTCTTCTTTAACGGCGGTGTGGAAAATGAGTTCGAAGGCGAAGAGCGTCAACTTGTTGCGTCTCCAAAAGTAGCCACCTACGACCTACAGCCTGAAATGAGCTCTGAAGAGCTGACTGAGAAGATGGTTGCTGCGATTAAGTCAGGCAAATACGACGCGATTATCTGTAACTACCCTAACCCAGACATGGTTGGCCACACAGGTGTGTACGAAGCAGCAGAAAAAGCCATTGAAGCTGTGGATTCTTGTGTCGGTAAAGTGGTTGCAGCGATTGAAGAAGTGGGTGGACAACTACTGATCACCGCTGACCACGGCAACGCAGAAATGATGGTGGATCCAGAAACAGGTGGTACGCACACCGCGCACACCAACCTACCTGTGCCACTTATCTACGTCGGTGACAAACAAGTTGAGTTCAAACAAGGCGGTAAACTGTCTGACCTAGCACCAACTATGCTGTCTCTAACTGGCCTAGAGATCCCTGCCGAGATGACAGGCGAAGTTCTGGTTAAATAAACCTAATCAGCCTATCCCTAATTAAGATATTGAGCCCGAGCCTATGCTTGGGCTTTTTTATGCATAAGATCTCGCCAAAGCACAAGTTTTGACTTTCCCCTTTCTTCTCAATCAAAGGTTTGGGTATACTGATTCTCTCTCAAAATGTTAGGAAAGCCTTGTTCAATGGTGGTGATTGCAAACCGGATACTCTCAGCAAGCAAAACGCTTTTTGCCCTTGGACTGATACTCTCCGCCTGTTCATTTGCGCCTAGCTACGCCGCCAGTAACGACGAACTCAAAGGCGTCAGTGGTGAAATTTCACGTCAAAAACAGTCTTTATCAACCCAGAAAAAGAAACTAGACGACCTCCAGCAATCGCTAAAAAGCCAAGAAATCACCATCAATCGGCTAGAAAATGAAATTAAGCAGACCAAACGTTCTTTGGCCAGCACCAACAGCAATATCGCTAACCTCGAAAACAAAGTAAGCCAACTTGCGCAGCAAAAACAGCAACAAAGCGATAAGCTGGCTGAACTGATCCAAACTTATTACGTCACTCAACGCGCCAAGTCTTCCAGCAAGATCCTCAATCAAGGAGTTGAAGAGGACAGGATCAGCCAATACTTCCAACATTTGGCAAAACAGCGGGCCGACACCATCGCTGAGCTGGAACAAGTCGTGGCAGAGCTGGCCAACAGTCGAGAGCAACTTGAGTTAGAAAAGCAACAGATCACAGGCTTGCTCAAGCAACAAACCCAGAAGCGCGATCAATTAGCTAAAGCGCAGTCACAGCGCAAAGGGACAGTTTCCCAGATACGTAAAAGCATTTCCAATGACCAAGTCTACCTATCGGAGTTGCAACGCAACGAAACTCGCCTCAAAGCAGAAATCGCTAAGGCAGCCAAGCGTAATAACGTGCCGATGGATGGCTTAGCAAAACAAAAAGGGAAGTTGCCTTGGCCACTAAAAGGCAAGGTGCTCCACAACTACGGGTCGCGTCAAACGGGGCAAATCAATTGGAAAGGTATGGTCATCGATGCCAACTATGGTCAAGCGGTAAAGTCAGTTTACTCCGGCACCGTGGTCTTTGCTGATTACTTACGCGGCTACGGCTTAGTGGTGCTGCTCGATCACGGCCAGGGTGATATGACGCTGTACGGTTTTAATCAAAGCCTACTGAAAAAAGAGGGGGATAAAGTCTTCGCTGGTGAAACCATTGCTTTGGCCGGGGATACAGGAGGCCAACCTCAACCTTCTCTCTACTTTGAAATCCGTCGTAACAGTAAAACGCAAAACCCTAAGAGCTGGCTCACCCGCTAGCACTTGACCTTAACTGTTCAAGATAGCGCCCCTTCTTTAATCGCGGTAGTAGCGCTCGACTGCCTCGATAAAAGCGTTTAGCTGCTCTTTTGGCAATGCATTGATACCTGCCGCGGCGGCTCGCCCCCCTCCAGTAGGAAACAGCGCACAAATATCCCCGGCACCTTGCTTGTTGTTTAGCGGAGCGCGTAACGAGACTGTGTATTGACCATCACCGTTTTCGGTTAATACCGCATGGGCAGAGCTTGGGTTTTGATTCGCCAAATGATTGCCATACACACCACTGACCCTACGAGAGGAAGCCTGATTTGGCAGCTCGAAGAGTGCAACCTCGGCGCTGCGGTAAGTGGGTGATATCGACAGCGCCTCATCCATATCGGCCTGATAAGCCTTGCGTAAAACGTGAAATGGTGAGTGTTGATCAGCAATGACAGCGAAAGGATCATCATAGGCCAAAAGCGCTTGGAATAGCGCGGCGGGGTGGAAGTGTAAATCTTCAACTTCAGAGCCGTAGCCATTGTAATTGATTAAGGTTCCCAACTCTTTTAGCTGTGCTTTTTGCTCTAAGTTCAACTCCATCTCATCCGCCAATTGATCAGCCTTGGCGATCAGATTGTCACCATACGCGGCAGTCATCGCCCAAGTGCGAAAACGCCCCTCAAGCAACTGATCAATAATCAGCGCGGTGCAGATGTTGGCGTCGAGATCAATATGAGCAGCTAAGTTGGCGTTTTGAGGAATGTCGCCAGCCTGATGGTGATCAGCATAAAAAACCTCTGCGCCTGCAGCGAGTATCTTCTCGAGAGCAGCTTTATTCTTTTGCATCGAGATGTCTAGCGCAACCACACGATCACCGGCCACCGCCCCTACTCTATCGAGCAACTGAATATCGCGCTTCACCCCTGTCACTAAGGTTGAGTCTTTCGGTTCGGCCAAGCGAAGCTGGAGTAGTGCGATAATGCCATCGGCATCACCATTAAAAACGTCAAAATGCATATAAACAAAAACCCATTAGAGAATACTGAATACTCTAATGGGTTCCATCAGTGCTAACAATTTCAATTGGTTATAACTAGGAACAATTTGATCACGCGTGGATCGCTTTCACGCCTTCTTCGAGCAGTTGCAGCTGCTCCAGCCCTTGAGGCGTGGCTCTTGGCTTCATGACCGAAATCATTTGCAGCATGCCTTGGTGGATCACTTGTTCGGTGATCTGAGTTTTCGGTGACATAGCCGCTTGATATCCGAGCCAGCTCGAGGCAATCATATGCAGTGTTTTTACCAGCGACTTAAGTTCGCTGTCGTCCACCGCCACCAGCTCTAAATTGACAAACGCACGCATGATGTTGATCAGGTTGCCTTGCAACTTCTCTTGGACTTGAATGTACTCTTCGTGCAACTGCTCATCACGCTGAAGAATTTCCGGCAGGTTGGCGTAGAAAAAACGATACTTCCACATCAGGGTGAAAATCGAATCCAAGTAGCGCTTGAGCAGCACTAGGCTCTCCTGCTGCCCTTGAATCGGGGTAAAGCGCTCGAGGAGCTCATTCGAATAGAGAGCGAAGATCTCGCGCACTATCTCTTGTTTGTTGCGGAAATGGTAATACAGATTGCCCGGACTGATATCGATATGCGCCGCAATATGGTTAGTGGTGATATTGCGCTCACCATGCTGATTAAATAATTCCAGTGCAGCTAGCACTATCTTATCGCGAGTTTTCATGAATAATCCGTATTCCCTAATCTATCTAACGGCGGTCTAACCATGAGTATAACCGATAATAAAAAAGCGCCTGGTCATATCAGGCGCTTTTCATTGGTTACTCAGTTATTTGTGGTATGGCTTAGATAACTCATGCACAGCATCGACAAACACACCTGCGTTTTCTGGCGGCACATCAAGGTGAATACCATGACCTAAGTTGAAGACATGGCCCGTCCCCGCGTCACCGAACCCTTCAAGGATGGTTGCGACTTCTTCACGAATGCGCTCAGGCGAGGCATACAGCATCGATGGATCCATGTTACCTTGCAGTGCCACTTTATCACCCACACGCTTCACGGCGTCTTGAATGTTGATTGTCCAGTCTAGACCGACCGCATCACAGCCAGTCGCAGCGATCTGCTCTAGCCACATACCGCCGTTCTTAGTGAACAGCGTTACTGGTACACGACGACCCTCGTTTTCACGAATTAAACCATCAACGATTTTGTGCATGTATTGCAGTGAGAACAGGTTGTAGTCGCGAGGCGTCAATACACCGCCCCAAGTGTCAAACACCATCACTGATTGAGCACCCGCTTTGATCTGCGCATTCAGGTAGTCGATAACACTGTCGGCCAATTTGTCTAACAGTAGGTGCAGAGTTTGTGGCTCGGCGTACATCATCTTTTTGATCTTAGTGAAGGCTTTTGAGCTGCCCCCCTCAACCATGTAGGTCGCCAACGTCCATGGGCTACCAGAGAAACCAATAAGCGGAACATCGCCATTAAGATCTTTACGGATCTGACGCACGGCATTCATCACGTATTGCAATTCACCTTCTGGATCTGGGATGCCGATTTTTTCTACATCCGCTTTGCAAGTAATAGGTTTGTCAAACACTGGGCCTTCACCTGCGGCAAAGCGCAGTTCTAGTCCCATCGCGTCAGGGATAGTCAGGATGTCTGAAAACAAAATCGCAGCATCAAGAGGAAAACGGCGTAGCGGCTGAAGGGTTACTTCTGACGCGAGCTCTGCATTTTTGCACAGAGACATGAAGTCGCCAGCTTGTGCACGCGTCGCTTTGTATTCTGGTAGGTAGCGGCCTGCTTGGCGCATCATCCATACTGGGGTGTAGTCAACTGGCTCCTTTAGTAACGCGCGAAGGTAGCGGTCATTTTTTAATTCAGTCATTCCGTTTTTCCAATTATTAGGCTTACTTTTTGTGGCGGGTATTCTAACACTGTTTGGCTCGCAAAAGCGGTGTGCTTTGCAACCTAGATCATGTTATTAACTTTTAAATCAGTGCTTAATTTGCACCCACCCAGTAACAGTGTTAAAAATTTGTTTGCTAGCGAAAACTACAATTATAAACCGAGCACCTCGTGCTTGGCATCTCATAACGACATCTTACTTACCCCCTCCTTCTGGAGGGTTTTTTTTGTCTTTTTTCAGTGAGATAGCTTTATTTGCTCAATAGTGTACTCGATCAGTTGTCGGGCAATGGTCCCCTGTGGCGCTACGGGTGGAAGTGCATCTATGTTGAACCAGCGAGCATCACTTAGCTCACTATAATCAGGCTTTATCTGCCCTGATTGATAGTCAGCAACAAATCCCATCATCATGCTCGAAGGAAAGGCCCATGGCTGACTGCCAAAATAGCGAATGTTATTAACCTCAATCCCCGTCTCTTCTTTGACCTCACGGGCGACACATTGCTCTAGTGTTTCACCCACTTCAAGGAATCCGGCAATAACCGTATACATGCCATTTCGATGACGTGGGTGCTGAGCTAACAGTATCTGATTCTGCTTTCTCACAGCAACAATGATACATGGGAAGATTCGTGGATAATGCAGCGTTCGACACTCCCCACACTGCATCGCCAACTGGTTGTGGTTGAGATGATTGCGTCCACCACACTGAGGGCAAAATCGCAGTGTTTGACTCATATGGCCATACTGAACCGCTTTACTCATCAGCAAAAATAGCTGCGAGTCGAAACTTAGGCAATCGCGCAATGAGACCAGTTCAAGCTCGTGTTCGACTTCTGATTCATTCAACCACATCACTGGCTCATCTTGGTAGCGGCCAATCTCTATCGCGGAATGATAGGGCAGCCCTAAGCTATCTGAGCTGGCAAACGGTAGCTCCCCTTGCTGTAGCCAAATATCACTTCCCGACACCACACACCAATATGCAGCTCTCGTACGGTTTATGTCACCTTTCTTTAACATCAGCTCCCCTCATCGCTTGCAGTTGTTCTATTTTACTGGCAATCTAAATTCATACCAGAGTTTGTAGTGACGTAAGTTTACGACTATAAATTTTAGTAAGGACAAGAGGTTATATCTCTGTATGTGCTTTGATATTCAAAGCGTTACGATCACCGGAGTTGTGATCCGATCATGAGGATATGGTCATGCTAAATAAATTTAAAAAGACACAAGAACAATGGGGTGGCTCAAGTGAAGTCATCGACCACTGGCTTGAAACCAGACAGTCATTGATCATTGAGTATTGCAAACTCGCCGCGTTGAAACCCTGTTCATCCAAGCAAGCTCTCTCATCTCTTCCAACTCCTGCCGAGTTACAAAACTTCTGCCAACATTTAGTCGATTACATCTCAGAAGGTCACTTTAAGATCTACGACATGGTGATGGATAAATGGCGTGCAACCGGGTTCGAAGCCACTGATGATATCAACCACACCTACGGCCAAATTGTCCTTACTACCGAGCCGTTACTCGATTTTACCGACAAATACGCCGATGTCAGTGAAGATGATGATCTTGAGTCGTTCGACAGTGACCTGTCGCTTATCGGTGAGATCATTGAAGCACGCTTTGAAGTGGAAGATCACCTGATCCAATTGATTGCTGATAGCTTAGCAGTGCCGCCAGGGGCATAGGCGAGAAGCGAGAAGCGAGAAGCGAGAAGCGAGAAGCGAGAAGCGAGAAGCGAGAAGCGAGAAGCGAGAAGCGAGAAGCGAGAAGCGAGAAGCGAGAAGCGAGAAGCGAGAAGCGAGAAGCGAGAAGCGAGAAGCGAGAAGCGAGAAAATCTTGGAAGGTTGACGAGAAAGCGTCAACCTTTTTTACTTAGGAACGCTTCGCTACGGATTCGGGATACGAACCGACAACTCTCGAAGGACGAAGTCCGCTCTCGATTCTCGGAACGTAGTGTTCTCGGAGGGCGAAGCCCGTTCTAGTTTTCCATAAAACAAAAAAGGCACCCGAAGGTGCCTTTTATCATTTCTTATACAGCGATTACTCGTCTGAAGAGAAGCCTGCGTTTAGCAGTGCTGCAAGG
The DNA here is from genome assembly GCF_023195835.1 of Vibrio sinaloensis. NCBI lineage: Bacteria > Pseudomonadati > Pseudomonadota > Gammaproteobacteria > Vibrionales > Vibrionaceae > Vibrio > Vibrio sinaloensis. The sequence goes on along the minus strand of NZ_CP096199.1, from coordinate 261,501 downwards.
TTGTCAGTCGCTTGTTCAGCTGAAGGACCTTCTTGCTCTTCTGCACGCTTAGCTTGACGATCTTGGTGGTAAGCGAAACCCGTACCTGCAGGGATTAGACGACCTACAATGACGTTTTCTTTCAGACCACGAAGCTCATCACGCTTACCAGAAACCGCAGCTTCTGTTAGTACGCGCGTTGTCTCCTGGAACGATGCCGCAGAGATGAACGATTCAGTTGCTAGCGATGCTTTAGTGATGCCTAGTAGTTCACGTTCGAAGCGTGCAGGCTCTTTACCTTCTGCTTCTAGTGCACGGTTAGCAATCTTAACGTTCGCGTATTCTACCTGCTCACCCGCTAGGAACTCAGAGTCACCAGCATGAGTGATAGTACACTTACGTAGCATCTGACGAACGATAGTTTCGATGTGCTTATCGTTAATCTTAACGCCTTGCAGACGGTATACTTCTTGAACTTCGTTCGCGATGTATTGCGTCACAGCGTGGATACCACGTAGACGTAGGATGTCATGTGGAGACTCAGGACCATCTGCGATCACGTCACCACGTTCCACTTTTTCGCCTTCGAATACGTTAAGCTGACGATGTTTAGGAATCATCTCTTCGTACGTCTCACCACCCTCACGAGTGATAATCAGACGACGTTTACCTTTGGTCTCTTTACCGAAGCTCACAGTACCTGTGTGCTCAGCTAGGATCGCAGGCTCTTTCGGCTTACGTGCTTCGAATAGGTCAGCAACGCGTGGTAGACCACCGGTGATATCTTTGTTACCGCCAGACTTCTGAGGAATACGTGCAAGCGTATCACCCACACCAACTTCTGCACCGTCTTCGATGTTCACAATCGCTTTACCAGGTAGGAAGTAATGCGCAGGCATATCGGTACCTGGGATGGTTACATCTTTACCTTGCTCATCAACAAGCTTGATAGCTGGACGCATATCTTTACCTGCTGCTGGGCGAGCGGCTGCTTCTGTCACTTCGCTTGACGATAGACCTGTTAGGTCATCAGTTTGACGAGAAACCGTCACACCGTCGATCATGTCTACAAACTGGATGCGACCTGCCACTTCAGTGATGATTGGCATGGTGTGCGCTTCCCAGTTCGCTACTGTTTCGCCAGCTTGAACCGCATCGTTGTCGCCTTTGGTCAGTAGAGAGCCGTATGGCAGTTTGTGTTTCTCTTTGGTACGACCAAACTCATCAATGATAGTCAGCTCAGATGCACGTGAAGTGATCACTAGCTTCTTATCTTTGTTGGTTACGAACTTAGCGTTGTGTAGCTTAACAGTACCTGTTGTCTTAGCTTGGATGCTGTTCTCAGCAGCGGCAGTCGATGCTGCACCACCGATGTGGAACGTACGCATGGTAAGCTGTGTACCCGGTTCACCGATAGACTGAGCAGCGATAACGCCGACTGCTTCACCTTGGTTCACTAGGTGACCACGTGCTAGGTCACGACCGTAACACTGTGCACAACAACCGAAGTCTGCATCACAGGTAACCACAGAGCGCACTTTCATGCGGTCTACTGAGTTCTCTTCCATGATCTGACACCACTTCTCATCGATCAGGGTGTTACGTGGAATAAGAACTTCGTCAGTACCTGGCTTAAGAACGTCTTCTGCAACAACACGACCTAGTGCAAGCTCAGAAAGTGCAACTTTAACGTCACCACCTTCGATGTGCGGCATCATGTCAACACCTTCGTGGGTGCCACAGTCATGTTCATGTACCACAACGTCTTGAGCAACGTCTACCAGACGACGAGTTAGGTAACCCGAGTTCGCTGTTTTCAGTGCCGTATCCGCTAGACCCTTACGAGCACCGTGCGTTGAGATAAAGTACTGAAGTACGTTTAGACCTTCTTTAAAGTTTGCGGTGATCGGCGTTTCGATGATTGAACCATCTGGACGCGCCATCAGACCACGCATACCGGCAAGCTGACGAATCTGAGCTGCAGAACCACGAGCGCCCGAGTCAGCCATCATGTAGATGCTGTTGAACGACTCTTGCTGCTCTTCTTCACCGTCGCGGTTAACCACAGTTTCAGAAGAGAGGTTATCCATCATCGCTTTCGCAACACGGTCGTTGGTCGAAGCCCAGATATCGATGACTTTGTTGTAGCGCTCACCCGCGGTAACAAGACCAGATTGGTACTGTTCTTGAATTTCGCGAACTTCTTCTTCAGCAGATTCGATCTCATCGTACTTCGCTTGAGGTACAACCATGTCGTCGATACCAACCGATACGCCAGAAAGTGCCGCGTAAGCAAAACCTGTGTACATGATTTGGTCAGCGAAGATAACGGTATCTTTCAAGCCAAGCTTACGGTAAGCCTCGTTAAGTAGGTGAGAGATCTGTTTCTTACCCAGCTTTTGGTTAACGATGCTGTACGGAAGACCAGCAGGAACGATTTGCCATAGCATTGCACGACCGATAGTGGTATCAACCAACTTAGTCTCTGTGGTGCTATTGCCATCTTCATCAACCACTGTCTCAGTGATGCGAACTTTAACGCGAGCATGCAGCTCAGCCGTCTTAGTGCGGTATGCCTTCTCAGCTTCTGCTGGGCTAGCAAGGTACATACCTTCGCCTTTCACGTTGATCTTGTCACGAGTCATGTAGTACAGACCCAATACCACGTCCTGAGAAGGTACGATGATAGGGTCGCCCGATGCTGGCGACAGAATGTTATTTGTCGACATCATCAGTGTACGTGCTTCAAGCTGTGCTTCTAGAGTTAGAGGCACGTGAACCGCCATTTGGTCACCATCGAAGTCCGCGTTGTACGCCGCACAAACAAGTGGGTGTAGCTGAATCGCTTTACCTTCGATCAGTACCGGTTCGAACGCCTGGATACCAAGACGGTGAAGTGTTGGTGCACGGTTCAATAGTACTGGGTGTTCGCGGATAACTTCGTCTAGGATATCCCAAACGACCGCTTCTTCACGCTCTACCATCTTCTTAGCGGCTTTGATTGTCGTCGCTAGGCCACGAGTCTCAAGCTTGCTGTAGATAAATGGTTTGAATAGCTCAAGTGCCATCTTCTTAGGAAGACCACACTGGTGCAGACGAAGGTATGGACCTACTGTGATTACAGAACGGCCAGAGTAGTCTACACGTTTACCTAGAAGGTTCTGACGGAAACGACCTTGTTTACCCTTGATCATATCAGCAAGAGATTTCAGAGGACGCTTGTTCGAACCTGTGATCGCACGACCGCGACGACCGTTATCTAGAAGTGCATCAACAGACTCTTGCAGCATACGTTTTTCGTTACGTACGATGATGTCCGGAGCCGCTAGCTCTAGTAGACGCTTCAAACGATTGTTACGGTTGATTACGCGACGGTATAGGTCGTTCAGATCAGACGTCGCAAAGCGACCGCCATCTAGTGGTACTAGAGGACGTAGATCTGGCGGAAGTACCGGAAGCACAGTTAGGATCATCCACTCTGGGTTGTTACCAGATTGAACAAACGCTTCAACTAGCTTCAGACGCTTAGTGATCTTCTTACGCTTAGTCTCTGAGTTAGTAGACTGAAGCTCTTCACGCATTTCTTCGATTTCAGCAGGCAGATCCATAGACGCTAGTAGGTCTTTGATCGCTTCTGCACCCATCTTAGCCGTGAATTCATCACCCCACTCTTCTAGACGATCCAGATACTCTTCTTCAGTCAGCATCTGAGATTTTTCTAGATCAGTCATACCTGGTTCAGTAACTACGTACATTTCGAAGTAAAGAACACGCTCGATATCACGTAGAGGGATATCCATCAGTAGACCGATACGAGATGGTAGCGATTTTAGGAACCAGATGTGAGCAACTGGTGAAGCTAGCTCGATGTGGCCCATGCGGTCACGACGAACTTTAGTTTGTGTAACTTCAACGCCACACTTCTCACAGATAACGCCACGGTGTTTTAGACGCTTGTATTTGCCACAAAGACATTCGTAGTCTTTTACTGGACCAAAGATACGCGCACAAAACAGACCATCACGCTCAGGCTTGAACGTACGATAGTTGATCGTTTCAGGTTTTTTAACTTCACCGAAAGACCATGAACGGATCATGTCTGGTGAAGATAGACCGATTTTGATTGCATCAAATTCTTCGGTCTTATGCTGCGCTTTTAGAAAGTTTAATAAGTCTTTCACAATCAGCTCCTGTAAGGAGTTAAAAGGAGCTCACCCGCAAAAGTGAGCGCCTTCTACCAAATAATCGGCTTTCTATCTAAGAAAGGGATTACTCTTCGTCTTCTAGCTCGATGTTGATACCTAGCGAGCGAATCTCTTTCAACAGTACGTTGAACGATTCTGGCATACCAGGTTCCATGCTGTGGTTACCGTCTACGATGTTCTTGTACATCTTAGTACGGCCGTTAACGTCATCCGACTTAACGGTTAGCATTTCTTGTAGCGTGTAAGCAGCACCGTATGCTTCCAGTGCCCATACTTCCATCTCACCGAAACGCTGACCACCGAACTGAGCTTTACCACCAAGTGGTTGCTGAGTTACTAGGCTGTACGAACCAGTCGAACGAGCGTGCATCTTGTCATCAACAAGGTGGTTCAGTTTCAGCATGTACATGTAACCAACCGTTACAGGACGCTCAAACGCATCACCTGTGCGACCATCAAACAGCGTTAGCTGACCAGACTCTGGTAGGTCACCTAGTTTTAGCAGCTCTTTGATTGATGCTTCGTTAGCACCATCAAACACTGGAGTCGCGATCGGTAGACCACCACGTAAGTTGCTGATCAGCGTGCGAACTTCGTCATCAGATAGAGACGCGATGTCTACTTTCTGACGAGTTTCACCAAGATCGTAAACCTTCTGTAGGAAGTCACGGAACTTAGCCAGCTCTTGCTGCTCTTTCACCATCTGGTTGATCTTGTCACCGATACCTTTCGCTGCCAGACCTAAGTGTACTTCTAGGATCTGACCGATGTTCATACGCGAAGGTACACCCAGTGGGTTAAGTACGATGTCTACCGGTTGACCTTTCTCATCGTAAGGCATGTCTTCAACAGGGTTGATCTTAGAGATTACACCCTTGTTACCGTGACGACCGGCCATCTTATCACCAGGCTGGATACGACGTTTAACCGCTAGGTAAACTTTAACGATCTTCAGCACGCCAGGTGCGAGATCATCACCTTGAGTGATCTTGCGACGCTTAGTTTCAAACTTCTTATCGAAGTCTGCACGTAGCTCGTCGTACTGCTCTGCTAGTTGCTCTAACTGAGTCTGTTGAGCATCGTCTTCAAGCGTGAGCTCTAGCCACTTCTTACGATCGATAGAATCGAGTTTCGCTTCAGTGTAACCACCGTCGATAAGTACAGCTTTAACGCGGTTTAGAAGGCCACCCTCAAGAATCTGGAATTCTTCAGTTAGGTCTTTCTTCGCTTCTTTCAGCTGCATCTGTTCAATTTCAAGTGCACGTTTGTCTTTTTCAACACCGTCACGAGTAAATACTTGAACGTCGATGATCGTACCTGAAACCGAGTTTGGTACGCGTAGAGACGTATCTTTAACGTCTGACGCTTTCTCACCGAAGATAGCACGTAGTAGCTTCTCTTCAGGCGTTAGCTGAGTTTCACCTTTAGGCGTTACTTTACCTACAAGGATGTCACCGCCTTTCACTTCCGCACCGATGTAAACGATACCTGACTCGTCTAGTTTAGACAGAGCAGACTCACCTACGTTTGGAATATCAGCTGTGATTTCTTCAGCACCAAGCTTAGTATCACGCGCCACACAAGAAAGTTCTTGAATGTGGATAGTAGTGAAACGGTCTTCTTGAACTACGCGCTCAGAGACTAAGATCGAGTCTTCGAAGTTGTAGCCGTTCCAAGGCATGAACGCGATACGCATGTTCTGACCAAGCGCTAGTTCACCAAGGTCTGTTGAAGGACCGTCAGCAAGAACGTCGCCACGCAGTACTTGTTCGCCAGGCATCACACATGGACGCTGGTTGATACACGTGTTTTGGTTAGAACGAGTGTATTTAGTTAGGTTGTAGATATCGATACCGGCTTCGCCAGGGATCAGCTCGTCTTCGTTGACTTTAACAACGATACGAGAAGCATCTACAGACTGGATTACACCACCACGTTTCGCTACCGCAGTTACACCTGAGTCAACAGCGATGTTACGCTCGATACCCGTACCAACTAGAGGCTTGTCAGCCTTAAGGGTTGGAACGGCCTGACGTTGCATGTTCGCACCCATCAATGCACGGTTCGCATCATCGTGTTCTAGGAACGGGATAAGCGATGCAGCGATAGATACAACCTGGTTAGTTGCAACGTCCATGTAATCAACATGTTCGCGTGGGTGTAGGCCAGATTCACCTTTCTGACGAGCGGTGATTAGCTCTTCAGCAAATGTGCCTTCTTCAGTCAGAACCGTGTTCGCCTGAGCGATAACGTACTGACCTTCCTGGATAGCAGATAGGTAATCGACTTCGTCTGTGACTACGCCATCTACTACGCGACGGTATGGAGTCTCTAGGAAACCGTACTCGTTACAACGCGCAAACGCAGATAGAGAGTTGATCAGACCGATGTTTGGACCTTCAGGCGTTTCGATAGGACATAGACGACCATAGTGAGTTACGTGTACGTCACGTACTTCGAAGCCAGCACGTTCACGAGTTAGACCGCCAGGACCCAATGCAGAGATACGACGCTTGTGCGTAACTTCTGATAACGGGTTGTTTTGGTCCATGAACTGAGACAGCTGTGAAGAGCCAAAGAATTCTTTAACCGCAGCAGAGATAGGCTTAGCGTTGATTAGGTCTTGAGGCATGATCGCATCAAGATCACCAAGGCTTAGGCGCTCTTTAACCGCACGTTCAACACGTACTAGACCTACGCGGAACTGGTTTTCTGCCATTTCGCCAACAGAACGGATACGACGGTTACCCAAGTGGTCGATATCGTCCACTTCACCGATGCCGTTACGGATAGCGATAAGCTTCTTCATCACTTCGATGATATCTGTTTCATCGAGCGTGCCTTGATCGATCGCGTCTTCACGTTCGATAGAGCTGTTAAACTTCATACGACCAACAGTCGATAGATCGTAACGCTCTTCAGAGAAGAATAGGCTTTCGAATAGTGCTTCAGCAGCTTCTTTCGTTGGTGGCTCGCCAGGGCGCATCATGCGGTAGATTTCTACCAGAGCAGAAATACGATCAACCGTGCTGTCGATGCGTAGTGTTTCTGACATGAATGGGCCGTGGTCTAGATCGTTAGTAAACAGAACTTCTAGTGCTTTATGGCCAGCTTGTGAAAGGTTCGCTAGAGCTTCAAGAGAGATCTCTTGGTTTGCCGCAACGATGATCTCGCCAGTTGCTTCATTGATGTAATCTTTCGATGCAACTTTACCTACGATGTACTCAACAGGTACTTCGATATGATCAACGCCATCTTTTTCTAGTTGGCGGATATGACGAGCCGTTACGCGACGACCAGTTTCAACGTAAACTTTACCGTTGGCTTCGATGTCGAATGACGCAGTTTCACCACGCAGACGATCAGGAACAAGCTCCATCAATAGAGTTTGATCTTTCACTTCGAAGTTAATCTTCTCGAAGAAGATATCTAGGATCTCTTCTGTCGTCTTACCTAGAGCGCGCAGAATGATCGATGCTGGAAGCTTACGGCGACGGTCGATACGAACGTACAGGTTATCCTTAGGATCAAACTCGAAATCAAGCCATGAACCACGGTAAGGAATAACACGTGCGTTATATAGAACTTTACCTGACGAGTGGGTCTTACCCTTATCGCTGTCGAAGAAAACGCCTGGGCTTCTGTGCAGCTGGGATACGATAACCCTCTCGGTACCGTTAATTACGAAGGTACCATTGTCTGTCATAAGCGGAATTTCGCCCATGTAGACTTCTTGTTCTTTAATGTCTTTTACAGTACCTGCTGGCGCGTCTTTATCAAAAATAACTAGACGTAGTTTTACGCGTAGTGGTTTTGAGTAAGTTACGCCGCGAATTTGACATTCTTTAACGTCAAAAACTGGCTCACCAAGACGGTAGCTAACGTATTGCAGCTCGGAATTGCCGTTGTAGCTCTGAATTGGAAATACAGAACGGAAAGCAGCTTCAAGACCGTATTGACCTTCAGGATCCTGTTCGATGAATTTTTCGAACGAATCGAGCTGGATCGATAGCAGGTATGGAATGTCCAACACTTGTGGACGAGTACCAAAGTCCTTACGGATGCGCTTTTTCTCGGTATAAGAGTAAACCATGGGGTTCCTCAGCTCGCTGATAAGTGACCCAAACTGTCTCCAGTCGTTATGAGACAGTGACTAAATATCTGTTTGATCGTAGTGACAATTCATTAAGAGCAAATGAACTGTTTTTTGCTAGAGGTGGAGTGCTCAAACAGCGGAAAAATCACCCGACCCCTACAGCGCAAAAAGGCCGGTGGTTATAAAACCACCAGCCATTAGCCGTTAGGCTAAGAAACTATGCAATAATTACTTAACAGTAACACTTGCACCAGCTTCTTCTAGCTGAGCTTTAAGAGCTTCAGCTTCGTCTTTCTCTACGCCTTCTTTAAGAGGTGCAGGAGCGCCGTCTACTAGAGCTTTAGCTTCTTTAAGACCTAGGCCAGTTGCGCCACGTACTGCTTTGATTACAGCAACTTTGTTACCGCCAGCAGATTCTAGGATTACGTCGAATTCAGTTTGCTCAGCAGCAGCTTCGCCTGCAGCAGGACCGCCAGCTACAACAGCAGCAGCAGCAGAAACACCGAATTTCTCTTCCATTGCTTCGATTAGTTCAACAACTTGCATTACAGACATTTCTGCAACTGCGTCTAGGATTTGCTCGTTAGTAATAGACATAACAATTCTCTTTTAAATCAACAATAAGTTTATTAAGCAACCAGAAAAAAGCAAGGCTTACGCCGCAGCTTCTTCTTTTTGATCGCGGATAGCAGCGAAGGTACGTACCAGCTTGCCTGCAGAAGCTTCTTTCATGCACATCATTAGGCGTGCGATTGCTTCGTCGTAAGTTGGTAGTGTCGCTAGTACTTCAGCGTCAGTTAGCGCGCCTTCAAATGCAGCAGCTTTGATCTCGAAGTCTTTGTTCTCTTTAGCGAAGTCTTTGAAAAGACGCGCTGCAGCACCTGGGTGCTCGTTAGAGAATGCGATTAGAGTAGGACCAGTGAAAGTGTCAGTTAGACACTCGTAATCTGTACCTTCAACCGCACGACGCATTAGAGTGTTACGAACAACTCGTACATAAACACCAGCTTCACGAGCTTGTTTACGTAGAGTAGTCATCGCGCCCACTTCAACGCCACGAGAGTCAGCTACAACTGCAGAAAGTGCACCACTGGCAGCTTCGTTGACTTCAGCAACAATTGCTTTTTTGTCTTGAAGGTTTAAAGCCATCTTGGATTTACTCCTGGTTGTCGTTACACCACTCACTATTATCACAACAGTGAGAGCTATTGAGGTGCTTCCCAGAAGAAAGGTAACTATTTACATAGAGCTTTCTGTCAGTTCGGGCACCATCTACGTAGGAAAATTAAGTCTTCCTTTGTTAAACAAATTCAGACACCTACGGTCTTGGACGGAGACTGGGTCATAATTCAGACTAAATTCTAAACGAATTTAATGAACCAAAGTTCAGCCCCAACCACAAATATTAGGCGCAAAATTATACACTAATTTTGCGCCTAAGCAAATAAATTATGCTTGAGTGTTCAGGCTACCCTGATCAACAGCAACACCAGCACCCATAGTAGTAGAGATGCTAACCTTCTGTAGGAATGTACCTTTAGCAGAAGATGGCTTAGCTTTCTTCAGAGCAACTAGAAGAGCTTCTAGGTTCTCTTTGATCTGCTCAGCAGAGAAGTTTGCTTTACCGATAGTAGTGTGGATGATGCCGTTTTTGTCGTTACGGTAACGAACCTGACCCGCTTTAGCGTTCTTAACTGCTTCAGCAACGTTAGGAGTTACAGTACCAACTTTAGGGTTAGGCATTAGACCGCGAGGACCTAGGATAGTACCTAGTTGACCTACAACGCGCATTGCATCTGGAGAAGCAACAACTACGTCGAAGTTCATTTCGCCTTTCTTAACTTGCTCAGCAAGATCTTCCATACCAACGATGTCTGCGCCAGCTTCTTTAGCTGCTTCAGCGTTTGCACCTTGAGTGAACACTGCAACGCGGATTTCGCGGCCAGTACCGTGAGGTAGTACAGTTGCACCACGTACGTTCTGGTCAGATTTACGAGCATCGATGCCTAGGTTAACTGCAACGTCTACAGACTCAATGAACTTAGCAGTTGCTAGTTCTTGAAGAAGAGCAACAGCTTCGTTGATTTCGTATTCTTTAGTTACGTCAACTTTTTCGCGGATTACGCGCATGCGCTTAGTTAGTTTAGCCATCTTATTAACCCTCTACCACTAGGCCCATTGAACGAGCAGTACCAGCGATTGAACGCTTCATTGCTTCGATGTCAGCACCAGTCATATCAGCAGCTTTAGTTTCTGCGATTTCTTGGATTTGAGCGTCAGTTACAGTACCCACTTTTTCAGTGTTTGGACGACCTGAACCAGACTTAACGCCAGCAGCTTTCTTAAGAAGAACTGCAGCAGGTGGAGTCTTAGTTACGAACGTGAAAGAACGATCGCTGTATACTGTAATAACAACTGGAGTCGGTAGACCTTTCTCGATAGACTCTGTTTTCGCGTTGAACGCTTTACAGAATTCCATGATGTTAACACCGTGTTGACCTAGTGCAGGACCAACCGGTGGACTTGGGTTTGCCATACCAGCAGCAACTTGCAGCTTGATGTAAGCTTCAACTTTCTTAGCCATGATAATTCCTAATTTTGGGTACTAGCGCTAATCCACTGATCAGCTCCCCGTTAAAACAAAAGCTTCTTACTTCCTAGAAGTAAAAAGGCGCGAAATTATAGTAATAATTCGCGCCTTATACAAGCCTAAAAAGGTGATTTTTTATACTCTTCAATGAAGAGTCTTAGTCGAGCTTTTCAACCTGACCAAATTCAAGCTCAACCGGTGTTGCACGACCAAAGATCGAGACAGACACCTTAACGCGGCTCTTATCGTAGTCTACCTCTTCAACCGTACCGTTGAAGTCAGCAAATGGACCGTCAGTCACGCGTACCACTTCACCCGCTTCGTACATAGTACGTGGGCGAGGCGCTTCACTTGCTTTCTCAAGACGGTTAAGAATCGCATCAGCTTCTTTATCAGTGATAGGAGCTGGACGATCAGAGGTACCACCAATGAAGCCCATGACACGCGGCACACTGCGAACTAGGTGCCATGATTCATCGTTCATAATCATCTGAACTAAAACGTAACCTGGGAAGAATTTACGCTCAGACTTACGACGCTGACCTGCACGCATTTCCACTACTTCTTCAGTAGGGACAAGAACTTCACCAAACAGCTCTTCCATGCCGTGCATTTTGATATGCTCACGAAGAGATTGGGCTACACGGCCTTCAAATCCAGAGAAGGCTTGAACCACATACCAGCGTTTTTTTGGAGCTTCACTCATGAATTAAAACCCTCTATACCCCAGTTGCTAGAGCAACAAGACGAACCATAATGCCGTCGATGCCCCAAAGCACTAGAGCCATTACAATACTTACAGCTAGAACGATAAACGTAGTTTGCATAGTTTCTTGGCGAGTAGGCCAAACCACTTTACGTACTTCCATACGCGATTCTTTTGCAAACTCAATCGCAGCTTTACCTTTCGTTGTTGTAGCAGCAACACCCAGTGCCGCAGCGATTAGTACAACAACACCTGCAGCGCGAATGACTACAGACATTTCACCGTACAGGTAATTACCCACAACAGCGGCAGCTAGCAGAGAAAAAGTGACAATCCACTTAAAAATATCTGCGCTATTTGAGCTATCAGGAGTTTCAGCATTATTTGCTTTCATAAAACCAACCTGTCTAAGTCTTAATATAGACGACAACAACCCCGCTGTTGCAGGGCAAATCCATGACACGACAATTTAAATCAATTGACGTACTCTTTTATTGATCGAGACGCAACACCACGATCAAAAAACCTGCTAAATGCCTGCGTGAAGAATAATTCAGCAGCCATTTTCTTTAGTGCAGAAAAAGGGCATCAAATGATGCCCTTTTTGCTACTGGTTCGTCAAATCTTATTCCAAGATTTTCCGAAGACTTGAGCTAATTCCTAAGAATTAGTCGAAGATCTTAGCAACAACACCAGCACCAACTGTACGGCCACCTTCGCGGATTGCGAAACGTAGACCTTCGTCCATCGCGATTGGTGCGATTAGCTCTACAGTCATCTTGATGTTGTCACCTGGCATTACCATTTCTACGCCTTCTGGTAGCTCGATGTTACCAGTTACGTCAGTTGTACGGAAGTAGAACTGTGGACGGTAGCCTTTGAAGAATGGAGTGTGACGACCACCTTCATCTTTAGACAGTACGTAGACTTCTGATTCAAACTTAGTGTGTGGGTTGATTGACTTAGGAGCCGCTAGTACTTGACCACGCTCTACTTCGTCACGCTTAGTACCACGTAGAAGTGCACCAACGTTCTCACCCGCACGACCTTCGTCTAGAAGCTTACGGAACATCTCAACACCAGTACAAGTAGTAGTTGTAGTCTCTTTGATACCTACGATTTCTACTTCGTCACCTACAGTTAGGATACCGCGCTCGATACGACCTGTTACTACTGTACCACGACCTTGGATTGAGAATACGTCTTCGATTGGCATTAGGAATGGCTGATCGATTGCACGCTCTGGCTCTGGGATGTAGTTGTCTAGCGCTTCTGCTAGTTCAACGATCTTGTCTTCCCACTCTTTCTCGCCGTTTAGGGCGCCAAGAGCTGAACCTTGGATTACTGGTAGGTCGTCGCCTGGGAAGTCGTACTCAGATAGAAGCTCACGTACTTCCATTTCTACTAGTTCTAGTAGCTCTTCATCGTCAACCATGTCACATTTGTTCATGAATACGATGATGTATGGGATACCAACCTGACGGCCTAGTAGGATGTGCTCACGAGTCTGAGGCATTGGGCCGTCAGTTGCAGCAACAACTAGGATACCACCGTCCATCTGTGCAGCACCTGTGATCATGTTTTTAACATAGTCAGCGTGTCCTGGACAGTCTACGTGTGCGTAGTGACGAGTTGGAGTGTCGTACTCAACGTGAGAAGTTGCGATTGTGATACCGCGCTCACGCTCTTCTGGAGCGTTATCGATAGATGCGAAGTCTTTCGCTTCACCGCCGTAAACTTTTGCAAGAGTAGTACAGATTGCAGCAGTTAGAGTTGTTTTACCGTGGTCAACGTGGCCGATAGTACCAACGTTTACGTGCGGTTTCGTACGTTCAAATTTTTCTTTAGACATGACTTGTCCCTCTAGGTACGGATTTAGGTGGCTTGAATGACCACGCAACCAAAAAAGTATTGGTGATAAACTTATTCTTAAACACTAAACGTAGTTTAGTTAATAGAAAGTATCAAAAGGAAACTATGCTTAGAGCTGGTGCTGATAGGCAGACTCGAACTGCCGACCTCATCCTTACCAAGGATGCGCTCTACCACCTGAGCTATATCAGCACTCAATTTTGAGTGGAGCGGGCAGCGGGAATCGAACCCGCATCATCAGCTTGGAAGGCTGAGGTAATAGCCATTATACGATGCCCGCAACACGTAACTCTGTGAGCTATTTCCTAAAGAATATGGTGGAGGGGGACGGATTCGAACCATCGAAGGCAGTGCCAGCAGATTTACAGTCTGATCCCTTTGGCCACTCGGGAACCCCTCCAAATTTTTCGCCATTCTCACTACTAAAGGAGAGAATGGTGCCGACTACCGGAATCGAACTGGTGACCTACTGATTACAAGTCAGTTGCTCTACCTACTGAGCTAAGTCGGCATAAGTGGTGCGCATTCTATTGAATGATTTTCTGCCTTGCAATAGTAAATCTAAAAAAAAATCTCTTTTTCGCCTGATTAGTGTTATTTGTTGAAAATTCGCCCAATTTGTCGCCGAAAAAACCACTTATGTCGACAATGTCATTTGCAATCTTGGGTGGTTGTTGTATTTTCGCTGCTCAACCGCGAAATCAAGTTAGGACGACTATGACCCCGTATCTCTCTTTTAACCGTCAGCAGTGGGCTGAACTGAGAAATTCAGTACCGATGACGTTATCCGAGGCCGATCTGGTTGAGCTACAAGGGGTTAATGAAAACCTAACCATGGATGAAGCGACCGAAATTTATCTGCCGCTGGCCCGCTTACTCAACCTGTATGTCGCCGCTAGACAGAGCCGCAACAACGTGCTCAACCGTTTTCTCGGTAATCAAGAATCGGCACCACCATTTATTATCGGCATTGCAGGAAGTGTGGCGGTCGGCAAAAGTACCACGGCGCGCTTGCTACGCGCACTATTGGCTCGTTGGGAGAATCATCCCAAAGTGGAGCTGGTGACCACCGACGGATTCCTTTTCCCTAAACGTGTACTCGACGAGCGCGGCATCATGCATCGCAAAGGCTTTCCCGAGTCTTACGATATCAAGCGTTTAGTTGAATTCGTTTCCGACGTCAAAGCTGGTAAGCCGAACTTGCAAGTCCCCGTCTATTCGCACATTACCTACGACATCACCGATGAAGTCAAAGTGGTCGACAGGCCAGACGTACTGATCATCGAGGGACTCAATGTGTTGCAAAGTGGTATGGACTACCCCCACGAACCTCATCGAGTCTTTGTCTCAGATTTCTTAGATTTTTCACTGTATGTCGATGCAGAGAGTGACGTCATTGAGCAGTGGTATGTCGAACGCTTTCTTAAATTTCGCCAAGGCGCTTTTACTAAGCCCGGCTCGTACTTTAGTCACTACACTCAACTCACCGAACAGCAAGCGATCGATAAAGCCCATGACATATGGCAATCCATCAATGGGCTAAATCTCGGCCACAACATACTTCCCACCAAAGGGCGAGCTCAGTTGATTTTGAAGAAAGGCCAAGATCATAAGGTGCAAGAGATTTTACTGCGGAAATAGCGAGAAGCGAGAAGCGAGAAGCGAGAAGCGAGAAGCGAGAAGCGAGAAGCGAGAAGCGAGAAGCGAGAAGCGAGAAGCGAGAAGCGAGAAGCGAGAAAATATTGGAAGGTTGACGTGAAAGCGTCAACCTTTCTGTCTTTTAGACACTAGCCCCTAACAAAAATTCCGTGTCAGAGACTAACTCAGCAGCTATAACGCGCACTTCTCGAAGGACGAAGTCCGATCTAGATTCTCGTAGGGCGAAGCCCGTTCCCGGAGCAAAGCGTTCTAAAATCTCGCAGGGCGAAGCCCGAACTCGATGCTCTAAGCCCAGCGTTCTATTTAGGCTCCGGGCCGTATTGGTTATCGCCAGAAGTGCCTTTTAGGAAACCACATTCAATCAGAATCCACAGACCGCAAACAATTGCAGCAAACGAGCTTATGGTTTGTATTGTTGATGGAGGTACGCTTTGCGCGGCCTCACCAACTGGCATTGTCATCCGACCGATCACCAGCGGAATATTCAGCAGCAGAAACCAGCTCGATTTATCTCTGTCATGCCAACGCTTAGCGGTAATCGCTAAATCGGGCACCAACACTAAAAGCAAAAACACCGGTAACAGCAAATGAGCCACCGACGCAAACAAGGTATTGGCTCCCAACGCAAAACCAACAATGATCACGTAATAAGCCACATTCCACATCCAGAACGTTTTGCGCCCAATTCTCCCCTGAAACGAGAACAACAACTCTTTAATCGACATCACTAAACCTTAAAAAAACAAAAATACTTCAATCAATAACGCTAGTTAATCACTTTCTGAAAGCATTCTCTATCCATATCGCGGATATTGATCGTTAAGCTACGTACATGCCCAGCCTGCTGCTGGAGCACTTCCATCAGCTGTCGCGATAACTCACGCTTTTGCTCTGCGCTGCGCCCATCCAACAACTCAAAACTAATATGAATAAAGTCTACACTATCTGCTTCATCGCCAATCAACCAGTCGTGGCATCGAAGTGCGCGTGACTTAATAGAGCCGATATCAAACAGTCCACACTGAATGGCAACTTGATGTAAGTCTTCCAGCAACCCTTGTACATTGACACGATCATCAACAGAGTTGGAGTATTCCATGACGAGATTGGGCATAGTATTCCTCAAATGTAAGAGAGTTTCACAACAACGAGAATGTGGACAACACTATTACCAATTTCTATGCTTAATTCCGAGCGGCTTACCACCAATCTGTTCCATGGATCACTGATATGCCATAGAAGCAAGCCATATATGAGGGATGACTGCTCCAACCAATCGATGATATCCAGATAAGACATGACGGTAATCATGATCTCACCTATTTTATCTGTTATATTCTTACGAAGATTTTTTACATTAATTGATTAAACACGGAGATATTCCTATGCGTCGTCCTGTAGTGATGGGTAACTGGAAACTTAACGGCAGCAAAGCAATGGTAAAAGAGCTGCTAACTGGTCTTAACGCTGAGCTTGAAGGCGTAGAAGGTGTGGATGTAGCGGTTGCTCCACCAGCACTTTACATCGACCTAGCAGAGCGTGTTATTGCAGAAGGCGGTAACAAGATCATCCTAGGTGCACAAAACACTGACCTAAACAACAGCGGTGCTTTCACTGGCGACATGTCTCCAGAAATGCTGAAAGACTTCGGTGCAACTCATATCATCATCGGTCACTCTGAGCGTCGTGAATACCACAACGAATCTGACGAGTTCATCGCTAAGAAATTCGCTTTCCTAAAAGAGAACGGTCTTAAGCCAGTTTTCTGTATAGGTGAGTCTGAAGCGCAAAACGAAGCAGGCGAAACTGAAGCAGTATGTGCACGTCAAATCAACGCAGTTATCGACGCTTACGGTGTTGAAGCACTCAACGACGCAATCATCGCTTACGAACCAATCTGGGCTATCGGTACTGGTAAAGCAGCAACAGCTGAAGATGCACAGCGCATCCACGCTTCTATCCGTGCACTAATCGCAGAGAAGAGCGCAGCAGTAGCTGAGCAAGTTATCATCCAATACGGCGGCAGCGTTAAACCAGAAAACGCAGAAGCTTACTTCTCACAGCCAGACATCGATGGTGCGCTAGTGGGCGGTGCTTCTCTAGATGCGAAGAGCTTTGCAGCTATTGCTAAGGCAGCAGCCGCAGCGAAAGCCTAATTTTTCTTCTAGAAAAATTGAACAGACAAAGGCCAGCGCATGCTGGCCTTTTTGTGTCTGGCACAGCAATGCAGTATCCTTAGCTTTTCCGCTATTAATATCAGTCGCACTTCATGCAGGATAAGCACGGCCTGTTAACCGGCCCCATTCCCTTAGTACTTCGTCAAATGACCGTGCCGATGACATTCGGTATGGTAGCTATTCTGCTGTTTAATTTGGTTGATACCTTCTTTATTTCCCTGCTTGGTACTCAAGCGCTGGCCGCGATCAGTTACACCTTTCCCGTCACCTTTGCGGTTAACTGCATTACTATGGGTATCGGCATGGGATTGTCGACCAACATTGGCCGTCTGCTGGGGCAAGGTCAAGCGAGCGATGCGGCACGTTTTTCGTCTCACGGCCTACTGTTAGCGGTACTGCTGGTGACACTCGCCTCTTCTCTGGGTTTAATCACCATTCAGCCTCTGTTTTTGGCGTTAGGTGCTGAACCCGCGCTACTGCCACTGATCGAGCAGTATATGGTTATTTGGTATTTCACCATCCCGTTGCTGGTCATCCCCATGGCGGGAAACAGTGCGATTCGAGCCACTGGAGACACCAAAACGCCCGCCAAAATTATGATGCTGGCAGGCGCGATCAACGGCATTCTCGACCCGCTATTGATCTTTGGTTATGGCCCTTTCCCTGAGCTTGGAATTCAAGGCGCCGCCATCGCTAGCGCCTTTAGCTGGCTGGGTGCTTTGTGCGGGTCTCTGTTTGTATTGGCCAAACGTGAAAAACTGCTGGCGTTGCCAAACCCTGTCCACCTGATTGCCGACTGGAAACAGATTTTAAAGATAGGCACCCCCGCCGCACTTTCTAACGCGCTGACGCCATTATCAGGAGCGATTTTGATGATGATGCTTTCTACCCACGGCACCGCCGCCGTCGCTGCCTATGGCGCAGCACAAAGGGTGGAGTCGGTGCTAATTTTGGTATTAATGGCGCTGACTTCAGCACTGACCCCATTTATTGCCCAGAACATGGGGGCCAAAAGCCCAGCCCGTAGCTTTGCCGGACTCTTTCTTAGCATGCGCTTTTCTCTGGTGTTTCAACTAGGCATCTTCGTGATGATGGTCCCTTTAAGCATCCCTTTGGCGGCGCTGTTTTCACAAGAGCAAGCAGTGAAAGACTTGCTTTGGCACTACCTGTTGGTGGTGCCTTTCAGTTACGGCTTTCAAGGGATCATGATGATGCTGGTGTCAGGGCTGAATGCTTTACATCAACCAATCAAAGCATTTCAGTGGAGCTTTATGCGTCTATTTCTCTTTACCCTGCCCTGCGCCTGGCTGGGTGCTCAATGGTACGAGATTGAAGGGCTGTTTGTCGGAATCGCACTGGGCAACATTTGTGGTGGTATCTGTAGCTACCTGTACGCACTTAAGCTCCGGCGGACCTACCTGGCAACTGCCCAATAAAAAACAGCGGCATGACAGCCGCTGTTTCTCGATACCTATCAGGTCATATCACTGTACTAATCAGCCACAACCAGTTCGTCTTCTTCTTCGATTTCTAGTGCCACGTCTAGTGGCTCTTGTGAAAGAATAACACCGGTGTTATCGGCATAGAGATAGTCTTCAGGCAGGAAAGTTACCCCGCCGAAATTGACCGGTACGTCAACTTCGCCAACGCCCTGACTGGTCGCCCCAACCGGTATTGAGGCCAATGCCTGAATGCCGATACTCATATCTTCCAGTTCATCGACTTCACGCACACACCCATACACCACAATACCTTCCCACTCGTTCTCTTCGGCGAGTGAAGCCAGCTCTGCATCAATCAGTGCCCGGCGCAGCGAGCCACCGCCATCGATAAGCAACACACGGCCCAAGCCATCTTGCTCAAGAATTTCACGGATCAAACCGTTATCTTCAAAACACTTCACCGTGGTGATTTGGCCAGCGAACGATGCACATCCCCCAAAGTTACTGAACATGGGCTCAACCACATCCACTTGTTCTAAGTAGATGTCGCATAGGGCAGAGGTATTGTATTCCATAGTCGTGTTTCCCGTAGCGTTCGTTATCTTAATCGAGTATATCGGGTGATTAAGTCATTGCAATGACATGCATCATTTAACTCACCAGAGTTTGAGCTATAACCACTCCGACAAACAATAAGTTAGTCACCATTGAGCATTTAACCACGACAGGCATCATCGGCGCGATCTGTGCCGGTTTCTCCGCCAGCCAAACCGCTCTGCCATGCTTGTAAGTCACCAATAGACTCAGTAAGAACGGCAGACTGACCCAAAGCGGACTCGGCTGCTCAATCAAATAAGCGCTAAAGGCCACCACAGCGCCAACTAAAAGGGCGAAATGGTACTGCTTGGCACGTTTTTGTCCCAAACGAACCGCGACGGTCTTTTTCCCGCACTGCTGATCATTCTCGATATCGCGCATATTGTTGATATTCAACACCGCCACCGCCAGAAGGCCACAGCCGACTGCCGGTAGTATCAAACTGACATCGACCATTCCGGTATGCAAAAAATAGGTCCCGGCAACGCCAAGCAGACCAAAGAACAGAAATACCGAGACATCACCTAAGCCAACGTAGCCATAGGGCTTATTGCCCACGGTATAGGCAATGGCAGCGACAATCGCCAATATGCCCAACCCGATAAAAGCCAACATGCTTTGCACACTATCCAAAGCGTATAAGACCAAAGTGAGGCCAGACAACACAGTTAACACCACATTGATGGCCATTGCTTTTTTCATCTCTTGTGGTGATACCGCTCCGGATTGAATCGCGCGCAGCGGCCCTAAGCGTTTATCGTTATCCGTTCCTTTCACCGCATCGCCGTAATCATTGGCCAAATTAGACAGGATCTGCAATAGGGTGGCGGTTAACAGCCCCAACGCCGCAACCAGCAAAGAGAAGCGGTGTGTCGAGTACGCCAATACACTACCCGTTAAGATCGAGACCAAGGCCAAAGGCAAGGTTTTCGGGCGCGCGGCATCAAGCCATATTCTAAAAGACTGTTTCATAACTACCAGTGTAGGGGCCTATGGAAGAAGTTAAATTGTGGCACATCAAGCCCTAAGCTGAAAAACAAAAAAGGCCACCGCAGTGACCTTTTTCTAAAACTTGACCTGAGCGAGGCTTATTTAACACGGCCTACGTATTCGCCAGTACGTGTGTCTACCTTGATCACTTCACCGATAGAGATGAATAGAGGAACACGAACGACCGCACCCGTTGAAAGCGTTGCAGGCTTGCCACCCGTACCTTGAGTATCACCTTTTAGGCCTGGATCGGTATCGGTGACTTCTAGCTCAACAAAGTTTGGTGGCGTTACCACGATTGGGTTGCCATTCCATAGTGTCAGCATACAAGTGTTGTTTTCTACCAACCATTTCGCATTGTCACCCACTGCTTTTACGTCTGCGGCGATTTGCTCGAATGTTTCATTATTCATAAAGTGGTAGAATTCGCCGTCGTTATAGAGATAATCTAGGTCGATATCCATAACGTCTGCAACTTCACAAGTTTCGCCAGACTTAAAGGTCTTCTCTAGCACTTTACCAGAAAGAAGTTTACGAATTTTAACGCGGTTGAACGCTTGGCCTTTGCCTGGTTTTACGTATTCATTTTCTAGAATCACACAAGGCTCGTTATCCAACATTAGTTTCAAACCGCCTTTAAATTCATTGGTGCTAACAGTAGCCATTTTGTCCTCTTAAAATATTAGAGCTATATTGAATGCCGCATATCATAACCCGAAAAGTTGATTCTGTTGAGCAAAACTGGCTTCAACAGCTAGCGAATGGGATCTCTGATCCTGAAGCATTGCTCAAACAGCTCGATATCGATCCTGCTCCATGGCGAGATGGATTCCAAGCACGCAAGCTGTTTGCTCAGCGCGTACCACAAAGTTTTGTTGAGCGTATGCAAAAAGGCAATCCTTTTGACCCACTGTTACGTCAAGTGCTGCCGCTCAGTGACGAGTTTGAGGTACACCCCGGCTACTCAAACGATCCGCTCGAAGAACAAAACAATGCGATACCGGGATTGCTGCACAAGTACCGTAATCGCGCTCTGATGATCGTTAAAAGTGGCTGTGCAATTAACTGCCGCTACTGCTTTCGTCGTCACTTTCCTTATCAAGAGAATAAAGGGTCAAAAGCGGTTTGGCAGCAGGCACTTGACTATGTTCGCCAACACAATGAAATTGATGAGGTCATTCTTTCCGGTGGCGATCCTCTGATGGCGAAAGACCAAGAGCTTGAATGGCTCATCGACCAGATAGCCAGCATTGACCACGTGCAGCGGCTGCGTATTCATTCGCGTCTACCGGTGGTGATTCCCGCACGTGTCACGCCATCATTATGCGCGATTCTGGCCCAGACACGGTTGCAAGTCATTATGGTGACTCATATCAATCACGCCAATGAAATTAACCAAGCGCTGAGCGACGGGTTAGAGCAACTCAAACGCCATGGCGTGACACTGCTCAATCAAGGGGTGATGCTGAAAGGCGTCAATGACAGTGTGGAGGCACAACTGGCACTGAGCTTGGCGCTGTTCGCTGCGGGAGTCATGCCCTACTACATGCATGTGCTGGATAAAGTACAAGGCGCGGCTCACTTTTTTATTTCCGATCAGCAAGCCAAAGCCATCATGACCGGTGTGCTTGAACAAACATCCGGCTACTTGGTGCCCAAACTGACCCGAGAAGTCGGTGGACGCGCCAGTAAAACACCGCTCGATCTGCATTTGGAATAGCGAGTACCAAACAGCAGAACTATCCGCGTTGCCTGGTCAAACCTCGATTACCAATCGTGACCATAAAGGCAAAAATTATTTGTTTTCGCCCAACAGGCTTTGTGTGCATACTCCGCGCTTTTGGAGGTCACTATGCAAGCACATTTTGCCCAATTTTTAGACTTAGGTCCTTTTAGTTGGCCAGCGCTTCTCTGCTGCGCCATCAACGGTATTTTGATCGGTGTAGAAAGACAGACTCGAGGTAAACCGGTCGGAATCCGCACCTCAATTTTGATCATTTCCGGCACCTACTTTTTTATGTCGATGGCGGTCTCGCTCTCACCGAATACGCTCGATCAAGCGCGAGTGCTTGGTCAGATCATTACCGGTGTTGGTTTTCTCGGCGCTGGGGTGATGATGACATTGGAAGGCAAGATCCACGGCGTCACCTCTGCCGCGATCATATGGGTGCTAGCCGCATTGGGAATGATGATTGCTTTGGGCTATTTGCAGCAATCGGTGGTGATTACCCTGTTGGCGCTATCGGTATTGCTCGGCGTCGACCGTGCAGAGAATCACATCAAGGCTCTGCGTCGTGGTGTGCATCAGAAATTCCAGAGCCGAAAGATATCGCGCCACCAACCAAGAGTTGACTAAAAGGTACGCTGTATCAATACCTTGGCGTAAATTTTGATTCTCGACAAAGAAAGCGCCGATAGTCAGCTTGACCGTTTAGATAAGCATATTACTTCACATTTCGACCTGCCTGTTTTGGAGTAGCATGATTGCAAATTCAAATAACAGGCAGGAACTGATTATGTTCTATATACACATGCTGCTGCTACTGGCGATTATCTTTGTCGGCATTCGTCACGGTGGTATTGCTTTCGGCTTACTCGGCGGCTTAGGGGTGTCGATTCTCGCTTTTGTATTCGGCATCGCCCCTGGCTCACCGCCAATCAGCGTGATGTTGATTATTCTTGCGGTGGTCGCGGCTTCAGCAACTCTCGAAGCCACAGGTGGTCTCAAGCTCTTGGTACGCTTTGCTGAACGCTTGCTGCGTAAACATCCGAACCAAATTGTGTTTCTCGGCCCTTTGTGTACTTACTCTCTGACTGTACTTGTCGGCACCGGCCACTCAGTGTATCCACTGCTACCAGTCATCTATGATGTCGCCTATAAAAAAGGGATTCGTCCAGAGCGGCCGATGGCCATGGCAACCGTCGCATCACAAATGGGCATTACCGCCAGCCCTATCGCGGCGGCGGCGGCGGTGGTGATGGCCACCGCAGCCGATAACCAACTTGATATCCATCTGGGTGATGTGCTGATGGTGACAATCCCGGCGACCCTCATCGGGGTGCTACTCGGATGTAGTTGGAGCCTCAAACGCGGTAAAGAGCTGGATCAAGATGCGGAATTTATTCAGCGCTGCCAAGACCCTGAGTTCAAAGCGCAGTTGGTCGACAGCAATCAAGACCAAGAATCCGAAAGTGAGATTGGCAGCCAAGCGAAAAAGGGCTTAACCATCTTCCTTGCTGGTATCGTTACCGTGATTTTTGTCGCTATGTTTGGCAAAGATCTCTCGTTACTGCCACAAGGGGTCAAAATGTCGGTCGCGATTCAATTCCTGATGCTTTCCGTCGGTGCCTTGATTCTTCTGACCACTAAAGTTGAGCCGAAAAAAATCGTCCATAGCAATGTCTTTATTGCCGGAATGACGGCGGTGGTGATCATCTTTGGTATCGCTTGGATGAGTGACACTATCATCAGCTTCCATAAGCCCTATCTCATTAGCTTGGTTAGCGATATCGTCGCCGCCCACCCTTGGACCTTTGCCATCGCGATGTTCGTGGTCTCCGTGTTTTTGAAGAGCCAAGCTGCGGTGCTAACCATCATGTTACCGCTCGGCTTTGCAATGGGGATTCCTGCGCCGGTACTGATTGGTGTACTGCCTGCGTGTTATGCCTACTTCTTCTTCCCGTTTTACCCAAGCGACTTAGCGGCCATAACCTTTGACCGCTCGGGCACAACGCAAATAGGTAAGTATGTGCTTAACCACAGCTTCTTGCTACCGGGCTTTATCGGCGTGATCAGCGCCACCACTGTCGGTTACTTACTGTCGACGATGATCGTTAACTGATCGTTGTGAAAAACAAAAAGCCAGTTGGGAGACCAACTGGCTTTTTTAATCACTTTAAAACAAAGGCACTTAGAACAACTCTTCTGCAACCTTGTATAGGTCTTCGCGTACTGGGCGCTTCATGTTTTCGATCGCATCAATGATGTCGTGGTGTACCAGTTGCTCTTTCTGGATACCCACACAACGACCGCCGTGACCTTCCATCAACAAGTGTACTGCGTAGTTGCCCATGCGTGATGCTAATACGCGGTCAAACGCAGTTGGACGACCACCACGCTGAATGTGGCCTAGCACTGTCGCGCGAGTCTCTCGGCCTGTTGCCGCTTCGATCTCTTTGGCCAATTCGTTGGCGTCCATCATCAGCTCAGTCAGGGCGATAATCGCGTGTTTTTTACCCTTAGCGATGCCGTCTTGGATGTTACCAATCAGCTTCTCTTTATCAAGGCCTGTTTCCGGAGTGATGATGTATTCACAACCACCGGCAATCGCTGACATCAGAGTCAAGTCACCACAGTGACGACCCATGATCTCAACGATCGAGATGCGCTGGTGAGACGAAGAGGTATCACGCAGACGGTCGATAGCGTCAATGACCGTGTTGAGTGCTGTCAGATAGCCGATAGTGTAATCAGTACCTGCGATGTCGTTGTCGATCGTGCCTGGCAGACCAATACATGGGTAACCCATTTCAGTCAGCTTCTTCGCACCCATGTAAGACCCGTCACCACCGATAACCACAAGCGCTTCAATGCCGTGCTTTTGTAGGTTTTCGATCGCTTTTTGACGAACTTCCACTTCTTTAAACTCAGGGAAACGCGCCGAACCTAGGAAAGTACCACCCTTATTGATCACATCAGAAACGCTTGAACGATCCAGTTGTTTGATACGGTCTTCGTATAGGCCTAAATAACCATCGAATACACCGAACACCTCTAGTCCTTCAGACAGTGCTGTACGCACTACACCGCGAACGGCCGCGTTCATACCTGGTGCGTCACCGCCACTTGTCAAGACACCGATCTTCTTAATCATGCTCACCCTCGATATTTGGGAATCTTATTTCAATTTTTACGTCAGCAGCTTTCACACAAGCGGCCAACAAAATTCCTTTAATTGGGCAATATGTTACCTTTCCCACTTAGGAATACTAGATAAATTTGCACCAAATTATGTAACTTTTCTACTTATGTAAGAGTATTACAGCTTTGCTCGTTTACTTAATTGATACATATCAGGAACCCGTTTAAAAATCCTGACGCTGAAAAGATAGTCAATAAGTCGCGGTTTGTCGCTTAAATAGGGTCTGTTGACCTTGCGTGGTTAAATTTTGTTCGAGATAGAATCGTCTTAGGCGCGGCAAGGAGTATGTCGCCTAGTTATTCTAAGCCAATACTTCTTAACAAAGCATAAGACGATTCTTGCGGGGGCGCCCAGCTCGAACCCTTCGGGCAGCCTTTGTGGTTCATTTCTACTGCGTTATCGGCTTTTTATGTAGGCCAACTACACGCCAAAGCCTCTGCCTTGTATAAATTTCCCACAAAGTGCTGCAAAAATCAGCTCGAAAGGTCAACAGGCCCTAAAGTTACCAATCTTGCGACTTTTGCTTCTTTTCAGCGCCTAGAACCACTGAGTAGGGATCTTGATGAATCAGTACATCTGAACCGGGAAACAGTTCAAGCAGTTTGTCTTCTACTGCATCAGAGATTCGATGCGCTTCAAGCAACGGGATTTTATCTTCCAACTCTAGGTGTAATTGAATAAAGCGAGTCGGGCCAGACATCCGGGTGCGTAGTTGATGCACACCTAACACGCCCTCAACTTGCAGGCAGGTTTCGCGAATATCTCGCAGCTCACTGTCTGGCAGTTTGCGATCAAGGAGTGTTTGTGTCGCCTCTTTGACCATTTTGAATGCGCTGAACAGAATAAAAATACCGATACCAACCGCAAAAATCGCATCCGCTTGAGTAATACCAAACCAACTCAAACCAAGCGCCACCATAATCGCGCCGTTCATCAGCAGATCAGATTGATAATGTAGCGAGTCTGCCGCAATAGCCTGACTGCCGGTTTTTTTCACTACGTGCTTTTGAAAGGTCACCAAAGCAAAAGTCACCACCAACGCAAACAGGCTGACGTACACGCCATACTCAGGCGACTGCAATTCATGGGGCTTAAAGAAACGCTCGATACCGTTGAGGATTAAAAACACCGCCGAGCCAGAAATAAACATCGCCTGCGCCAACGCGGCAAGCGACTCGGCCTTGCCATGACCAAAGGTGTGCTCTCGGTCAGCAGGCTGTAGGGCATAACGGACGACCACTAAATTGACCAAGGAGGCGGCAATATCGAGCATCGAATCAATCAAGGAGGCCAATAAGCTCACCGACCCCGTTGTCCACCACGCCCCCACTTTCACAACCAACAGTAGCGTGGCGACAATCGTCGCAGTCCACGCTGCCAAAGTGACTAAGCGCGCATATTCTTGTTTCATAGGGCTTTGAAAAGTAAACAAACGTGGCCTAAGTATAACCCGTCAGCCGTTGAATAAAAATGGCGACCCTAAGGTCGCCATTTTGCAAATAAAAACAATTAATTACGCGTCGTTGTCATTAAAACGCTGTTGCATTTTCTCTGCGCATTTACCCATTCGTTCTTGCTGCAGTTCAGTAAACTTCGCTTTCTGTTCTGGTGTTAGAATGCTGAGCATTTGGTGCTGCTTTTCCAGCATTTTCACTTTGCGTTCGGTCTGTTTCTCTACCATCTGTTTCGCTAGCTCATTCGCCGCGGCTTGATCGAAGTTATCGGCCAGTATCAGTTGCTGCATCTGCGCTTGGTGCGCTTCTCTTTGTGCTTGTCGAGTTTCGAAGTTCTGCTTGAACTCGTCCTTCATCGCCTGTTTGCCTTCGCTGCGCATCTGCTTCAACTGCTCTTGCTGCGCATCGGTCAAGTCGAGTTGGCGCATCATGCCACGGTCGAAACCACCGCCACATTGACCCGGACCGCCACGTTTGTGGTCTTTACCACCGAATGCGTATGCACTTGCGGTTCCCAAAGCCAAAGGAAGAACAGCGGCGGCCAATACTACTTTTTTTGCTAATTTCATAATCGTACCCTTCAATTTATCTGGTGGATGAGCTGTCTTCACAGCGCTTGAGTGTAGAATACGACCTGTTGCGTAAAGCAACGTATGTTGAGCGTAAAGAATCGTAAAGAGCGACAACAATGCTAAATCCACCGCTCATTTCGCAGTAAACTGTTCACTATCTGATAAGCGAGAGAGTCCGTTATGGCCCATATATTATTGATTGATGACGATACCGAGCTAACCGCGTTGCTCAATGAGGTCCTCACTTTTGAAGGGTTTGAGGTATCGGAGGCCAACGATGGTGAACAAGGGTTGGCAACACTCAATGAGACGATCGATCTGATCCTCCTCGATGTGATGATGCCTAAACTCAATGGCATGGAGACGCTCAAACGCCTGCGTGAGACTTGGCAAACGCCCGTTCTGATGCTGACCGCGAAAGGAGAGGAGATAGATCGGGTGATCGGTCTAGAACTTGGCGCCGACGACTACCTCCCCAAACCGTTCAGTGACCGAGAACTGCTCGCGCGCATCCGCGCTATATTACGACGCACCCAAACTGCGCCAGCCGCGAATACCAGCAAGCACGGCGATGCCATTGCTTATCAAGATATAAAAATCTTCCCTGGCAAACAGGAAGCGTACTGCCAAGAGCAACTGCTCGAACTGACCACAACCGAGTTTGCGCTGCTGAGTCATTTTGTCCAAAAACCTGGCCAGACGCTGACGAAAGAGGTACTCAGTCTCGATGTCCTTGGCAAAAGACTGTCTGCATTTGACCGTGCGATTGATATGCATGTGTCCAATTTACGCAAAAAATTACCAGAACGCGCCGATGGAAAGCCCCGCATTAAAACGCTACGCGGGCGCGGCTATCTTTTGGTCGAGGAAGATTAATGCGCCTACCTAAAATTACCAGTCTTTACGGTCGTATTTTTGCCATCTTTTGGCTCACCATGCTGTTGGTGTTGTTTGCCGTTTTGTCGCTGCCTCACCTAGATCCACGCAAAGCGCGAGATATTCCCAGCGACCACTTTCAGCGTCTAGAGGAAGTCAAAACCGGCATTGAGTCCCGCTATGCCAATGAAAATAATCTAGCGCGGATACTGGTTCAGTTAGAAAACCCAAGACGCTCAGGTCGAGATGACCGCCATAACCGCGAAGACCGACCAAGCTTTTTCATTACCGACCTAGAAGGCAATATTGTCACCGTCAACGAGCGCAAAGATTTCCGTTACCGTGCGCTACAAAACTTTATTACTAGCGTCGACTTACTCGGTCCACCGAAACAAAAGCTCTATGGGCACTATATGCTGGCTGGTCCGCTACCGATTAAATTAGCCGAACAAGATCTGTTGTTTTACGTTGGCGTCAAGTGGAACCAGCCTCCACCCTTTTTGCTCAGAATGTTTGATAAACCGTTTCAGTTGCTGTTTGCGGTGATGCTGGTCAGCACTCCACTACTGCTTTGGCTAGCTTGGGCACTCAGTCAACCAGCACGCAAGCTCGAGCGAGCCGCCCAACGAGTGGCGAAAGGTGAGTTTGTGGTCGATCCCGAACTGGAAAAAGGCACCAGCGAATTTCGTCAAGCCGGTGCCAGCTTCAACCAGATGGTCGAGGCGGTGAATCAGATGATTGGCGGCCAGCAGCGACTGCTGTCTGATATCTCTCATGAGCTGCGCTCGCCACTGACCAGACTCAGAATGGCCAACGCGCTCGCCACACGCAAACAGGGCGAGAGCCCGGAGTTAACCCGAATCGACACCGAAGCGCAGCGCTTAGAACAGATGATTGGAGAACTACTCGAACTGTCTCGTATGCAGCTGGATAGTCACCAAACTCGAGAGCAGCAACCGATGAGTAGTTTGTGGGAGGCCATTCTATCCGACGCGCAATTTGAAGCCGAACAGGTCAAGAAAACCCTGACTTACACGCCGATTCCAGAGCGCACCATTTCCGGCAACCCCAAACTGCTGATGAGCGCCCTGGACAATGTCGTACGCAATGCCATTTGCTACAGCAAAGACCGAGTGGACGTCGAGTTTATTGACGCTGAACAACACATCGTTATCCGTGTCGACGACAACGGGGAAGGCGTCGCGGACCACGAACTCGAAGCGATTTTCAGACCCTTTTATCGCGTTTCCACCGCGCGCGACCGACACAGTGGCGGCACAGGGCTTGGCCTGACCATCACCGAGAACGCGATTCGCCAACACTGCGGTCACATCTCTGCGAGTCGAAGTCCACTTGGCGGCCTGAGAGTCGAAATCAAGTTACCGCTCAATGCTCACAGCGAGAGTGATAGCAAACGGGATAAATAGGTATCCAGATATTTATCCCGTTTGGTATGAAAGCACTATAGAAGACTTGGCGGTGCCCGTGTACCGCCTTATACTTTGCCACCTTACTTTCTAGCAAAAAAAAGAAGCACATCATGTTTGATATTGCGCTGTATGAGCCCGAAATCGCACCCAACACCGGTAATATTATCCGCTTGTGTGCAAATTGTGGGGCTAACTTACACTTAATTGAACCGCTTGGGTTCGATTTAGAAGAGAAGAAAGTCCGCCGCGCAGGCCTTGATTATCACGACTTAGCGCGGGTGACTCGTCATAAAGATTATCAAGCCTTTCTTGATTACTTAGCCGCAGAGCGCGAAACGTTCCGTATTTTCGCTTGTACCACCAAAACCACCGGGCATCATGTCGATGCCAAGTTCCAAAAAGGCGATGTTCTGTTGTTTGGGCCTGAAACCCGAGGTCTGCCAGCAGAGGTGATTGAAAGCATGCCAATGCAGCAGCGCATTCGTATTCCGATGATGCCAGATGCGCGCAGCCTCAACTTATCCAATGCGGTCGCAATTATTGCCTTTGAAGCTTGGCGTCAAATGGGTTTTGCAGGGGCGCAGTAGCGAGAAGCGAGAAGCGAGAAGCGAGAAGCGAGAAGCGAGAAGCGAGAAGCGAGAAGCGAGAAGCGAGAAGCGAGAAGCGAGAAGCGAGAAGCGAGAAGCGAGAAGCGAGAAGCGAGAAGCGAGAAAATCTTGGAAGGTTGACGTGAAAGCGTCAACCTTTTTTGCTTAGGAACGCTTCGCTACGGATTCGGAATACGAACGGACAACTCTCGAAGGACGAAGTCGGCTCTCGATTCTCGGAACGTAGTGTTCTCGGAGGGCGAAGCCCAATCTCTAAGCGAAGCGCTCTGGCCCTATGGACGCGCAACAAAGCCTACCGCTTCATACGCTTTCTTCAGCGTTTCAGCAGCACGAGCCGACGCTTTTTCTGCGCCCTGCTTCATCACCTGATCCATATAAGCACGATCTTCACGAATACGATGGTATTCCGCTTGGATCGGCTCAAGCATGGCGACAACTGCCTCACCCACATCTTTCTTGAACGGGCCGTACATCTCAACGCCTTGGTATTTGGCCTCGATCTCAGCGAAGCTCATGCCCGTCGCTGCTGAGTACAAACCCATCAAGTTTGAGATGCCTGCTTTGGTGTCCCAATCGTGGGCGATACGTGGCGGAGTCTCGGTATCGGTTTGTGCTTTATTGATCTTCTTGATGATCGATTTAGGCTCTTCCAGCAGAGTGATGACGTTCTTACGGTTATCATCTGACTTGGACATCTTTTTCGTCGCATCTTGCAGGCTCATCACGCGCGCATTGACCGTCGGGATGTAAGGCTCTGGCACAGTGAAAATCGGCTGCTCTGGCGAATAGATATTGTTGAAACGGTTAGCGATGTCGCGCGCCAACTCGAGGTGCTGCTTCTGGTCACTACCGACAGGCACTTGGTGTGCACCGTAGAGCAGGATATCCGCCGCCATCAGCACTGGGTAATCAAACAAGCCGACATTCACATCACCAAATTGGCTAGAGGTGTCTTTAGAATAACGTGCCGACTTATCTTTAAACTGAGTCATGCGGCCCAGTTCACCCATCTGGGTATAGCAGTTAAGAAGCCAACCAAGTTGAGCATGCTCGGGTACATGTGACTGAACAAAAAGCGTGCTCTTTTGCGGATCAACACCAACTGCGAGACAAATTGCCAGGGCATCCAGTGTCGCTTCATGCAACGCTTTAGGGTCTTGACGAACCGTAATCGCATGCAGGTCAACCACACAGTACTGGCAATCATAATCGTCTTGCATCTGCTGCCATTGACGTAGAGCACCCAAGTAGTTACCGATACTTAGTTCACCTGACGGTTGAACACCACTCAATACGATGGGTTTGCTCATTAGAATGATTCCTTTGACTTCTTAAAATTAATAGTAAAAAACCGCGCAGCTCGGTGTGCGCGGTTTTCTCAGTGTACTCATTAACGAGTATTTTGGAAGATCTTTTGTCGCCGTTACGCGCAAACCGCGACGGCATCGATCAGTTCAGCAATGCTGTCGGCGACAAAGTCTGGCTTCGAATCAGCGATCGGCTCGCCGTGGTTGTAGCCATAGGTTAGGCCAAATGAACGGCAACCGGCATTTTTCGCGGCTTTGATGTCGTTACTCGAATCCCCGACCATCAACATCTCGCTCGGCTGACAACCATGCTTGTCGAGCAACCAATTGAGTGCCATTGGGTTAGGCTTTTTCTCTGCAAAAGTGTCGCCACCAATCACATCAGAAAAGTAGTGGTCGATACCATGTTTAGCCAGCACATCCGGTACGAACTTCGACGGCTTGTTGGTCACTAAAGCGAGGGTAAAACCGGCTTGGTGTAGCTCGGCTAAAGTCTCTTTGACAGCTGGGTATAAGTGACTCAACTTGTGGCCACTTTGCTCATAGTAGTCGTCGAACAGCTCACGGGCCTTAGTCAGCAGTTCAGCTGACAAGCTTGGATCGACGGTTAGGCTGCGACTGAGCGAGCGGCCAATTAATACGTCGGCGCCATTGCCAACGTAATCGCGCACCTGCTGCTCTGAAACTGCAGGATACCCCAGTGCTTGTGCGGCTTGATCTGCCGCAATAGCGAGGTCAGGCACACTATCGAGTAGCGTGCCATCCAAATCGAATGCGATTAATTTAATGTTGCTCATTGAATTAGTTTACCTTGGCTAGCTCAGCTCGCATTTGGTCAATGACCGCTTTGTAGTCAGGCTGATTAAAGATAGCCGAGCCTGCGACAAACATGTCTGCGCCGGCTTCCGCAATCTCTTTGATGTTATCCACTTTGACACCACCATCAATTTCGAGACGAATGTCGCGGCCAGATTCATCGATCATCTTGCGCACAGCGCGTAGCTTATCAAGCGTTTTTGGAATGAAAGACTGACCACCAAAGCCTGGGTTAACAGACATCAGTAGAATCATGTCAACTTTATCCATGATGAACTCAAGGTGCGACAGAGGCGTGGCTGGGTTAAGTACAACACCCGCTTTACAGCCGTGCTCTTTGATAAGCTGAAGAGTGCGGTCAACGTGCTCAGACGCTTCAACGTGAAAGGTGATCATAGATGCGCCCGCTTTAGCAAAGTCAGGGATGATACGATCCACTGGCTTAACCATGAGATGCACATCAATCGGCGCGGTAATGCCATAGTCACGCAGTGCTTGGCAGATTGGCGCTCCAAAAGTCAGGTTGGGCACGTAGTGATTGTCCATCACGTCGAAGTGAACCACGTCCGCTCCCGCAGCGAGTACTTTCTCCACATCCTCGCCAAGGCGAGCCATATCCGCAGACAGAATAGATGGAGCGATAAGGAAATCTTTCATACCTGACCTCTAGTAATAATTGGCTAAAAACAGACTCGACACCGAGTATTTTGCGCGCAATTCTACCTAAGCTAGCGGGAAGAATATAGCCAAGCGTGAGGAAATGTGATTATTTGTCGTCAGTCGGCTTAAATAGCGCTAACAATTCGTCGACTTTATTGCGTCCGGCGCCGTTGCGACTGATGGTTCGCTTCACTTTGACCACATTGAGCTCTGCGCCGTGATAAAGACGACGAGTGAGCGTGGTGTCGTGATTAGAGATAAGTACGGGAATGCCGCGTTGTGTCGCAGCCTTTTCCGCCACATCGGCGAGGGCAGCTTGATCGTCAAGACTAAAGCCATTGCCGGCGTAGGAAGTAAAATTAGCGGTGGTCGACAGCGGAGCATAGGGCGGGTCACAATACACCACACACCCTTTGCGCGCGCGCTTGAACGTATCGTGGTAGCCCTCGCAGACGAAGGTGGCTTTCTTAGCCTTTTCGGCAAAAAACTCCAGTTCGGCTTCGGGGAAATACGGTTTTTTATACGAACCAAAAGGCACATTGAAGCCGCCCTTTTTGTTGTAACGGCACAAACCATTAAAACCAAAACGGTTCATATAAAGAAAGGCCAGCGAACGATACATCACGTCATCAGTGGCGTTAAACTGGGCACGAATATCCAAGTAGGCTTCTTTACGGTTGTTATCCGCACAAAACCAACGCTTCGCTTCTGCAATGTACTGTTGTGGGTTCTGCTTAAGCAGATTGTAGAGATTGATTAAATCTGGATTGATATCCGCCAGCAAGTATTGTTCATAATCGGTGTTCAAGAATACTGAACCAGCGCCTACGAACGGTTCCACCAGCTTACGAGCCTCTGGCAAGTGACGCTGAATATCTTCGACAAGTCCGTATTTTCCACCTGCCCATTTCAGGAAGGCCCGCTGCTTCTTCATTTATTGCTCTGTTAATCAACCACTAATTAAGGCTGCGGAATGTAACATATTTTACGATGAAACTCAGGCTATTTTCCGCAGCTTAAATTTTGCAAGATTACTCGACTCGGTCGATCTCACGCTGAACCTGACTTAACGATTTCGCCCAAGGCTCCAACTGTTGCAGTTCAGCCGAGAGCCCTTGGACTGCATCGCGGGCGACTTGAATCGTCGGATAATTTTGATAGGTGATGATGTACCAATCCACCTGATTGCGCACGGTAGGGTAAATGAATACTTGGTTATCGAGCTGGTATTGATCGATGAAGGCTTGCACCTCCTCTAACGATTGCACCGCCGCTAACTGCAAGGTGTAACTGCGTGGCGAGAAGCTTTTCAGCTCATCTTTAGTGAAAGAGAACTGTATGACCACAGGTTGCTCAGGCTCTGACGCTTGAGCTGTCGCTTGCGGTTCAGCTTCCAACGCCGGGCTTTCCTCTTGCATCGATTGTTCGACTACTTGATCAATGGCGCTGGTATCAGCCTGCTCCGCTTTGCCTTCAAGCAATGCATCGACAACATCCGAGGTAATCACCACTCGCTGTTGATCGTCGTCGGCATTCCCCACGCTCTCAACTTGTTCGGTCACATCAGGTGGTAGCGCCATCGAATCATCGACTGCATCGCTCAATGTCGGATCTTCGACTGGAGCAGGTTCGATGATGTTCGCCTCTTGCTCCTCAACAGGGGTGACTTCTGGCAGCGTCGGGATGACGGTCTGCTCCAGCGCTTGATTAATCTGTGCGGCTTTGTCATCGGGAGAAGGTTGCGACATCATCCACCAGTATCCGCCACCGATCGCCAACAATAGAACCAACACCAACAGTGCGATGTTAATCGGTGAGCCCACAATTGAGCGGATAATAATCCTTTTTTCCACTTTCTGATCCCCTAACGCCATAATTTCGCCCGGACGACGAGCCACTGTTCGATACGCATTGCGTACCCGTTTTTCCATGTCATCTTCGACAAAACGAATCACCAAATGTTCAAAAAAAAGATCCGCTTCATCTTGACTAAGTGATTCAATTTCAAGGTCTATTGGCTTATGTTCTTGCCCATAACTCAACCGAGTCAACAGCGCATCAAGGCTGTTCGATTGGGCGAACAGCAGCACATTCACCGTCCAGCGTGGCTGCAGCTGAGCCTCCAGTACCAACATCCACAATTCGGAAATAAATGACTCAGTCAACAAATGGGCATCGTCGACCACGATCAATACATCGCAACTTTCCCCTTCCATCAAACGAGAGAAAGAGTCAGCTAAAGAATCAGCCGGATTAAACAAGGATTCAGAGAGCAACTGACTGAGAATGGTGGAGCGGCGCTGCTCATCGTCTTGGTTGGGATAACACAACAGCAAAGATTGATTTTTATCTTGCGCCCACGCTTCAAGATAGTGCTGTGCAAGCCAAGTTTTCCCTGCGCCATTTGCACCACCAACCGTAACCAGATTCGAGCCGAAATTGGTCAGCAACCGCAAACGTTCGAGCAGTTCGACTTGTGAATCTAATTCTAATACGCGTGGATCATGCGCCAAACTCATTGCGTTACCCTAATGAAAATACGCGTAATACCAAACTAACGCAGCAGCACAAGGCTAAGGTTAGATTGGTACTACTAACAACAAGAATTACAGCGTGCGTCCAAAATCGATGGCTTGCTCAATCACCGACTCAGGCACGCCTTTGACGACCTCTGCCGACCCAATGCTTGTCGGCAATACCAGTCGCAGCTCACCAGCCAGCACTTTTTTGTCGCGCATCATATGCTTGATGAAATCAGCAAACGACATCGACGATGGAGTGTGTACTGGCAACTGCGCTCTTTTCAGTATAGAGATAATTCTTTCAACTTGCTGCTCAGTGATAAGCCCTTGAAGCTGCGCAGTTTTTGCTGCCATTACCGTGCCAGAAGCCACTGCTTCACCGTGCAGCCAATTACCATAACCTAACTCAGCTTCAATCGCATGACCAAATGTATGACCTAGGTTCAGCAATGCGCGAATTCCCGACTCTTTTTCATCTTGTGCGACCACTTCGGCCTTAATTTGGCAACAACGGGCAATGGCATAGGTCAGCGCTTGTTCATCAAGTTGATACAGCTTGTCGAGGTTTTGCTCCAGCCAGTCAAAGAACTCGGCATCATAAATAATGCCGTACTTGATCACTTCTGCCATGCCAGCGGCAAACTCGCGCGTCGGTAGCGTTTTTAAACAATCGGTATCGATGACCACCGCTTTAGGCTGGTAGAAAGCGCCAATCATGTTCTTGCCCAATGGATGGTTAACCGCGGTTTTCCCCCCGACGGAAGAGTCGACTTGTGAAAGCAGTGTGGTCGGAATTTGGATAAAGTCGACACCGCGCTGGTAACAGGCAGCAGAAAAGCCCACTAGGTCGCCTATCACGCCTCCCCCCAAAGCAATCACCACCACATCACGCGCGTAATTACCTTCAAGCAGATAGCTCATGACCGTATTAAAGGTGTCTAAGGTTTTGTATTGTTCGCCGTCCGGCAGCTCTAACAGTGAGGCTTGGCAACCAATTTGCTCAAGAATCGCGAGGATTTTGTCCGCATATAGTGGCGCTACCGTGACATTGGAAATCACCACCACTTTTTGTTTTGCGGTTAAGAAAGAAAGGTGGGCCGGATCATTAAATAATCCGGCGCCAATTGAGATTGGATAGCTACGCTCATCTAAGCTGACCGTAATCCGTTCCATGGGTATTCTCCAAATGCAAAAAGTCTTAACGTTCTTCTAGCATTTTTACGATCTGGTTGGCTACCACTTTTGCACTTTGATCGTCTGTACGTACTGTGTAATCCGCAATTTCTTCGTAAAGTGGGTTGCGTTGTTCAGCCAAGGCTTCTAACACTTCACGTGGATTATCAGTTTGTAGCAATGGACGCTTCTTGTCGCGATTGGTTCGAGCAAGTTGTTTTTCAATTGTTGTCTCTAGGTACACAACAATACCGCGTGCAGAAAGACGATTGCGGTTTTCTTTGCTCATGATTGAACCACCACCTGTAGCAAGCACGATGCCTTGCTCCTCGGTCAGGTCGTTAATCACTTTTTCCTCGCGATCACGGAAGCCTTCTTCACCCTCGACGTCAAATACCCAAGCGATATCTGCGCCAGTGCGCTCTTCAATTACGGTATCCGAGTCAACAAACTCCATATGCAGCTGTTGAGCTAAATGTCTACCAATTGTGCTTTTGCCGGCACCCATAGGGCCAACAAGGAAAATATTGCGTTTCTCAGCCATGTTTAGCAGTAATTTACAACGTTAATTCAATGACATCGCCACAAGAAAAGCCGGTGTAAAACCAGCAATGGAGATGCTTGTGGCACCTATTCCTCACAGATAATTCGTGATAAGACCCGAAATTATCTAGATAAGGTGGCAGTAATGCAAATTTATTTTTATTCACTAAACTCAGTGATGACTTTCGGTGTAACAAAAACCACCAGCTCACGCTTGCCAATTTTTTGGTAAGTTCGGCGAAATAAGCCACCAAGCAACGGTATATCACCGAGTAAGGGCACTTTATCAACACTTTCAAGTACGCTGTGTTGGAAAATCCCTCCGAGTACTATGGTTTGCCCACTTTCGACCAACACTTGGGTACCGATTCGTTGTGTATCGATCGCCACCGCTTCTCCGGTACCGGTATTGACCACATCTCCGGGCCGGTCTTGGGTAACATTGAGGTCAAGAATGACCTGGTTGTTAGGCGTGATTTGCGGCGTCACTTTAAGGCTCAATACGGCTTTTTTGAAGGCGACGTTGGTCGCTCCGCTCGACGATGACTCAAGATAAGGAATCTCCGTTCCTTGCTCGATGAAGGCCGCTTGCTTGTGTGTGGTCATCAAGCTCGGACTTGAAATGACCTCTGCTTTAGATTCACGCTGCAACGCCGACAGTTCGAGATCGAGTAAGGTATCGGACCCGAGTTTGGCGATTTGAAAAGCTATCGACGCTGCGTTAACCGCTTGGGCAGCGAGGTTGACGTTTAACTGCTGATCAATGCTGGCTGAATCAAGGTTAAGGTCTTCAATCGTGCCGCCAACCTGACCATGGCGCCCTGAATGACTGATCCCCCAACGCACACCTAGCGCCTCTAAGTTGCCCTGATTAATGGTGACAATACGCGCTTCTATTTGCACCTGCTTTACTGGCACATCAAGCATCGCCACCATCTCACGCGCTGCGGCTATATTGTCCGCCAAGTCGCGAACTAGAATCACATTGGTGCGCTTATCCACGCTCACTGCACCGCGTTCAGACAACAACCCAACCCCTTGCTCTCCCTGTAACACCTGGGCCAGTTCGCTGGCGTCAGCATATTGCAGCGCTATCATCGAAGTGGTCAGATCCCGGCCTAATGCTGCGCTTGGCACCTTGGGTGAGATCATCACTACGCCTTGCTTAACCTGCTGCTGCAAGCCTTGCATCTCAACAATGGTATCAAGTGCTTGTTGCCCTGTGACTTGGTTCAAACGCAACGTCAATTGGCCCTCAACGGAGTGAGCAATGGCAATATTGATATTTTGACTATCGGCAATAATTCGCAGCGCTTGGCGCACAGAGATATCTTGGAAGTTAAATGACAACCTATGGTGAGAGAGTGACGCGCTGTCGCCTTGCTCTGTGGCGAAGCAAGTAGAAAGCAACATCCAATTGAAGAGAAGTAGGTAGGAACAAGTCGTGATGACTTGCGCCATTTTGCGCCAGTCACTCATCCTCCAAACTCCAATATGATGGCTTGTTCACCACACTCCGTAGCCGTTACATTCACCAAGACAAGCTCAAGTTGCTGGGGATCAATCGCCGCTATTTTCCAACGAGAGGCGAGCACCTCACCCTCGCCAACACTGACCAACTGGCCGTCGGCCAACTCCAGTATCGCTTGAGTGCGGCTTGGCGTTGTCACTATGCCAGCCCACTTCAATACGATAGCTGACGGCGGCGTTGTCGTGACAGACACGCAGTCATTGACTGGCGAGCGTTCGCGCTCTGAACCTGAAAACGGGTCTCTTAACTGCTCAAATGAATGAGGCTCTGTGCTGAAAGCGGCGCTCGGTAGCGCTGTACTAATCGCCATCAGCCAGTAAACCAAAGCCCTACGGTTCATCATCACTTTCCTCGCGCCAGTCGCCAAGCACTTGGGCTCGAAAACTAATGTGGTGGTCATTTAACTGCTGCCATTGACCATTGTCGATGCGAACCAAACTGGTCAACTCGCTTACCTGTTGGCAAAAGTCGCCTATCGATTGAAACCGTCCTACTAAGTTGAGCTCAATTCGACTCCCCTGTTCGCCAACAACCCACTCCAACTGACGCA
This sequence comes from Vibrio sinaloensis, assembly GCF_023195835.1. Classification (NCBI taxonomy): domain Bacteria; kingdom Pseudomonadati; phylum Pseudomonadota; class Gammaproteobacteria; order Vibrionales; family Vibrionaceae; genus Vibrio; species Vibrio sinaloensis. The sequence goes on along the minus strand of NZ_CP096199.1, from coordinate 222,224 downwards.
CAACTAACTGATGCTGACGTGCCAAATGATTCAGTTCAGCGACAACCAGAGAGGCCGATGGCTGAGTGTCTATCAATGGCATTGACCTCGTCGCCAACGACTCAGCTTGAAACGACTTCAGCCGTTGTTGCTGCTGTTTGAGCGTATTGGCATGTTGAAGCTGCACCAGATCGGCAGTGGCTAACTGTTGGTGTAAAGGGAGAAGACTGAACACAGCAAACCCAGCATTGACAGATAGCGTTATCAGCGCGATGGCTGCCACTTGCTTATGAAATGGCCATTGCGCAAGGGTATCAAGGTCAAAGTTCATGGTGTTGCACCGCACTAACGTATTGCAATGACAGCGAAAACCGTTGCCGCGACTGCTGCTCTGTCACCGAGTGCAATACCACATTGTGAAAAACCTGAGTTTGATGAAAACGCTCAAGCAACAGGGTGAGTGGTGCCTGTTGTGCGCTGTAGCCACTTAAGGTGATCTGATTACCACGCAAAGCCAACTCATCTAAGTAGATATGTTCAGGAAGAACTTGCGTGAGGCGCCACAACACTTGAGCTGCAAGGCCGCGCTGGGCAATAAACTGTTGCTGCTGCTTAAACTTTGTCAAGTTAGTTTGCTGCTGTTGCTGAAGGAACTCGGCCTGTATCAGTTGACCGTCTAATTGATTGAGCTGCTCGAGCAAATCTTGACTGCGCGCTTCAATCACTTGTCTCCTCTCAGACCACTGGTGCTCGACTTGCAATTGCCATCCCAGCGGCAACAACACACTAACCAGAGTGAATATCAAGAAGCGACGCCTCAGATACGCTCGCTGCTGCTGTCGCCAGGGAAATAAATTAACTAGTTCAGACACGCCCGCCCTCCTGCCATTGATTGACGATACAGGCAAGCACGTACCGCCACACTGCTGGCTAAGGCGTAACTATTACTGATTTCTGTCACTCGATAGTCAGTGAACAAAGAGAGCGGATTCAATGTCTCTATTTTTAGTTGGAGTAATTGCTGCAATTGTTCGACACTACTACGGCAGTTAGCCAGCTCACCACATAGCCACATAACCTCAATCTGTTGGTTATGTTGCACCATCAAACGTTGCAGTAAGGTTTGTAGCTGCTGGCATAGCGGGGTTAAGCCCAGATGCTTGATATCCTGTGGCCAACTATTGGCATAAAGAGTTTGCTGCTGGTCGGCGAACACCAAGGAGCAGCCATTCCAGTTAAGGTCTATCAGCAACCGCGGCTTATCACTATCGGTAGCTTGGATTTGCTGCAGGCAGTGGTTAAGAGCATAACCACACACATCCGCCCCGATGGGGGTTAGGCCGGCTTGTCGTATTGTGGTCTGCCATTGCAACAACGGCGCTTGTTTGGTGGCAAATACGCGATATGTGCGTTTTCCATTCTCACTTTGCGTGCCAAGCGGCACAAAATCAAAACAGAGCGGCTCGGCATCAAGCGCAGATTGACTCAAAAAAGTCTGCTCGATCGCCAAATCTCGTTCATAACCTCTAAAACGGCTATCTATCTGTAATACTTTAGTTATTACGGCGTTGTCCGATATTGCAAACGCAACTTTGCGATTAAAAAGCGGTAAAGACTTCCTTAGTTCTTTGAGTTTCTTTACAATTTTCTGATAATTTAACCCGTGGTTATCGGAGAAAATACCCGCCTCAATGGGCAGGGTACGATAACTCACAAGCGCAAACGCATCCTTGGATGGCTTTATCACTACCGCTTTGATACTGTGGCGACCGATATCTAGGCCTGTAACCAATGCATTACCCATGTAGCTGGCTCCGTACTATGCTCATTGTTTAACTTGCGCAACCACGCAGTAAAACCCAACGGCTTGGAAAATTCGGTCTAAAGTACAAGGGTTTGCATATAGTTAACCCCAATAATCAGGGAATATCCGGTGAAGTTCATAAAGCGACTGTTCTTATTCACATTGATTTGCATAATTCTTGGAGTCGGTACCATCTTCGGCTTCTATTTTTATGTCAAACCAGAGCTACCTGATGTAGCGACGCTAAAAGATGTCCAACTGCAGACGCCAATGCAGGTGTATAGTCGAGACGGAAAACTGATTTCTCAGTTTGGTGAAAAGCGCCGTATTCCGGTGGCTTATGATGAGATTCCGCAGCACCTGATTGAAGCCTTGATCGCAACGGAAGACAGTCGTTTCTACGACCACCCCGGGATCGACCCTATCGGTATTACGCGTGCCGCAGTTGTAGTTGCACTGTCGGGCTCGGCCAAACAAGGGGCCAGTACCATTACGCAGCAGTTGGCACGTAACTTCTTCCTCTCTAACGAGAAGAAGATCATGCGTAAAATCAAAGAGATCTTTATTGCCATTCATATTGAGCAACTGCTGAGCAAAGAAGAGATCATGGAGCTGTACGTCAACAAGATCTTTCTTGGCTACCGCTCATACGGCTTTGGTGCTGCCGCGCAAACCTACTTCGGCAAAGATCTACAAGACCTCAGCTTAAGTGAACTGGCCACCTTGGCGGGTATGCCGAAAGCCCCCTCGACGATGAACCCTATCTACTCTTTGGAGCGTGCAACCAACCGCCGCAATGTGGTACTGCTGCGTATGCTGGATGAGAAGTACATCACCCAACAAGAGTATGACCAAGCGCGTAACGAAGCGATTGTCGCTCGTTACCACGGCGCGGAAATTGAGTTAAGTGCCCCATATGTCGCAGAGCTCGCCCGCGCGTGGATGGTGGAGCGCTACGGCGAAGACGCTTACACCTCAGGTATGAACATCTATACCACGGTCGATTCAAAACTGCAGGCAGCAGCCAATGATTCGGCCATCAATAACTTGTTGGCGTACGACGAACGCCATGGTTACCGCGGTGCGGAAAAAGTGTTGTGGAAAGAGGGGCAAACACCTTTTGATCACGCCGAGATAGAAAAGACCCTCGACAATGTCCCAACATACGGCCAGTTGATACCTGCCGTGGTGATTCAGGTGGCGGATAAACAAGCCACGGTGTGGGTTAAGAACCAAGGCGAACAGCAGCTCGACTGGGATGGCATTAAATGGGCGCGTAAATTCTTAACCGATGAACGCCAAGGCCCAGAGCCAAGCAAGGCGCAACAAGTACTTGCACAAGGCGAACAGATTTGGGTTCGCCAAGTTGAAGTCAGTGACGGTGAACAGAGCCAATTCCGTTGGCAATTAAGTCAGGTGCCCAATGCCAACACCGCATTTGTGGCGATGAACCCAGAAAACGGCGCTGTGCTGTCTCTGGTGGGTGGCTTTAACTTTATTCACAACAAATTTAACCGCGCGACCCAATCGGTGCGTCAAGTCGGCTCGAGTATTAAGCCATTTATTTACTCGGCGGCGATTGATAAAGGCCTGACCCTCGCTACGTTAATCAACGATGCTCCCATCAACCAGTGGGATCAGAGTCAAGGTACGGCATGGCGTCCTAAAAACTCGCCCCCAACGTATGTTGGCCCTACGCGACTGCGCATCGGTTTGGCGCAATCGAAAAACGTGATGGCAGTGCGTGTGCTGCGTGAAGTTGGCCTCGATGAAACCCGTGAATACTTAACGCGTTTCGGTTTCGATATCGATCAAGTACCGCGCTCTGAAACCATTGCCCTCGGTGCAGGTAGCTTAACGCCGATCAAGATGGCACAAGGTTATTCAGTGTTTGCCAATGGAGGTTACTATGTCGAGCCTTTCTATATCGACAGAGTCGAAGGTCCGTTTGGCGACCTAGAATTCGCAGCAACACCAAAAACCATCTGCCAGCAAGACTGTCAACCGAGCGATACTGTGCAAGGTGAATTTGCCGAACAAGACATTGCCCTCGACAGCGAGCAACCTAACTATGCGCCACAGGTGATCTCAGAGCAGACGGCATTTCTAATGCGGGAGATGATGTTCAGCAACGTCTGGGGCGGCGGTAATTGGCGCGAAGGCACAGGTTGGAATGGTACAGGTTGGCGTGCCCAGCAACTGAAACGTCGTGATATCGGCGGTAAAACCGGTACGACTAATGATTCTAAAGATGCTTGGTATAACGGCTATGGACCGGGGATGGTGGCCGTGGCTTGGGTTGGATTTGATGACCACAACCGCAATCTTGGCCGCACTAAGCCAAACAGTAACCTCGACAACGATCAAATTTCGGGCGCTGAAGCCGGGGCCAAAACCGCACAGCCAGCTTGGGTTGATTTTATGCGTATTGCGCTCGAAGGTGTCCCAGAAAAGGATAAGGCAATACCTGAGCAGATTGTGCGGGTGCGAATTGACCGTGACTCTGGTTTATTGACCAACAAGTTCGATGCAAGCTCAATGTTTGAATACTTTTTGGAAGGCACTGAGCCGACGGAGTACGTGCAAAACGAGATAACCAATAGCATATACACCTCGTCCGATGGCGGCGAAGAGCTATTCTAATGCCAAACGGGATAAATAGGTGAACATATAATTGCGCAGGAAAAATCGTTGAGAGCAAGGCATAGATTGCAGCTAGCTAGTTGACCTACCTACAAAATCTATAACGACGCTATCAGCGATTTTAACCAGCAAGAATGACCAGATATTTATGCTGTTTGGTATAATTCACAAGCAAAAAAGAGGTTGATAGCGATATCAACCTCTTTTTATTTAACCGGCTATTTCAGTGGATAACTGTTCTTTGATTGCAGACGCGAGTTGCTCAAAGCGAGAACGCAGTGGTGAGCCTGGTCGATACGCCAACACTATGCTGCGAGATGGCACCGGATTGACCGCTTTTACATAACACACCCCATCTTTTTGCTGCTCTTTCGGCAGCGAAAGGTGTGGCAACAACGTAATCCCTGCCCCGGCGGCTACCATATTGCGCAGCGTCTCAAGGCTTGTGGCTTTAAACCGCTCGTCATCTTTGGCTCCTGCAGCAAAACAGAAACCGAGCGCCTGATCGCGCAAGCAATGACCATCACCTAAGGCCAAAACAGTACGGCCGTTAAGATCGAGCATATCGACCTGGTCGCGCGAGGCCCACTCATGGTCACAAGGCACAGCAATGCTCAACGGCTCGTTGAACACTTCGATTTCTTTAAATGGCGCGGTTTCAGCCACTGAAGCCAGTACCAAACAATCGAGCTTACCTTCTTCGAGCTGGCGCACTAACTGTTGGGTTTGCGCTTCGTGTAAGTAAAGCTCTAACTCGGGAAAGCGCTGCTTGAGCATAGGTACAATTTTTGGCAGCAAGTACGGGCCGACGGTAGGAATAAAGCCGATATGCAGTGGGCCCACCATCTCACCCGCCTGACCACTGGCCATATCTTTAAAGGTTTTGACCTCAGAGAGAACCCGTTTCGCTTGATCCACCAGCTGCAATCCAGCGTCGGTAAACAACACACGCCGACTACTGCGTTCGAGCAGGGCAGTACCGATCTCATCCTCTAGTTTTCGAATCTGGCCACTTAGCGTGGGTTGGCTGACGAAACAAGCTTCTGCGGCTTTGCGAAAATGCTTATGCTCGGCCAAAGCAACCAAATACTCAAAATCGCGGATATTCATCGCGGCTCTCTCCTACAAACAATAGAAATAATCTATCAAAACCATAGCATCAAACGATTGTAACTATCAAAGAATTTCTTGAATAATGCACTTATCGAAACGAAGCACAGTGATTAAACTGATAAGACTCGAAATCAAGTAATTAAAAATTAAAGGAAATATCTATGTTGGTATCAAAAGAAGGTCAGAACATTCCAAACGTAACTTTTCCAACTCGTCAAGGTGACGCTTGGGTTAACGTCAGCACTGAAGAGTTGTTCAAAGACAAAACAGTGATTGTGTTTAGCTTACCCGGCGCGTTTACTCCGACCTGTTCATCAAGCCACTTACCTCGCTACAACGAGCTGTTCCCTGTGTTCAAAGAGCACGGTGTGGACGAGATCCTGTGTGTCTCGGTTAACGATACCTTCGTGATGAACGCTTGGAAGCAAGATCAGGAAGCAGAAAACATCACCTTTATTCCAGACGGCAACGGTGAGTTCACGGATGGCATGGGGATGCTGGTTGACAAAAACGACTTAGGTTTTGGCAAACGTTCATGGCGTTACAGCATGCTAGTGAAAAACGGCGTCGTAGAAAAAATGTTCATTGAGCCTAATGAGCCAGGCGACCCGTTCAAAGTGTCTGATGCCGATACTATGCTCAGCTACATTGCGCCAGACTACAAAACACAAGAATCAATCACTGTGTTCACTAAACCAGGGTGTCCGTTCTGTAACAAGGCGAAGCAAAACCTGATTGATCACGGCCTTCAGTATGAAGAGGTTGTGCTAGGTAAAGATGCGACAACCGTTAGTTTACGTGCAATTTCAGGCCGCTCTACCGTGCCGCAAGTCTTTATTGGTGGTAAACACATCGGTGGTAGTGAAGAGTTGGAAGCATTTCTAGGCTAAGTAACCCGTCTACTAAGTGAAACAAAGCGCTCGCCAATCGGCGAGCGCTTTTCTATTATCAAGCATATCGTTCCCACTATGAGTCACCGTATGAGCTGTCGAGACTGCCGTTCCCACTGGTTTTGGAAAAAGATAGGCCGCTGTCAACGCTGCATGGATCAACTGACGGTGCTTTCTGTGCTGTGCTGGATCGTTTGGTGGTGGCTCTATCGTGATAATCCACAGAGTATCGAGTCGATCGCTTTGATCTTTGCCGGTTTCGCATTCAACGCCCTGTTGTTTCTGCACCTATGGATGCGGTTTGTCATTTTGCCGTGGAAGCGACGTAACGGAAAGTTGGACGAATGAGATAAGTGGTTGAGTTTCGACCATAAAAAAAGCCCCAATACCAATATCTGGTTTGGGGCCTTCTTAGATTCTTCTAAGAAAAAGCAGTGGTACTTTAATAGACCGAGCTTCTTCTCACTAGTTCCCAATAAAATCGATCTTTTTTGATCTTTTATTGTTCACTTTGATATTCAATTAATTACGCAACGTTAACTCGAACGATCGCTTGCTCCACGAGATTCACTTCCAACGCAACTTCATCACAAGCGTGTTGACGTGGACACTGCTCACAGTCTTTGAGTACCTTTTCTGGCAACAGCGATTTTGAAGTAGGTAGAAACGCCTGCTTCATAAAGAACTCAGGGGTGCGAGTTAAGACAAACACCTTTTTGATCGCCATCTGACGGGCTTTTTCAACCAAGTACTGCACGATTGCCGTTCCTTGTCCTTGACCTTGCCAGCCAGCCTCAACCCCCAAAGAGCGGATTTCAGCTAAACCGGAGTCATACACATAGAGTGAGGCGCAACCTGTGACTTCTCCATGATGCTCTGCTACCGCAAATGAACCAATATCACGAACAAGCTCACTGCGAGAACGAGGCAAGTTTTCTCCCATGTTGGCCCAGTAGGTAACCATGCCCTCAAGTGCTTCGATATCTGTCAAACGTGCAGGGCGTACTTTCACTGCCGAGGTATCACGCTTGATTAAACGTCCTTCCGCTTGCTCAACTGCGTGGGCAACTTGTTTAGGTGAAACCCCACCCAAAGCACTGCGTTTTTCTAGACATGATTCAATGGTCAGAATGGCGTAGACATCCTCTTCAATCACCTCAGAGAACTCTTTCAGTTCTGCGATAGAGAGTTCTTCAAGTGCACACCCTTTGGCAATGGCTCCGACCACAGCGACACCAACAATATGGTGCGCTTCACGGAATGGAATGCCTTTCGCCACCAGGTAATCGGCAAGTTCAGTCGCGTTCGCATAACCTTGCTTCGCCGCTTCCAAAGTGCGCTCCTGATTGACCTTAATGCCATCAAAGCACAGCGCCGCCATTTCCATACAGTCGTTCCAGGTATCCAGCGCGTCAAACAGCCCTTCTTTGTCTTCTTGCATATCTTTGTTGTAGGCAAGAGGTAGGGCTTTGACTGTCATCATCATTGCGGCCAATGAGCCGTAGACACGACCTGTTTTACCACGGATAAGCTCCAACGCATCTGGGTTTTTCTTCTGCGGCATCAATGAAGATCCTGACGTGACCGTATCAGCCAACTCAATAAAGTTAGACTCTCCTGAGTTGTAGAAAATCATATCTTCGGCAAGACGCGACAGGTGCAACATCGAGATAGAGGCCACCGACATCAGCTCCATCACATGATCGCGATCAGACACAGAGTCGAGCGAGTTGCGGGTTGCGCGGCGAAACCCTAAGTTATGCGCCACTTTTTCACGGTCAATCGGATAAGCAGTACCGGCCAATGCCCCCGAGCCTAGTGGGCAGGTATCGAGACGTTTGATCGCATCATCTAAACGTGAGTAGTCACGCTCGAACATTTCGACATAGGCTAAACACCAATGGGCAAATGTCACCGGCTGGGCGCGTTGTAAATGGGTGTAACCAGGTAACACTGTGGTTTGATGCTGCTTCGCCACCGCCACCATCTGAGCTTGCAGACGATCCAGCGCCATCAGCAGTTGTTGACCCTGTTGACGACACCAAAGCTTAAGGTCGGTTGCCACCTGATCATTACGCGAACGGCCTGTGTGCAGCTTTTTGCCTAAATCGCCGACTTTGCTGATCAACTGCTGCTCAACCCAAGAGTGGATATCTTCAGCGTCTGAACGCAAGATTTGGTGCGGGTCTTCCATCACCTCTAATTTCAGCTCATTCAGTGCAAGCTCTAGCTTTTGCTGCTCTTCTTCGTTTAGCACATCGACAGAGAATAACGCTTTTGACCATGCGATAGAGCCCACGATATCTTGCTCAGCCAATCGGTAATCGAAGCGCAACGAATCGTTAAATTCTTTGAATCTTGTATCTGCTGCTTGGGTAAATCTTCCGCCCCATAATGCCATCGCGTTTCTCCTGATTACCAATATTCGCTCGTAATGCGAAGTGTGATATTGCTCTGATTGACTCTGGATTAAATCCAGTATTGTATGATGGTTCAAACTTACGGCAAAACAACACAAAAATAAAGTATAAATTCATTATTTTTACATATTTATTCATGATAAATATTTAAGTCGTCGGCTATCTAGCCCTAATAGAAAAAGCCCACTTGCATAGCAAGTGGGCTTTTATCGTTTATCGAGCGTTTGACTATTTCTTCAGACTATTCAGCGCACGGATACGGCTTGAAAGCGAGTAAAGACGGATAAAGCCTTCTGCATGGCTCTGATCGTACACTTCGTCTTCACCAAAGGTCGCGAACTGCTCACAGTACAAGCTGTTTTCCGAACGTTTTTGCGTTACCGTTGCCATGCCTTTGTAGAGTTTGACCACGACTTCGCCATTGACGTCTTTCGCCAGTTCTTCAGCCGCTGCCATAATGGACTTACACAGTGGAGTGAACCAACGGCCATCGTAGACTAGGTGCGATGCTTTTACGCCCAACTCTTCACGGAACTCAAATGCGGTTTTATCCAGCACCAGTTGCTCAACCGCGCGCAAAGCTTCCATCATGATGGTGCCTCCTGGGGTTTCGTAACAGCCACGAGACTTCATCCCAACTAAACGGTTCTCAACAATATCGATACGACCAATACCGTGCTTCGCACCTTTGTCGTTTAGGTAAACCAACGCGTTATACGGAGTCATGGTTTCTCCGTCTACCGCAACGACTTCGCCTTTTGCTACTTTCAGTGTTACATATTCTGCTTCATTCGGTGCTTGCTCAGGGTCAACCGTCCAAGCCCAGCAATCTTCGTTTGGCGCATTCCAAGTTTCTTCCAACACGCCGCCTTCGGTAGAGATGTGCCATGCATTAGCGTCGCGTGAATAAATTTTGGTCAGAGAGGCAGTACAAGGAATATTACGCTCCGCAAGGTAATCTAGACACTCTTCACGGCTAACGAGGTCCCACTCACGCCAAGGCGCAATCACATGCAAATCCGGGGCAAGCGCGGCAAAGGCACCTTCAAAACGCACCTGGTCATTACCTTTACCAGTACAACCATGACATAAGGCATCTGCACCCACTTTACGTGCAACTTCAACTTGAGCTTTGGCAATAATAGGACGTGCCATGGACGTACCCAGTAAGTACTTACCCTCGTAGTAAGCACCGGTTTTTAGCGTCGGGTAGATGTAATCGGCCACCATCTCTTCTTTCAAGTCGGCGATGTAACACTCAGAGGCACCTGATGCTTTGGCTTTCTCTTCAATGCCGGCCAGCTCTTCTTCACCTTGACCCACATCGGCAACGAAGGCCACGACTTCACAGTCATAGTTCTCTTTCAGCCATGGAATGATCACTGAGGTATCCAGACCGCCAGAGTATGCGACAACTACTTTATTTACTTGAACTTTGCTCATTTTCTTTTCTCCAAATCCCGGCGCTGCGCTTGGCGGTCAGTGCTACGGGTACTTCCTATGTTTAATCTGTATCGCTAGCGCCTAAGCGCTAACGTGAAATTTGTTGCGACTTTATGCCTTAGGCAAAAACTGAGTACCGATGCTTTGCCCGGCAAACAGTTCAGCGAGCTTCTCTGGGTATCGCCATGTCGCCACTTCAATCGGACGCCCTAAGTCATTGGCCGCCTCGAGTGCAGCGTTGACTTTGACAATCATCCCATCGGTGATCACATGACCATTGATGAGGCTCTGCGCCTGCTTCTCATCCAGGCTTTTAATTAAGTGGCCTTTTCCGTCCAGCACTCCGCTGACATCAGATAGCAGAACCAATTCAGCGTCGAGGGCACCAGCGACCGCAACCGCAGCCTGATCCGCATTGACGTTCATCATCTGTCCTTGCTCTGTTAGCCCAATGGAACTGATGATCGGCAGCGCACCCGTACTGAGTATCGCTTGCAACACCGTCGAGTTACCTGGCGTCGCTTTGCCTACCGCACCTAGCTCAGGGTCGAGCTCTTGCACGTGACATAAGCCACCATCGGCAAGACTTAAGCCCACCGCATTCAGGCCATCTTTAATCGCTTGCCCCTGCAGCATCTTATTGGCTGTTCCGGCTAAGGCTCCCGCTATCACTGGGATTTGCTCATACGGCGTCACTCTCAAACCGTCTTTCTTGACCGTTTTAAGTTGCAGTTGAGCCATGAGATCGTCCACCAGATAACCTCCCCCGTGGACGATCACAATTCGTCGCTGAGCTTGCTTTTGGTATTGGGCAATCGCACCAAATACCTGGCTTAACGTCTCAGTACACGACAGTGCAGCACCGCCTAATTTGATCACTAATGGAGTAAGATTGTTATCTGTCATCACTTGTTCCTTGCTGCTCTTTAACTACACAAGAGCAGATAGCTCTGGGAATCCGTAGTGGATGTTTAAACATTGCATCGCTTGACTTGATGCACCTTTAAGTAAGTTATCAATCGCAGATACCACGATGATATGCTCACCTTGAACCTTCCAGCCGATATCGCAGAAAGGCGTATTTTCAACATTATGTAACTTAGGCAGAGCATCAGCGAGTAAACGCACTGCCGGTTTATCTTGATAAGCTTGATTGAACGCCGCGTCCACTTGAGATTCGCTCACGCCCGGCGCCAACTTCATGGTAATCGTGGCCAAAATACCGCGCTTAAAGTTGCCTAAGTGAGGAGTAAAAATAACCTGAGTCCCTAAATGATTGGCGATTTCAGGTTGGTGACGATGATTAAATACGCCATAAGGCTGCAAGCTCACTTCACAAAAGCTATTGGTCATCGAGGCTTTACGCCCAGCGCCAGACACACCACTGGTGGCGTTGATCACCGGCCACTGCTGGGTATCAATCAACTGTTGTGCAAGCAAAGGTTTGATTGCCAGTTGCGAAGCGGTTGGGTAACAGCCCGGAACGGCGATCAAAGCACTCTGTTTGATCCCTTCGCTGTTCCATTCGGCTAATCCATACTCTGCTTGGTCTAACCAAGCGGCATGCTGGTGTTCAAAGCCGTAAAACTCACTGTAGAAGCCATCTTGTTGCACACGAAACGCGCCCGATAAGTCGAATACCTGACAACCATGTTCAAGGAAGATTGGCGCTAAATCGTGGCTGACTTCATGCGCGGTAGCCAAAAACACCACATCACACTGCTCGGCAACACTGACCACGTCATTTAATGCTTCAACGATATGAGAAAGCTGCCCGGCCAACTTGCCGTGCAGCTGTGAGATATCTTTCCCAGCATCAACACTGTTGGCGGACACATACAAACCTGTTAGCGTAAGCTTTGAGTGTTTGTGCACCATCAGAGCAAGTTCTGCTCCGGTGTATCCGCTTGCGCCGATGATTGTGGTTTTAAGCATCTCAGACATCCATATTTGACTCAAAATCGCCACTCTCATAGTGACTATTAATTTAAATTATTCGCCTTTTATTGGTTTTTTATTCAATAAAAGTGATTTAATATGTGTTTTACCTTCTTAACCGAAATCTGTCAACAGGGAATGTAAACTAATTATGCAATTACCAAGCTTTCTAGAGGTCTACCGCGGCCTAATCTCGACCTCTTCAATTAGCTCGACTGACCCTAGTTGGGATGAAGGCAACGCCCAAGTAATTGAAAAGCTGGCTACTTGGCTTAAAGACATCGGCTTTGAAGTGAATCTAACCGAAGTAGAAGCGGGCAAATTTAACCTGATTGCCAAAAAAGGCGCTGGCGAAGGTGGACTGCTGCTTGCCGGTCACAGCGACACCGTTCCCTTCGACCAAGGGCGTTGGACCTATGAGCCCCATGCGTTGACCGAGGCCAACAACCGGTTTTATGGTTTAGGCACCGCCGATATGAAAGGTTTCTTTGCTTTTATTATTGAAGCGGTTAAAAAGGTCGATTGGAGTCAGCAGACCAAGCCTCTATATATACTGGCCACCTGCGATGAAGAGACCACCATGCTCGGCGCACGTCATTTCACCGACAACGCTCCGTTCAAACCGGATTACTGCATTATTGGTGAGCCCACCAGTCTGGTGCCGATTCGCGGCCACAAAGGCCACGTAGCCAATGCTGTGCGAGTGACCGGAAAGTCAGGCCACTCGTCTGATCCTGCACTCGGCGTGAATGCGATAGAAATCATGCATGAGGTGCTGTTCGCTCTGATGCAACTGCGTGACAAACTGATCAAAGAGTACCATCACCCTGGCTTTGCCATTCCGAGCCCGACCCTTAACCTAGGCCACATTCACGGTGGTGACAGTGCCAACCGTATTTGTGGTTGCTGTGAGCTGCACTATGACGTACGTCCTCTGCCGGGTATCAGTTTAGATGGCCTAGACAACATGCTGCGCGGTGCGCTTAAAGAAGTCGAAGCCAAATGGCCAGGGCGCGTATCGATCACGCCACTGCATGAGCCAATTCCGGGTTATGAGTGTCAACACGACCACCCTTTTATTGACGGCGTAGAGGAAATCTGTGGCATCGAGTCGCAAACCGTCAACTACTGCACCGAAGCCCCGTTCCTCCAGCAGTTGTGTCCAACTCTGGTCCTCGGGCCCGGATCGATTGATCAGGCTCATCAACCTGACGAGTATCTGGCGTTCGAGTACATTGACCCGACTATCGATGTTCTGGCAAAAGCGATGCATAAATATTGTTTTTAGAGGCGAGAGGCGAGAGGCGAGAGGCGAGAGGCGAGAGGCGAGATTAGTGTCTCTTTGCAGAGGCACATACTGTCAATATTTTTCACACTCAAGATTCTATCCGCTCGCAATCTGGCCCCATGTCTCTGAGGACGAAGTTCCTTCTAAGCTCTCGCAGGGCGAAGCCCGATCTCGGAGCGAAGTACTCTGTAGGGATACCGTCCGTTCTGTAAGAAAGTTTCAACATATTTAGTCAATATCAACACATGCAATGCGTTACATTCACTTGCACAATATTTGCAAACTTAGCCTACAGTATTTGACTCGCTGCGACATTTTTCGCTAGATTGTCTACCTAACAAGGAACATTGGATGTAATTTTTTTACAAGGCAGGATGATAATGAACGAGAAATACTCTGCACTCAGAAGCAATGTCAGCATGCTCGGGCATTTGCTCGGCAACACCATTAAGGACGCACATGGTGAGGTACTTCTAGAGAAAGTAGAAACCATTCGTAAACTCTCCAAATCGGCGCTCGCAGGCAATCAACAAGACCGCGAAAGCTTGATAGATGAGATCAAGAGCCTGCCTAATGATCAGCTCACTCCGGTGGCTCATGCCTTTAACCAGTTTCTCAATCTGACCAACATGGCCGAGCAGTACCACACCATTTCACGTCACTGTGACGCGCATGTGTGTGAGCCTGACGCCATCAATACGCTGTTTGCCAAACTTGGCCAAAACAACATCAGTAAGCTTGATACCGCTCAGGCAGTTCGTGATCTAAATATCGAGCTGGTGTTGACTGCTCACCCGACAGAAATCACTCGTCGCACCATGATTCACAAGCTGGTTAAGATCAATAAGTGTCTATCTAAGCTTGAGCTGGGCGATCTTTCCGTCAAAGAGCGACACAAGACAGAACGCCGTCTGGAGCAGCTCATTGCTCAGAGCTGGCACTCAGATACCATCCGCCAGCAACGCCCAACTCCGCTTGATGAAGCCAAATGGGGCTTCGCTGTGGTTGAGAACTCACTGTGGGAAGCGGTACCTGACTTCTTGCGTGAGCTGGATGAGCGCCTAGAAGGTTATCTTGGTGAAGGGTTGCCTATTGATGCGCGCCCAGTGCATTTCTCATCTTGGATGGGTGGCGACCGCGACGGTAACCCATTCGTCACGCACACTATTACCCGTGAAGTCTTGCTGCTGTCTCGCTGGAAAGCCGCAGATCTCTATCTTGGTGACATCAACGAGCTGGTCAATGAGCTGTCGATGACGCAATGCAACGATGCGGTTCGTGCCCTTGCGGGAGACGACCAACACGAACCGTATCGCGCGGTGTTGAAAGAACTACGTGCGCTACTCGACGAAACTAAAGAGATCCTCGACGCGAAAATCCTTGGCCAGAAACTGGCAGTGAAAGCGCCACTGCAACGGGTCGAGCAACTATGGGAGCCGCTTTACGCGTGTTACCAATCGCTGCACGAATGCGGAATGGGCATCATCGCTGACGGTTCACTACTCGATACCCTGCGTCGTATTAAAGCGTTCGGCATCCACTTGGTTCGACTTGATATCCGTCAAGAGAGTACTCGTCATTCGGATGTGCTGTCTGAGCTAACCCGCTACCTAGGCATTGGTGATTACGACCAGTGGAGCGAGCAAGATAAGATCGCTTTCCTAACCAACGAGCTAGCATCGAAACGACCGCTACTTCCACGCGACTGGCAACCATCAGAGCCAGTACAGGAAGTACTGGATACCTGTAAGATTATTGCCGCTCAACCACGTGAAGCGTTTGGCGCTTACGTGATTTCAATGGCTCGTACTGCCTCCGATGTTCTGGCGGTACACTTGCTACTACAAGAGTCGGGCTGTCCTTACCGTATGGATGTGTGCCCACTGTTTGAGACCTTGGACGATCTCAACAACGCCGAAGCGGTGGTGAAACAGCTGATGGGCATCGACCTCTACCGTGGCTTTATTCAAAACCATCAAATGGTCATGATTGGCTACTCGGATTCTGCCAAAGACGCTGGTGTGATGTCGGCGGGCTGGGCGCAATACCATGCGATGGAGTCTTTAGTTAAAGTCGCGGAAGAAGAAGGCGTCGAGCTAACGCTATTCCACGGTCGCGGCGGTACTATCGGCCGCGGTGGTGCGCCTGCACATGCTGCATTGCTGTCTCAGCCACCAAAGAGCTTAAAAGGCGGCTTACGTGTCACCGAACAGGGCGAGATGATTCGCTTTAAGCTTGGCTTACCTGAAGTGGCGGTCAATAGCTTTAACCTTTACGCCAGCGCCATTTTGGAAGCCAACCTTCTGCCGCCGCCGGAGCCAAAGCAAGAGTGGCGCGATCTGATGAACGTCCTGTCTGAAGTGAGCTGTGAGTCTTACCGCAATGTCGTTCGAGGCGAGCCTGATTTCGTGCCTTACTTCCGCCAAGCCACGCCAGAGCTTGAGCTAGGTAAACTGCCGCTCGGATCTCGCCCCGCTAAGCGTAACCCCAATGGCGGTGTCGAGAGCTTGCGTGCGATTCCATGGATCTTCTCGTGGAGCCAAAACCGCTTGGTTCTGCCTGCTTGGCTCGGTGCTGGTGAAGCGATTCAATACTCGATTGATAAAGGACACCAAGCGCTACTGGAAGAGATGTGTCGCGAATGGCCATTTTTCTCCACTCGCCTAGGTATGCTAGAGATGGTTTACACCAAGTGTAATATGGAAATCTCTCGCTACTACGATGAGCGTCTGGTTGAGCCAAAACTGCAACCTCTCGGCGATCGTCTGCGTGAGCAGTTGCAAAAGGACATCAAAGCGGTGCTCAACGTCGAGAACAACGAGAACTTGATGCAGAGCGACCCTTGGGGTCAAGAGTCGATTCGTTTACGCAACATCTATGTTGAGCCTTTGAACATGTTGCAAGCTGAGCTACTCTATCGTACCCGTCAGAGTGACACCGCCTCTCCTGAACTCGAAGAAGCCTTGATGGTCACCATCGCAGGTATTGCAGCAGGTATGCGTAACACCGGTTAATCGCCTGGATACCCCCTAAACACAACAAGGTTGATGCGCAGGCATCAACCTTTTTCCTTGCAACACCATCGCACCAAAACCAGTTATTCTTACCCCAGAAAAGACATTTAAAACCACTTGGCAACATAACCAACCAAAAAATAAAAGCAATTGAGAGTTTTATCAGTTTTTTGGTCTATTTTGTCCATCTATTCTACTTTATGCTTATTATTTAGATATACTACTCGACCACTGTGGCATTACATAATATCTACACGCCACAACCCTTCGATAATCCTATTATCGATCCTAGGTGATAAACACGGCTTTATAAGGTGACATGACCAACTTTGTTGGTGCCACTTGTACTACTGATGATCAGTGCCTAAAGAAGCACGACAGTAATGAGTGGTTAATTTTGTAGTTTATTGACCATTTGGATTGAAGACATGTCATTACCACACGTTATTTTAACTGTTCTAAGCACCCGTGATGCGACCGGGTACGATATCACTAAAGAATTTTCTGCCACCATTGGTTACTTCTGGAAAGCAAGCCACCAGCAAGTCTACCGTGAGCTCAATAAAATGGCTCAAAACAATCTCGTCACGTGCGTGCTTGAACCTCAAGAAGGCAAACCTGACCGTAAGGTGTATTCGATTACCGATGCAGGTCGCGTCGCCTTAGGTGAATGGTTCGACCAACCAACCGCACACCCAACCGTTCGTGATGAGTTTTCAGCCAAATTGATGGCTTGTGCAGTGCAACCCTCAGAGCCTTACCGTGCTCAACTGGCTGAGCTGGTTGAAGAGTCACGCAAGCTGGTTAATCACTATCAAGAGATTGAAAACGCTTACTACCCAAGTACCGCAACCTTAGACAAGCAGCAACGCCTAGAGCGTTTAACCCTGCGCAGAAATCTACTCCTGCGCCAAGCTTGGATTGAGTGGGCACAAGAAGTGTTGACCGAACTCGACGCGATTGGTTAATCGTTCCTAGCAGCGAGAGCCTAGTTCCTAGAAACCCAACTCTAGGAACTAGTAAACCAATAAGATTCTGAATCACGCTCGTACCTCGCTGTTCAGAATGACGCCCTTTCCTGAAACTAGGGACTAGAAACTAAACCCGATTCAACACCGCTCTTAGTTTAAGTGGTTTCACAGGTTTAGGAATAAAACTAAACCCATTCGACTTAATCCCATCGAGCATATCATCGGTCCGATCGGCACTGATGATCACCCCGATAAAACTGTCTCCCATGCGCAATCGACACTGCTGCAATACTTCAAGTCCAGTACGTCCATGATCCAAGCGATAATCAGACAAAATCACATCGGGCATCCAATGTTCATCGATCTGCTGCAAAGTCGATACAAGGTCGACCGCGGTACGCACCTGACAACCCCAGCGGCTGAGTAAGTTCTCCATACCCACCAAAATGTCTTGCTCATTATCGACACACAGCACGTTGAGATGGCTAAGATCAGAAACACTGGCAGAGGGCACCGCTTTGACCGGTTCTACCGCCTTTTCGCTGCGTGCCAATGTAATCGAAAACACACTGCCTTTGCCTGGCCATGAGCGCATGGTGATTTGGTGTCCCAACACGTGAGCAATCCCTTTTGAAATCGCCAGCCCTAATCCTAAACCTTGGTCTGAACGCACTTGGCTTCCTCGGTTAAACTCCTCAAAGATCTCCTGCTGTTTATCTTCGTCGATACCGACGCCGTTATCCCACACGTCAATTCGCGCTTGTCCTCCAACTCGTCGCACACCGAGTACCACTTTGCCTTTAGGGTTGTAACGAAACGCATTGGTAAGGAAGTTTTGCACCACACGGCGCAGCAACTTAGGGTCCGACTCCACAATCAGCTGACTTGGTATCATCGAAAACTCAATCCCTTGCTGCTTAGCCAAGGCGCTAAACTCGGCATTGAGGTTGGCCAACACGTCATTAATGGCAAAGCCATGCACGTGCACATCCAGCTTTCCCGACTCAAGACGCGAGATATCGAGCAAATCTCCGATCAAATCTTCGGCCGCGCCTAACGCACTCTCGATATGCTGCGAAAGCTGCTTGGTCTCCGGCTCACGCGCGACTTCAGATAACGACGACGCAAATAAGCGCGCCGCATTGAGAGGTTGCATTAAGTCATGACTCACCGCGGCTAAAAAGCGCGATTTAGACTGAGACTCAAGCTCAGAACGCTGTGTGGCTGCCACCAACTTTTTGTTTAACTGCTCAAGCTCTTGAGTGCGCTCCTTTACCCGCTCTTCCAAGGTTTCATTGGCATCTTTTAGCGCCTGCTCAGCATCGCGGAACACGGTAATATCGGTAAAGCTCATCACAAAACCGCCACCGGGCATTGGGTTACCTTGCACTTCGATCACGCGTCCGTCTGGACGAACCCGCGATGAGGTGTGCCGCGTGCCTTGCTCCAAATGATAAACCCGGCGGCGCACGTGCTCTTCAGGATCGCCAGGACCGCACAAGCCGCACTGGGCATTATGACGGATTACATCGGCAATCGGCCTACCCACTTGGATCAAGCCGGCAGGAAAGGTAAACAGTTCGAGATAACGCTGATTCCAAGCCACCAACCGCAGTTGCTTATCGACCACCGCAATGCCCTGTCCGATATGTTCAATCGCCCCCTGCAATAGACCGCGGCTAAAGTCGTACAGCTCTGAGGCTTCATCGACAATCGTCGCGACCTCTTCAAGCTGCATATTCCTGCCTTGCAATGCCGAAGTAAGGACTAACTTCGCAGAAGAGGCACCAAATACCCCAGCTAGCACCCGCTCGGTATGACGAATTAACGTCGATGGCGCTTGCTGATTGGGCATCAAAGTTTCGCGCTGCTGCTGCCAATAGTGACGAAATGCACTGCGTACCCGTTGCCGCCCGACAAAGCGTGAGGCCAACATTTCCAGCTCGCCCACCGTCACTCGACTTTGGTACAGGCTCATATTTTCGCTCTCTGGCAGCGGCGTGCCAACAAACGAAGCAGATTGCAAGCGCTCACTGAGACTGGCGCGCGTCACGCTCGAGACCAGCACGTAACAAAGGGTGTTCAACGTTACACTGAGGACGATGCCCCAGTCCGAGTTGCTCACGTCTAACGCTTGCAACCAGTCTGGCGGAGTGATCATCCACAGTAAGAAGTTATTCTCAGCACTGCCCGCCAGCATATCGGTTTGGCTCATGAGAGTGACCAGCCACAGGGTAAAACCCACCGCTAGCCCGACATACACACCTTTGCGGTTGCCTTGGCGCCAGTACATGCCCCCGATTAACGCCGGAGCAAACTGGGTGATGGCGGCAAAAGAGAGAAAACCGATGGCAGAAAGTGAGTGAATACTTCCTAATGCTTGATAAAACCCCCACGCGCCGAGTAGTAACAACAAAATTAAACCACGGCGGATCACCAATAGCAGCCCTGAAAAATGGCGATGGGTGCGCTGAGAAAGACGCATTCGACGCAGCAACAGCGGCATCACCAAATCGTTGGAGACCATGATCGCTAGGGCAATCGTCGACACAATCACCATGCCGCTCGCCGCCGAGGTGCCGCCTAAAAAGGCCAGTAACGCGACATCTTGCGCCCCAACCGCCATCGGCAAGCTGATCACGTAAGTATCGGGGCTGGCATCGGTCAACAGCGCCTGGCCTACCCAAGCGATCGGCAACACAAACAGTCCCATTAAAATCAAGTAAAGCGGAAACAGCCAGCGGGCGGTATGCAGGTCTTGAGCGCGCTCATTCTCCACCACCATGGTATGAAACTGACGCGGCAGACAGACAATTGCCAGCATAGTGAGAATGGTGTGGATCAAAAGAGTGGGAAAATTCGGCGCTTGATAGGTTTGTCGCGCGACCTCTATTAGCTCAACATCGGTGCGCTTGAGCGCCAAAAATAGAATAAATAGGCCAACGGCTAAAAACGCTACCAGCTTAATGATGGATTCAAAAGCGATGGCCATCATCATGCCGCGATGGTGCTCGGTATTGTCGATGTGCCGCGTACCAAACAGCATAGTAAACATCGCCAGCGCCAACACCACAAACCATGATACGTCAAAGCCGGAACCTTCAAACTGGCCGGATAAATCCGGGGCGATAATCTCCAACCCCATGGTGATACCGCGCAGCTGCAAAGCAATATAAGGTAAGATGCCTGCCACCGCGATAAGGGTGACCACCACGGCGAGCCCTTGAGATTTGCCATA
Source organism: Vibrio sinaloensis (assembly GCF_023195835.1). Lineage (NCBI taxonomy): Bacteria > Pseudomonadati > Pseudomonadota > Gammaproteobacteria > Vibrionales > Vibrionaceae > Vibrio > Vibrio sinaloensis. The sequence continues at coordinate 201,483 of NZ_CP096199.1, read as the reverse complement.
GCGCGCGGCGATAAAGTCGGCGATTGAGGTGATATGTTCTCGTTTGGCGGTAAGGATCAATCGCGCCAAGATCCGCCAACCTAAGGTAAAGACCAGGATCGGGGCAATGTAGATGGGGAGAAACGACCAAGGGTTGCTACTTGCTTGCCCTACCGTGCCGTAAAACGTCCATGAGGTGCAATACACCGCAATCGACAAACTGTACACCCAAGGTCGCCACTTCGCGAGCCACGAGTGGCGCTTGTCGCCATACCAAGCGATGACAAACAGTAAACCGAGGTACAGAAGCGATACAGTGATCACGAGCCAACCTTGCATCAGATATCCTTATCTTTTGACGGCACAAAAAAGCTCTCCACATCGGAGAGCTTTTATTTAACTAAGGATAATGAGCTAACTCAATCAGATAGGTTTAATTCTGTGCATTGGGCTCGGCTTTCATGCCATCATCGATGCGCTGAGATTGCGGCTCGACACGAATCAATAACGCCAATACTCCCATTGCCGCCATCGCCCAAAACACATTGGCGCCCCAATGCTCATAACCCCAGCCACTGAGCGTCGTCATCAAGGCAATAAAGGCCCCGAGAGGAATGGCATTATACAGTGCTTGCAGCGCCACCATTTTACGTTGCTCGGAATGCTGGATGTACTGAATCGCCGCAATGTGGGCGATGGCAAAGGTCACCCCGTGCAACAGTTGAATCAAAACCAAAGCGAACAACAAGGTCGTTGACGCTGTCATCCCCCAGCGAACAATCACCCCAACTGAGGCGAGCAGAAACAGCGCGCGTAGCGTCCAGCCAGAGAACAAGCGCTTACTTAGTGCAAACACCGCCACTTCAGCCACCACGCCCAAACTCCACAGGTAGCCGATGATATCTTCCGAGTAGCCTGCCTCTTTCCAATAGATAGAGCTAAAACTGTAGTAGGCCGCATGGCTGCCCTGAATCAACGCCATTAACAGCAGAAACTTGATAACCGGACCTTCGGTCAGCAATTCGCTCAATTTCGGGCGCTCGGTATTCTCTTCACTGGTTGTCACTGGCATAGGTTGAGTGCTACGCAAGGAGAACACCCATGCAGCAATCACGCCCGCAAGCGCGGTGTACAAGATCATGTCACTGCCAAACTGGGCCACTAAGAAACCCACCACGGTAGAGCCGGCAATAAAGGCAATCGAGCCCCACAATCGGGTGCGCCCATAATCGAGCATTTTTAATCGAGAGTAGTAGTTAGCCATTGCATCAGACAGCGGCACTGCGGGCCCACAACAGAGGTTGAACAGTACCGTCGCCAACGCCATTAGCCAAAAACTGCCCCCGGTAAAAAAGTGAGAACCAATAAACGCAATCGAGGCTAAACTGAGCCAACGTAGCGCCGGCATCAGGTGTTCGACTTTATGAATACGTGGTGTGAGTACCATATTGGCAAGGCAGCGTGTGGCAAAACCAATCCCCACCAGCAAACCAATATCGGTTGGCGAGACACCTTGCTCCTCAAACCACAACGCCCAAAATGGCAAATAGACACCATAGGCAAAAAAGAAACCGACAAAATACTGGGAAATCCAGCCGTAAGGAGAAGGGGTGAGCATGGTGACCTCTAGATAAAATTAGTGCAATGGTATTATCGTTTGCTTATTGTTAATTAAAAAGGGAACAATTGGCACCAGAGTGTTTCCTTATTCTCACTTCAACCGCTGCGTTCGACCAAAGTCGTCTGGCACGTTCGGCAATATCAGGCAAAAATGAACCAATACTGAGTTCGCATTGTAGGTTCGCCATGCCAGAAAAATTCAACATGCACTCCCCGCCTTTCGACCGCCTTGACCCACAGCAGCAAGATAAATTGCGCGGTTCGCTCGACGTTGCCTACTTTCGGACCAATGAAACCTTGCTCAAACCTGGCAGTGAAAGCCAGCATCTGCACATTTTAATCAAAGGTGCGGTGGAAGAGCGATCTGATGACAACAAAGAGATTTTCGCCCACTACGCCAACGATGATTTGTTTGATGTGCGCTCACTGTTCGACGATACCGTCAAGCATCGTTACATCGCACTTGAAGACACGCTCTCCTATTTACTGCCTAAAGCGGTGTTCCTTGAGCTGTACAATCAAAACGGCCAGTTCGCCGCCTACTTTGACAACAACTTGGCCAAACGCCAACAGTTGATCGAAGCTGCGCAGCAACAGCAAAACTTAGCAGAGTTCATCCTTACCAAGGTCGATAAAGCCATCTATCATCCGCCGATGATTTTGTCGCCTGATCAGCCGCTAAATGAGGTCACAAAGACCTTAAAAGAGAAGGGAATCGACTCCGCTTTGGTCAGGCTCAGCGATAATGACATCCGCCTTATCGACGATCTACACGAACTGCCCTACGGCATCATTACCCGCACCAACATGCTCCATGCGGTGATGCTCGACGGCCACCCGCTCGATACCCCGGTAGGTAAAATCGCCACATTTCCTGTCGTGCATGTCGAAGACGGCGAGTTTCTGTTTAATGCGATGATCAAGATGACCCGAAACCGGATGAAACGGGTCATGGTCTCAGACGGCAAAGAAGCGGTCGGCATGCTCGACATGACCCAAATCTTAAGTGCTTTCTCCACCCACTCGCACGTATTGACCCTGAGCATAGCCCGTTCCAGCAGTATTGAAGAGCTTGCCCTCGCCTCCAATCGTCAACGGCAACTGGTCGAGAGCCTACTCAACAACGGGATCCGCACTCGCTTTATCATGGAGCTTATCTCGGCGGTCAACGAGCAGATCATCGAGAAAGCGTTCGAACTGATTGTTCCTCCTGCCCTTCACGATCATTGTTGCTTGGTCGTTTTAGGCTCAGAAGGGCGCGGGGAACAAATACTCAAGACCGACCAAGACAACGCGCTGATCGTCAAAGACGGCTTTGAATGGCATCAATGCGCGGCGGTAATGGATAAACTGACTCACACCCTACAACAGTTGGGTTACCCGCTCTGTCCGGGCAACGTGATGGTCAATAACCCCAAATGGGTTAAGAGCCAAACTGAGTGGAAGAAAACCATTACTCAATGGTCGAAAGCGACTTCAGCCGAGCAGGTGATGGATTTAGCGATTTTCACCGATGCTCATGCGGTGGCGGGCAATAAAGCCCTGCTTGAACCTGTCACTGAGCATCTGAAAAGCACCATGTTAAACAACATGTTGGCGCTGCAAGACTTCGCTCGCCCCGCTTTACTGTTTTCTCTTCCTCTCACCCTATTTGGCAATGTGAAACGGGAGAAAGACGGCCTAGACGTCAAGAGCGGCGGTATCTTCCCAATCGTACATGGTATTCGCACGCTGGCGTTAGAATATGGCATCGATGAGAAAAACACCTTTGAACGAATTGAAGCGCTAAGACAGAAAAAAATTCTCGAACCGGATACCGCCGACAACCTGAGTGAGGCGCTCAAGCTGCTGTTTAAACTGCGACTCAACCAACAATTGACCCATCAACACAGCCATAACCGTATAGACATCAAACAGATCGATCGCACCGAGCGAGACTTACTGCGCCATGGGTTACACGTGGTGAAAAAGTTCAAGCAGTTCTTGGGCTATCATTACCAAATACGCGATTAAGGACAGGCAATGAACTGGATTTCGCGCCGCTATTGGTACTACAAGTTAAAAGGTTCGCCCTATCAATCACTGTTTGCCTCGGTTGAGAAAGGCGAATACGTGTCGCTTGACTGCGAAACCACCAGCCTAGACCCAAACCGCGCCGAGCTGGTGACTATCGCCGCGACCAAAATTATTGATAATCGCATCTTGACCAGCACCCCATTTGAAGTGCGTCTGCGTGCACCGCAATCGCTCGACTCTGGCTCGATTAAAATCCACAAAATTCGCCATCAAGACTTGGCCGACGGTATTGACGAGAAACAAGCCTTGATTCAACTGCTCGAGTTTATCGGTAATCGTCCGCTGGTCGGTTACCACATCCGCTACGACAAAAAGATCCTCGATCTTGCCTGTCGCAAACAGCTTGGCTTCCCGCTGCCTAACCCGCTTATCGAAGTCAGTCAGATCTATCACGACAAGCTTGAACAGCATCTGCCCAACGCCTATTTCGACCTGAGTTTGGATGCGATTTGCAAACATCTCGACCTGCCCCTGCAAGACAAACACGACGCCTTGCAAGACGCTATCGCCGCCGCCTTAGTGTTCGTTCGGCTGACAAAAGGTGATCTCCCTAGCCTTAATCTTCCCTACACACGATGATGCTTGCTTAGATCTGACTCTCAATTTCAAACATAGCTCATTCATTTTTAAGCAGATTATTCGTTCTCATCCTAAAGTCTAATTGTCGAATTCACGCCTGTGCAGGAAAGTTATAGGTATAAGGATTTTGCGACGTTATGACCAAGCGGTCACATCGTTTTAAACGGACACTTGCTCAATTCGTTAAGAATTAAGCACAAGGAGATAAGCAATGAGTGAAGCCCATATCTATCCGGTAAAAGAGAACATCAAGAAAACCACCCACGCGGATCAAGACACTTACCAAGCCATGTATCAGCAATCGGTGACCGATCCGGTTGGATTCTGGAGCGAGCACGGCAAGATTGTTGATTGGATCAAGCCGTTTACTAAAGTCAAAAACACCTCTTTTGATACCGGACACGTGGATATTCGCTGGTTTGAAGATGGCACACTCAATGTTTCAGCCAACTGTATTGACCGCCACTTGGCCGAGCGCGGTGATGATGTGGCGATTATCTGGGAAGGTGACGATCCTAACGATGACAAAACACTCACGTTCAAACAGCTACACAAAGAAGTGTGTGAATTTTCTAACGCACTGAAAGAGCAAGGGGTACGTAAAGGCGATGTGGTTTGTCTGTACATGCCAATGGTGACCGAAGCAGCTGTAGCCATGCTCGCTTGTACCCGTATCGGTGCAGTTCACACGGTAGTATTCGGTGGTTTCTCTCCTGAAGCCCTGTCAGGTCGTATTATCGATTCAGATGCGAAAGTCGTCATTACCGCTGACGAAGGCGTTCGTGGTGGCCGCGCGGTTCCACTGAAGAAAAACGTTGACGAAGCACTAACTAACCCAGAAGTGAAAACCATCGAAAAAGTCATCGTGATGAAACGTACTGGTGGTGATATCGACTGGCACGAGCATCGTGACGTTTGGTGGCATGAAGCCACAGCCAATGTCTCTTCTGACTGCCCGCCAGAAGAGATGAAAGCAGAAGACCCACTGTTCATTCTTTACACTTCAGGTTCAACCGGTAAGCCAAAAGGCGTTCTGCACACCACCGGCGGTTACCTTGTCTATGCGGCAATGACATTCAAATACGTGTTCGACTACCAACCAGGGGAAACCTTCTGGTGTACGGCGGATGTGGGTTGGATTACTGGCCACACTTACTTAATCTACGGCCCACTCGCTAATGGTGCCAAAACCATCCTATTCGAAGGTGTGCCAAACTACCCAAGCACCAATCGCATGAGCCAAGTGGTCGACAAACACCAAGTGAACATCCTTTACACGGCGCCAACAGCGATTCGTGCCCTGATGGCAAAAGGCAATGAAGCGGTTGAAGGCACTTCTCGTAGCAGCCTACGTATTATGGGTTCAGTGGGCGAACCGATTAACCCAGAAGCGTGGGAGTGGTATTACAAAACCATCGGCAACGAGAACTCGCCAATCGTAGATACTTGGTGGCAAACCGAAACCGGCGGCATTCTGATCGCTCCACTTCCAGGCGCAACCGACCTCAAGCCAGGCTCGGCAACACGTCCATTCTTCGGCGTACAACCTGCTCTCGTTGATAACATGGGTAACATCATTGAAGGTGCTACAGACGGCAACCTAGTGATTCTAGATTCATGGCCAGGTCAGATGCGCACTGTCTATGGTGACCATGACCGCTTTGAGCAAACCTACTTCTCGACCTTTAAAGGTATGTACTTCACCAGTGATGGTGCACGTCGCGACGAAGACGGCTACTACTGGATCACTGGTCGTGTTGATGACGTACTCAACGTGTCTGGCCACCGTATGGGCACGGCAGAAATTGAATCTGCGCTCGTGGCTCACGATAAAATTGCCGAAGCGGCGATTGTGGGTATTCCACACGACATCAAAGGCCAAGCGATTTATGCGTATATCACGCTCAACGATGGCGAGTTCCCAAGTGCTGAACTGCACAAAGAGGTGAAAGATTGGGTGCGTAAAGAGATTGGTCCTATCGCCACGCCAGATGTGCTGCACTGGACTGACTCACTACCTAAGACCCGTTCAGGTAAGATCATGCGCCGCATTCTACGTAAGATCGCTACCGGTGACACCAGTAACTTAGGTGATACCTCGACGCTAGCGGATCCAAGCGTAGTGGATAAGTTGATTGCCGAGAAAGCTGAACTGGCTTAAGTTGCGAGAAGCGAGTGCCTAGTTCCTAGAAACCCAACTCTAGGAACTAGGAATAACTTATATTAGGTCGTCATTCCGTAAGTGAGGAACGAGCTATACGGAATCTGGTTTTCAGTCTCTCGAGGCGAGCGCCTAGTCGCTAGAAAACCAACTCTGGGATCTAGCAACCAACAAAATTCTGAATCACGCTCGTACCTCGCTGTTCAGAATGACGGTCTCATCTCCCGACTCTAAATAGCGACATCCAAGGCGTCATTCCGTAAGTGAGGAACGAGCTATACGGAATCTGGTTTTCAGTCCCTCGAGGCGAGCGCCTAGTCGCTAGAAAACCAACTCTGGGATCTAGCAAGCGACAAGATTCTGAATCACGCTCGTGCCTCGCTGTTCAGAATGACGGTCACAATAAGCACTAGAAACTAGAAACCATACAAAAACACACCGCGCATATCCTATGCACGGTGTGTTTTTTTCATCCCTTGCCGCACTGGTTCGAGTGCCAACCGTCATCGAGCCTAGATCCCCGTCCCACTTCCAATCTCTCTTCCAGGTGATTAGACCAGTAAATTGCTGCGATTTGCGCTGAATTAGCTATAATCTTGGTCTATTTCAAAGATTCGCTGCTATTAATTAAAAATTTGCATGCTGAATCTGAAATTATATGGGAGTATTCTAGTTCATAACATGAAGTAGGAAGATGGCAGCATAATGACAGCAAAATCACGCATTCTTGTCTTAAATGGTCCAAATCTAAACCTGTTAGGTCTACGTGAACCCGCTCATTACGGTTCTTCAACCCTACCACAGATTATCGACAATTTAACCAAGCAAGCTCACGACGCAGGGGTCGAGCTAGACCACCTCCAATCTAACCGTGAGTATGAGTTGATCGAAGCGATTCATGCCGCTTACAACCAAGTGGACTTTATCATCATCAACCCAGCCGCGTTCACTCACACCAGTGTCGCGCTCAGAGATGCGTTGCTTGGGGTTGCCATCCCATTTATCGAAGTGCATTTATCCAATGTGCATGCACGAGAGCCCTTTCGTCACCACTCTTACCTGTCTGATAAAGCGCAGGGGGTGATCTGCGGTCTCGGTGCGCAAGGTTACGAATTCGCTTTGTCTGCCGCAATAAAGTCGCTGCAGGCCAAGTAACTCAACACTCTGCAGCTCAAGTTGAGCTGTCTTATTCACAAGATAAAAGAGAAAGAAAAAGATGGATATCCGTAAAATCAAGAAGCTTATCGAATTAGTAGAAGAGTCTGGCATTGCCGAGCTAGAGATCTCTGAAGGTGAAGAGTCGGTACGCATCAGCCGTAACGGTACAGCCGCTCCAGCACCAGTGCATTACGCAGCGGCACCTGCCCCTGTAGCAGCACCAGCGCCAGCCGCGGCACCAGCAGCAGCTCCTGAAGCGGCAGCGCCTGCAGCAGCTCCAGTTGGTCATCAGGTTCTTTCTCCAATGGTCGGTACTTTCTACCGCTCTCCGAGCCCAGATTCAAAAGCCTTTGTTGAAGTGGGTCAATCTGTAAACGCTGGCGATACTCTGTGTATTGTTGAAGCAATGAAGATGATGAACCAAATCGAAGCAGACAAGTCTGGCGTTGTGACCGCTATCCTAGTTGAAGACGGCCAGCCAGTTGAATTCGACCAACCACTTGTTGTTATCGAATAATAGAGGCTCTCTCTTATGCTAGATAAATTAGTCATCGCGAACCGAGGCGAGATTGCGCTTCGAATTCTTCGCGCATGTAAAGAACTCGGTATCAAAACCGTTGCGGTTCACTCAACCGCTGACCGTGACCTAAAACACGTATTGCTGGCAGACGAGGCCATCTGTATCGGTCCTGCTCGTGGTATTGATAGCTACCTAAACATCCCGCGCATCATCTCTGCTGCAGAGGTCACGGGCGCAGTCGCGATCCACCCAGGCTACGGTTTCCTTTCTGAAAACGCTGACTTTGCCGAACAAGTAGAGCGCAGTGGTTTCATCTTTGTGGGTCCGAAAGCCGATACCATCCGCATGATGGGCGACAAAGTCTCTGCGATCACCGCGATGAAAAAAGCCGGCGTCCCTTGTGTGCCAGGTTCAGATGGTCCGCTAGATAACGATGATGCGAAAAACAGAGCGCACGCTAAGCGCATCGGTTACCCAGTGATCATCAAAGCCTCTGGCGGCGGCGGCGGTCGTGGTATGCGTGTGGTTCGCTCAGAAGCTGAACTAGTAGAAGCCATTGCCATGACTCGCGCAGAAGCCAAAGCAGCGTTCAACAACGACATGGTTTACATGGAGAAATTCCTAGAAAACCCTCGTCACGTTGAAGTTCAGGTGATTGCTGACGGTCAAGGCGGCGCTATCCACCTAGGTGAACGTGACTGTTCAATGCAGCGTCGTCACCAGAAAGTGGTTGAAGAAGCACCAGCACCAGGTATCACAGAAGAGATGCGTAAGTACATCGGTGAACGTTGTACCCGCGCTTGTCTAGAAATCGGTTACCGCGGCGCAGGTACGTTTGAATTCCTCTACGAAAACGGCGAGTTCTACTTCATCGAAATGAACACTCGTATTCAGGTAGAGCACCCTGTGACTGAAATGGTCACCGGTGTAGACCTTATCAAAGAGCAGCTTCGCGTTGCCGCAGGCCAGCCTTTGTCATTCACTCAAGATGACATCAAGATTCGCGGCCACGCGATCGAGTGTCGTATCAACGCTGAAGACCCAGAGCGCTTCCTACCGTCACCAGGTAAGATTGAACGCTTCCACGCTCCAGGCGGTATGGGCGTTCGTTGGGAATCGCACATCTACACCGGCTACACAGTGCCTCCTCACTACGATTCAATGATCGGTAAACTGATCACCTTCGGTGAGAACCGTGACGTCGCGATTGCGCGTATGAAGAACGCACTCGGTGAGATGATTGTTGAAGGCATCAAGACCAACGTGCCGCTACAAGAAAGCATTATGAATGATGAAAACTTCCAACACGGTGGTGCCAACATTCATTACCTAGAGAAGAAGCTAGGGCTTCAGTAAGCTTAAAGTTGCGAGTGACGAGTTGCGAGAACAAACTCTCCCTCTCGAAACTCGAAACTAATATCAAATGCTCACTCCGGTGAGCATTTTTTGTTTACGCCTATAATCTCAGCAGAGATCTGCTACACTCTGCGCAAATTTTATTTTTGAGAGCAGATAGCCATGCCTTGGATTCAAATCAAACTCAATGCCACCAACGAAAACGCAGAGCAGATCGGTGATATGCTGATGGAAGAGACCGGCGCTTTGTCGGTCACCTTCCTAGATGCTCACGATACCCCCGTGTTTGAGCCACTTCCGGGAGAAACTCGCCTTTGGGGTGACACCGACATCCTCGCGCTGTATGACGCCGAAGCAGACACGGATTTCATCATCGAGCAAACCAAACTGAGCGGGCTATTCGCTGAAGGCTTTGCTTACAAAATTGAGCAGCTTGAAGATAAAGATTGGGAGCGTGAGTGGATGGATAACTTCCACCCAATGAAGTTCGGCGAGAGACTATGGATTTGCCCAAGTTGGCGTGAAGTCCCTGAGCCAGACGCTGTCAATGTGATGCTCGATCCCGGCCTGGCTTTTGGTACCGGTACCCACCCGACTACTGCACTGTGTCTGGAGTGGCTAGAGCAGCTAGACCTATCTGGAAAAACGGTGATCGACTTTGGCTGCGGCTCTGGCATTCTTGCGATCGCTGCGATCAAGCTTGGGGCTGAAAAAGTGATCGGGATCGATATCGATCCTCAAGCGCTGCTAGCGTCCAAAGACAACGCTGAGCGCAACGGTGTGGCTGACAAACTTGAAGTGTTCCTACCTCAGGATCAACCACAAGGACTGATCGCAGATGTTGTCGTGGCCAATATTCTCGCCGGTCCACTGCGTGAGCTATCGCCAATCATTAAGTCACTAGTCAAGCCAAATGGCCAGCTCGCTATGTCAGGTGTTCTTGATACGCAAGCGGAAGATGTTGCCAATTATTACCGTGATGAGCTTCACATTGATCCGATTAAAGAACAGAGTGAATGGTGCCGCATCTCGGGGCGCAAGCAAGGCTAGACAAGACTTTGCTAGCTAATTGACTGATTTTTAGGCATTTTGGAAAAACAATTTGTAAATGCTCAAATATTAGTCTTTTCACGGCGCTAAAAAATGCGTAAAATGCGCGCCCTTACTGGTTCTAAGCTGTGAAGACGTTTTGAAAATCGGAAATTACCAACTCAAGAATAATCTCATCGTTGCTCCTATGGCTGGGGTAACCGATAGACCGTTTAGAGAGTTGTGTCTCCGCTATGGTGCGGGAATGGCCGTCAGTGAAATGATGTCGTCCAACCCAAAACTATGGAAAACGTCTAAATCCAAGCAACGCATGGTACACGAAGGCGAATCGGGCATTCGCTCTGTACAAATCGCCGGAGCTGATCCACAACTTATGGCCGATGCTGCTCAGTTCAGTGTTGAAAACGGTGCGCAAATCATCGATATCAACATGGGTTGCCCAGCAAAAAAAGTAAACAAAAAGCTCGCGGGCTCTGCGCTGCTACAGTATCCAGACATCATTGAACAGATTCTGAGAGCAGTAGTCGACGCAGTGGATGTCCCTGTGACATTAAAAACTCGTACGGGCTGGGACACAGACAATAAAAACTGTGTTCAAATTGCGAAATTAGCCGAAGACTGCGGCATACAAGCTTTAGCGCTCCATGGGCGCACTAAGGCATGCATGTACAAAGGTGAGGCGGAATACGACAGCATTAAAGCGGTTAAGCAAGCTGTATCAATACCGGTTATCGCCAATGGTGATATCGATAGCCCAGAGAAAGCTAAGCAGGTACTGGAGTACACCGGTGCCGACGCTTTGATGATTGGACGCCCTGCCCAAGGACGTCCGTGGATTTTTCAGGAAATCCAACACTTTTTGGAAAACGGCACCACAATGCCTGAGCTTCCGCTTGCGGAAGTCAAAGACATTCTGCTCGGTCATGTTCGTGCTCTCCATGCTTTTTATGGTGAGTATTTGGGCCCAAGAATCGCGCGCAAGCACGTAGGTTGGTACCTAAAAGAACATGAACAAGCGAGTGAGTTTCGCCGTACCTTCAACGCTCTCGATGCAGCCCCGCTGCAACTTGAGGCGCTAGAAGAGTATTTTGATTTAGCCTAAATATTGCAGCACACGCTGCACATATCTTGGCTTAACGTTGCATCATAATTAAGAGAAGAGCTAGACCGAATATGTTCGAACAAAATCTGACTTCAGAAGCATTAACAGTAACTACAGTAACGTCACAAGACCAGATTACGCAAAAGCCTTTACGTGACTCTGTTAAAGCGTCTCTTAAAAACTACTTGGCTCAACTAAACGGCCAAGAAGTCACAGAACTATACGAATTAGTTCTAGCTGAAGTAGAACAGCCACTACTAGACACCATCATGCAATACACGCGCGGTAACCAAACTCGCGCTGCGACTATGATGGGTATCAACCGCGGTACTCTTCGCAAGAAACTGAAAAAATACGGCATGAACTAATCATTCATTGCATTATTTATCGATTGAAGCCGGGCTCATTTTATGAGCCCGGCTTTTTTATATTAATCAGTTCGATAGTAGTACAAAGATTCATCAATCTGTGATCAATTCCGATTGCGTATGAAAAAGTGGCCGATATAATGAAAAATTACTACTTTTTTTGAGCGCTCTACATGATTGATATGCAAAAGGAAGAATGGCTAGGCTTGATGCTTAGAGAACTGCCTGATCGTCTATTGATCATGTCTGCAGATGGTATCGTCATTGATGCTTTCGGTGAGCCCTCTGCTGGTCTGCAACATCAAGTCGTGGGTCAGCATTTTCATCAACTCCTACCCCAGCCAGTGGTTGAACGCTTTACTTATCAATTTACTCAAGCTCTCAACGGTGGCACTCGCGGCCAACTTCATTACTCGCTGTGCGCGAGTGATCAACTGCAAATGTCTATCGAAGCGCTAGAGGCGTGGCAGGAGCATGAACAGCGATGGTTTGAAGCCAATTTAAAGCCAATCACCTTAAGTAACGGACTTCAGTATGTGTTATGGCAGGAGCGGGAAATAACCCAAAGCTACCTACAGCAGACTGAGCTTAAGAAGCAGGCGGAAACCGATGAGTTAACAGGCATTCTCAATCGGCGCGCGTTTATGACGCACTTAGAGCGAGAGTTTGACCGCCCTCAGCAGCGCCACCTCAGTTGCTTAATGATAGATATAGACCACTTTAAAGAGATCAACGATCAGGTGGGTCACCTTTCTGGTGATGAGGTGATTACGCATGTAGCACAAATGTGTAAAACCATGGTGCGCAGCCACGACCATATCGGTCGTCTAGGGGGAGAAGAGTTTGGTGTCATCCTAACCCAAACCAACGCCATTCAAGCCTACGACATCGCCGAGCGCATTCGTGATAGTGTGGCTTCAACGCCTTGTCATGTTGATGACCATGTGATCACTCCGACCGTGAGTATAGGTATTGCAGAGCTCAACGCTCAAGTCTCGTCGGTGCGCGAGTTAATGGTACAAGCAGACAAAGCGATGTACTACTCGAAGCAAACCGGACGAAATCAGGTCACCCTCTATTACGACAATCTGCCGCAAATCAAAACCAACACTAAGCTAAGTGTGAACATTCGTCGCGCCTCTTAACGCTGACGCTTTCCTTGGGGTTCTTCACTCGCCAGTGCGGTTAAAATCGAGCAATGACTCGCATCATCATCGACGTGTCCGCAGCAAGCATCATTGATTTTTTTTAGAGCCGTACGAATGCGGGTCAACTCACCAATCTTCTCATCAATCAGATCCAGTTTAGCCGAGGTGATCGCTTTGACTTCAGCGCAGCTATGCTCCGTCGCTTCTAAACGAATTTCCAATAACTCGCGGATCTCTTCTAAGCTCAAGCCAAGGTCTTTAGCGCGAATGATAAAGTTGACCTGCTGCTGATTGCTTTCATTGTAGAGACGATAGCCTGAACTGCTGCGCCCTGCCGGTTTAATCAGCTGGTTTTTCTCGTAAAAACGCAACGTATCCGCTGTAACTTGACAGCGTTTTGCCAGTTCGCCGATCTGAAACATAACACTTCCTATTTAACGCTTTCATTACGTTTACCATCAACAATGGCTGTTTTTGCAATTATTTTTGCGATGCCAAACGATTGCGCGAGCTTTTTTGTAATAAATTAGTTAGAATGTGCGCCACCAAACTCAGAGACTCGTTTTGCATCAGTGGATGATGACAAAGGTCTTTACCAAAACTGGCCAATCTCTTACCCGTTAGCAATATAACAGAGCGTAAGAACAAGTTCATTTTTGGCAAATATCTTTATATTAACTCTGTGACTTTGAGGAAATGGAAGCATGACTAACGCTCGTCCTATTCGCCGCGCTTTAATTAGCGTATCAGACAAGACTGGTATCGTAGAATTTGCTCAGGCTCTTGCTGAGCGTGGCGTGGATATCCTATCCACGGGCGGCACCGCTCGCCTACTGGCAGAAAAAGGCATCTCAGTAACCGAAGTGTCTGACTACACTGGATTTCCTGAGATGATGGATGGTCGTGTTAAAACACTTCACCCTAAAGTGCACGGTGGTGTGCTAGGTCGTCGTGGTCAAGACGATGAGGTTATGCAAAAGCACGGCATCAATCCAATCGATATGGTGGTGGTTAACCTTTACCCATTCGCAGAAACCGTCGCAAAACAAGGCTGTACTCTCGCTGACGCCGTTGAGAACATCGATATCGGCGGCCCGACTATGGTTCGCTCTGCGGCGAAAAACCACAAAGATGTCACTATCGTTGTAAATGCTCACGACTATGACCGTGTTATCGCTGAGATGGACGCAAACGACAAGTCTCTTACGCTAGACACTCGTTTTGACCTAGCTATCGCAGCGTTCGAGCACACGGCGGCTTACGACGGTATGATTGCCAACTACTTCGGCACTATGGTTCCCTCATACGGAGAGAACAAGGAAGGTGATGAAGAGTCTAAATTCCCTCGCACTTTCAACCAGCAGTTCATCAAGAAACAAGATATGCGCTACGGTGAGAACAGCCACCAAGATGCTGCTTTCTACGTAGAAGCAAATCCAGAAGAAGCGTCTGTTTCAACAGCTCGTCAAATCCAAGGTAAAGCCCTTTCTTACAACAATATTGCAGATACAGACGCAGCGCTTGAGTGCGTGAAAGAGTTCGACCAGCCAGCCTGTGTCATCGTTAAGCACGCTAACCCATGTGGCGTTGCGCTAGGCAGCAACATTCTTGAAGCTTATGACCGCGCCTACCAAACCGACCCTACCTCAGCATTCGGCGGCATCATCGCCTTTAACCAAGAGCTAGACGCAGCAACAGCAACTGCGATCGTTGAGCGTCAGTTTGTCGAAGTGATCATCGCGCCATCGGTATCAGCAGAAGCAATTGAAGTGGTTGCAGCGAAGAAGAACGTTCGCCTACTAGAGTGCGGCGAGTGGACAACCAAGACAACCGGCTTTGATGTTAAGCGCGTTAACGGCGGCCTACTGGTTCAAGACCGTGACCAGGGTATGGTGAGCCTGGATGATCTAAAAGTGGTTTCTAAACGCCAGCCGACAGAAGAAGAGCTCAAAGATGCGCTATTCTGCTGGAAAGTCGCGAAATACGTGAAATCAAACGCGATTGTTTACTCAAAAGGTGACATGACAATCGGTGTCGGCGCAGGCCAAATGAGCCGCGTTTACTCTGCGAAAATCGCAGGCATCAAAGCCGCTGACGAAGGCCTACAGGTTGAAGGTTGTGTAATGGCATCGGATGCCTTCTTCCCATTCCGTGATGGTATCGATGCAGCAGCCGAAGCGGGCATTAAGTGCGTGATTCAACCGGGCGGCTCTATGCGTGATGACGAAGTTATCGCAGCAGCCGACGAGCATGGTATGGCGATGATCTTTACCGGCATGCGTCACTTCCGTCATTAAAAAGATACGAGAGTGCTTCGCGCCGAGTCGAGAGCAACGAGTAAGGTCAAAAGCAATCACTCGAAGCTCTCTACTCGATACTCGGAGCTAACTAATTTCATTTAAGGAATTTAACAATGCGAGTTTTAATTATCGGCTCTGGCGGCCGTGAACACGCTTTAGGTTGGAAAGCGGCACAAAACCCAAATGTTGAAACAGTGTTCGTTGCACCAGGTAACGCAGGCACCGCTCTTGAGCCAAAGCTTGAGAACGTTGATATCGGTGTCGAAAGCATCTCTGAGTTGGTAGCTTTCGCCAAAGAGAAACAAATTGAGCTCACTATCGTAGGCCCAGAAGCGCCACTGGTTATTGGTGTAGTGGATGCGTTCCGTGAAGCTGGCTTGCCAATTTTTGGTCCAACTCAAGCGGCGGCGCAACTTGAGGGCTCCAAAGCTTTCACTAAAGACTTCTTAGCGCGCCACAACATCCCGACCGCGGCTTACGCTAACTTCACAGAGATTGAACCTGCTCTCGCTTACGTACGTGAGCAAGGCGCACCTATCGTGGTTAAGGCCGACGGCCTTGCTGCGGGTAAAGGTGTGATCGTTGCAATGACACTAAAAGAAGCCGAAGACGCAATCAAAGATATGCTGGCGGGTAACGCGTTTGGTGAAGCGGGTAGCCGAGTGGTTATCGAAGAGTTCCTTGATGGCGAAGAAGCCAGCTTCATCGTGATGGTTGATGGCGCCAGCGTACTGCCGATGGCCACCAGCCAAGACCACAAACGTGTGGGCGACAAAGATACTGGCCCTAACACTGGCGGTATGGGCGCATACTCGCCAGCTCCAGTGGTCACACCTGAAATCCATACCCGTATTCTTGAAGAAGTTATCTACCCTACCGTTCGCGGTATGGATGCAGAGGGCGCACCGTATACTGGCTTCCTCTACGCGGGGCTGATGATCGATAAAGACGGCACACCTAAAGTGATCGAGTACAACTGCCGCTTTGGTGATCCAGAAACACAACCTATCATGATGCGTATGGAATCCGATCTGGTTGAACTGTGTCTGATGGCCATCGACGAGAAGCTGGACCAAGCTGAATCTAAATGGGATCCACGTGCGTCTATTGGCGTTGTGCTAGCGGCAGGTGGCTACCCGGCTGATTACGCTAAAGGTGATGTTATTTCTCTGCCAGAGAGCGAGCAAGACGGTGAAAAGATCTTCCACGCTGGCACGACTAATAATGCTGCTGGTGAAGTTGTGACCAATGGTGGTCGCGTTCTTTGTGCAACAGCACTTGGGAACAGCGTCTCAGAAGCACAGCAACGCGCCTACGCGCTGGCTAAGCAAGTTAGCTGGAATGGCATGTTCCACCGCAATGACATCGGTTACCGAGCGATTGCACGCGAACAAGGGGAATAGGTGGGAGTTCCTAGTATCTAGATCCTAGTTTCGAGTTTCGAGTTTCGAGTTTCGAGTTTCGAGCAAATGTAAAAGGCTTGGTGTTTTAAATACCAAGCCTTTTTTGTTGAATGGTGATTGGGCTATTCAAGCGAGATGAGATTATTCTTCGATAAAGCTTGGGCGCTCAATACAATCTTGACTGTCGTCTGCGAGCATCAGCAACTCATTGACGGTAATTTTCCCCGAACGGGTTGAGCCAATAAAGGCGACGTAACTATCAATAGTTGATAAACGATTAACCACAAAGCTCGGCAAGGTCTCATTAAACTCGACCCGCTGATAGTTTCGACCAGAGCAGGTATCAAAGCTCGACCCATCCCAATAACCTTGAATCAAGCGTAAACCATCACTGGTTTGTACTTTGGTGATTTGCGGGATATTGCGCGCCTCTTGTTTGAGCCATTCCAGTTTGTCTGATTTCAGTGGCAGAACTTTACCATTAACTCGATACTGCTGGTAAATCGCCTCTCCGCCCTTATCAAAGCGGACATGAATACGATACGGTACCAACTCTTGGTTTTCGCGTAGTTGTTCGCCTTGACGAATTAACTCACGCAGCTCGCCTTGACTCCAGCGATAATCGGTTTGATACCAGCCATAATCGCCTGCACTCACATAATCGCCGGCAGAGTAAGGGAAAGTGGTTCGCTCGGTGTACCAATATAAGCTAGTTGAGTCACCAATAGTTTGCCCGCCAGTATAATCGGAAAACTGGTCAAGATTTGGCTGGGGATCGCTACTCGAGCAACCCGCTAAAGCGCCCGCAACCAACATAGCAAAAAGTGTGTTTTTCATTGTCATAAAATAAATATACGCCAAGATAGCGACTACCTTGGCGTATTATATACAGTTTGAGCTTAAAACTCTGAAATCAGTATTAAATTATTTTACTGAATCTTTTAGTGCTTTGCCTGCTACGAAGGCTGGTACGTTTGCAGCAGCGATTTGAATTTCAGCACCAGTTTTTGGGTTGCGGCCAGTACGAGCTGCACGGTGGTTAACTTTGAATGTACCAAAACCAATTAGTTGAACTTGGTCACCCTCTTTAAGTGCATCAGTCACACCATCAAGAGTTGCTTCAAGAGCAGCTTTAGCTTGTGCTTTAGATAGATCTGCTTTCTCTGCGATAAAGTCGATTAATTGGGTCTTGTTCATTAGGTTTCCCTTCTCATATGTTATCGAATTCAACTCACTCTAAAGCATAAATGCCCCATCTGGCAAAGGTTTGTAAGCGTTCTTTAGCTCTCATGCCGTACTTTTAACCATAATCTGAGTATTAACTCACAATTTGTTACTCTGTCAGCAAGCGTTAAAGCTTGTTTTTCACCACGTTAAGCCTTATTTATTACACTGCAATAGCCCTAGAAGCCTGATATTGTGGGGTTCAAAGCGAATATAAAACGCTCACATCAATAATGCACAGGTAAGAAAAGTTCGCCTTTTCTTGCAAAGTTAGAAGTGAGTGAACTGACATAGGACCTTTATGTTTCTGCTAACTCTATACGTTTCAATTGCCATTGGCGTATCGTTTATTTGTTCGGTACTGGAAGCAGTGCTTCTCAGTATTTCCCCCAGCTACATTGCACAATTGCGTCAGCAAGGGCACCCAGCCGCGGATCACCTGGCTAAACTCAAAGCGGACATCGACCGCCCGTTGGCTTCGATTCTCACCCTCAACACCATCGCTCACACCATAGGTGCAGCCAGTGCAGGTGCACAAGCGGCAGTGGTGTTTGGCAGTGAGTGGTTGGGCGTTTTCTCTGCGGTGCTGACATTGGGTATTTTGGTGATGTCTGAGATTGTTCCGAAAACCATTGGTGCCACCTACTGGCGTCAGCTCGCGCCTAGTGCTGCGGTTGTGCTGCGTTGGATGGTTTGGGCACTTACGCCGTTTGTGTGGTTCTCAGAGCAGATCACTAAGCGCCTTGCCCGTGGCAGCGAAGCACCTAAGATGCGCGATGAGCTCTCGGCGATGGCGATCTTGGCCCGCGAAAGTGGTGAGTTTGCCGAAGGTGAATCCAAAATTCTTACCAACTTACTCGGTATTCAAGATGTGCCAGTCACTCAAGTAATGACACCACGCCCAGTAGTATTTCGTGTTAACGCCGAGTCGACCATTGACGAGTTTCTTGCCGAGCATGAAGATACGCCGTTTTCGCGACCATTGGTGTACAGTCAATCTACTGACAACATTATCGGTTTTGTCCACCGTCTTGAGCTATTTAAGATGCAACAAGCCGGTCATGGCAGCCGCCAACTTGGGGCGGTTATGCGTCCGTTGCACGTGTTACTCAACACGCTGCGTTTACCGAAAGCGTTTGAGCAGATGATGGCTAAACGCCTGCAATTGGCGATGATTGTCGACGAATATGGCACGATTCAGGGTATTTTGACCCTAGAGGATATTTTTGAGCATTTGGTCGGCGAAAAGATTGTCGATGAGGCCGATCATGCCACCGACATGCAAGAGTTGGCGTTCGAGCGATGGGAACGTTGGAAGCAAACCCATGGCGTGATTGAGAATCGTGACGATGATGATGAGGAACAACAAGTGGTCGAGGAGCCGGTTGAAGCGCCGAAGGAGAAAGACGCGTAATATAGTTCCTAGTGATGATGGTTCCTAGTGCCTAGAACCTAGTTCCTAGACATCAAACTCTAGGAACTAGTCCTATAGAATCCGTCATTCTGAACAGCGAGGTACGAGTGTGATTCAGAATCTAAGCCAACTCGCTCAAAACCCAGATTCCGTATAGCTCGTTCCTCACTTACGGAATGACGCCTCCCAATCACTCAAAAAGTAATAACCCAGTTCCTAGACATCAAACTCTAGGAACTAGGCCTATAGAATCCGTCATTCTGAACAGCGAGGCACGAGTGTGATTCAGAATCTAAGCCAACTCGCTCAAAACCATAGATTCCGTATAGCTCGTTCCTCACTTACGGAATGACGCCTTAACCCCATCACCATAAAGTACAAACCTAGTTCCTAGACATCAAACTCTAGGAACTTGGCCTATAGAATCCGTCATTCTGAACAGCGAGGCATGAGTGTGATTCAGAATCTAAGCAAACTCGCTCATAACCCAGATTCCGTATAGCTCGTTCCTCACTTACGGAATGACGCCTTAACCCCATTACCATAAAGTACAAACCTAGTTCCTAGACATCATACTCTAGGAACTAGTCCTATAGAATCCGTCATTCTGAACAGCGAGGTACGAGTGTGATTCAGAATCTAAGCCAACTCGCTCAAAACCCAGATTCCGTATAGCTCGTTCCTCACTTACGGAATGACGCCTTAACCCCATCACCATAAAGCACAAACCTAGATACTCACCCCGATATTACTCACACCTTCATCACGCAGTTCAGCGCGTAAATCTTTAATCAGTTCAATGTCACGCTCTTCAGCTTCGCGCAGAGGGCGGAAAATAGCCCATTGCACATCCCACTCGGCGCACACGGCTTCATTCTGCTTCTGGTTTTGGTTGGTAATCTCTTCACCCGTTTGCGCCTCTTCTAGCTGCGCTACCGTCATCACCGATTGCTGACTCACTTTATGCATGTTCTCGTACAGGTAATCTCTATCCAGTAGACCATGCAACAGATCCGACAGCGCCACACAAGCATCAATCGCAGGATAAACACCATAGAAGTCATAATCTTCTGAGGTTGGGATGATTTCTTCGAGCTTTTCAAGCTGACGTTCAAAATTCACTTTGGCGGTTTTGACGGTCAGTTGCTCCCAAATGCTATCGAGAATGTCGCGATAAACGCGCGCCTCGGCGAACTGAGTGCTATCACAAAACATCGCATAGTTAGGATACATACGTTCACACAGGCTAGCCATAAAGGTAATCTGTTTCCAGGGTTCGAGCTTCTCTAGACGAAGCTGAAGAGGGTTCTGTAGCATAGGGACTCGTGAGCTAATGATTGATTTAGACTGCGAGAGTTTACTTGATAACCAACAGGGAAAAAAGCAAGGCGATGAACAATTTTACCCACCGAGTCTATCTACTCACCGAAGACAATGACCAATATCGACATCTGATTGAGCAAGCCTCCTTGCCACAGTTGGCGATCACAAAGCAACCTAGCGAGGCCAGCATACTGCTTGCTTCACCTCCCAAAGCGGCAAAGCGAATCCAAGACTTTGCCAATGTCGAGTGGATTCAATCGATTTATGCCGGCGTAGATGCGCTTATTCCCGCTCTGAATCAGTTTGATGGTCAGCTTACGAATGTCAAAGGGATCTTCGGTCAGCAAATCGCCGAGTACGTCATCGGCTATAGCACCTCGCACTTTAGGCACTTTAACCACTACCGACAGCAACAAAGCCAAGCTGAGTGGTCACCGCTCCCCTATTCTTCGTTAACCGATAAAAAAGTGGTGATTCTCGGTACAGGCTCGATTGGCGCTCATCTGGCTCAAGCAGTCAAAAGCCTATCGATGCAACCTATTGGCGTTAATCGCAGCGGTATTCCAGCCAAACACTCGCCGTTTAGCGCCATCTATCATATTCAGGAGTTAGCCACCGCGCTGGCACAGGCCGATATTGTGGTCAACACCCTACCCAATACCGCGCATACTCAGCAGATTCTAAACCAAACCAGCTTAGCCGCGTGCCAGCAAGCCTTGCTGTTTAATGTCGGTCGTGGCAGCGCCATTGATGAATTAGGTCTGCTCAACGCGATAGAAAGTGGTGCAATTGAACACGCGTTTCTCGACGTGTTTGAGCAAGAGCCTCTATCACCCAATCACCCGTTTTGGAGTCACCCGCAGATTACCGTAACACCACACATCGCCGCTCTCAGCTTTCCAGAGCAAGTGGTCGATATCTTTGCGGATAACTACCAGCGCTGGCGTGATGGGTTTGGGTTGGTGAATCAAATTGACCTAGAGAAAGGCTACTAACCTGAAGTGCAATCAGGCTCCATTTCTGGCTAGTCACAACCGAACAAATCACGCGTGTAGATTTTGTCGGCAACGTCAGCCAGCTCTAACGCCATACGGTTAGAAACGATCACATCCGATTGCGCTTTGAACGCTTCGAGGTCACGAACCACTTCCGAGTTGAAGAACTGATCCTCTTCCAGAACGGGTTCATAAACAATCACCGTCACACCTTTCGCTTTAAGGCGTTTCATGATGCCCTGAATCGAGGAGGCGCGAAAATTATCCGAGCCCGCTTTCATGATAAGGCGATAAATACCGACGACTTTAGGCTCATGTTTAAGAATGGACTCTGCGACAAAGTCTTTGCGAGTGCGGTTAGCGTCGACAATCGCGCCAATGATATTGTTTGGCACATCCTGGTAATTGGCGAGCAGTTGCTTAGTGTCTTTTGGCAAGCAGTAACCTCCGTAGCCAAACGACGGGTTATTGTAGTGACTGCCAATACGCGGGTCTAAACCAACGCCTTCGATTATCTGACGGGCTGCCAGTCCATGCGCTTCGGCGTATGAATCTAGCTCGTTGAAATACGCCACTCGCATCGCAAGATAGGTATTAGAAAAGAGTTTTACCGCTTCAGCTTCAGTCGAGTTGATGAGCAGTACATCAATGTCTTGCTTCTTTGCGCCTTCAACCATTAAGTTGGCAAACTCACGTGCCCGCTCACTCTGCTCGCCAACAATGATACGTGAAGGATGCAGATTGTCATAAAGCGCTTTACCTTCACGAAGAAACTCTGGCGAGAAGATAATATTCTCGCAGCCAAATTCTCGCTTGATACGCTCGGTATACCCGACTGGCACCGTGGATTTAATCACCATTGTGGCCCGTGAGTTGAACGTCAGTACATCTCGAATCACTGCTTCAACGGATGAGGTATCAAAATAGTTAGTAACCGGATCATAATCAGTCGGTGTAGCAATAATGACATATTTCGCATCACAATATGCCAACTGTGCCTCGGTTGTCGCTCGGAAGTCTAGGCGCTTGTAACGAAGAAATGACTCGACCTCGGAGTCGCAAATTGGCGACATTCGGTCTTTGAGTAAATCGACTCGGTGGGTATCAATATCAAATGCCACTACTTTGTGATTCTGCGCTAGCAATAGCGCGTTTGAAAGCCCCACATACCCACATCCAACGACCGCAATCTTCATTGTGTACTCCATTCACTGTTCGCGAATAACTAGAGTTCCTTGCTCAAGTTGCAGCGATAAGACGCCCGTTTGACAATTTAAAGACACAAAAAAGCGGAGACCGAGGTCTCCGCTTTCCATTGCGATAGGTCGCTAGGGGTGATTACATCATACCGCCCATGCCACCCATACCGCCCATGCCGCCCATATCAGGCATCGCAGGCGCGTCTTTCTGTGGTAGATCGGTCACCATCGCTTCTGTGGTGATCATCAGGCCAGCAACCGAAGCGGCAAACTGAAGTGCAGAGCGAGTCACTTTAGTTGGATCTAGGATACCCATCTCTAGCATGTCACCGTACTCACCGGTTGCCGCGTTGTAGCCGTAAGAGCCTTCGCCCGCTTTCACGTTGTTAGCAACCACTGACTCTTCGTCACCAGCGTTGGTGGTGATTTGACGGATAGGCGCTTCCATTGCACGTAGTGCCACGCGAATACCGACGTTTTGCTCTTCGTTGTCGCCTTGTAGGTCAACAATCTTAGACGCTGCACGGATAAGTGCAACACCACCACCCGCGACTACGCCTTCTTCAACCGCTGCGCGAGTTGCGTGTAGTGCATCTTCTACGCGGTCTTTCTTCTCTTTCATTTCAACTTCAGTCGCTGCGCCCACTTTGATGACTGCAACACCGCCCGCTAGCTTAGCAACACGCTCTTGTAGCTTCTCTTTGTCGTAATCCGAAGTCGCTTCTTCGATTTGTTGACGAATCTGAGCAACACGACCTTGGATCATCTCTTCTTCACCCGCGCCATCGATGATGGTGGTGTTTTCTTTAGTGATGGTCACACGTTTCGCTTGACCTAGGTCTTCTAGAACCACTTTCTCTAGCTCTAGGCCGATCTCTTCAGAGATCACTGTACCGCCAGTTAGGATAGCGATGTCTTGTAGCATCGCTTTACGACGGTCACCGAAACCAGGCGCTTTAACCGCTGCTACTTTAACGATGCCGCGCATGTTGTTCACAACCAGTGTTGCTAGCGCTTCGCCTTCCACATCTTCAGCGATGATTAGCAGAGGACGAGACGCTTTTGCTACCGCTTCTAGTGTTGGCAGTAGTTCACGGATGTTCGATACTTTCTTGTCGATAAGAAGAATGAATGGGTTCTCTAGATCAACTGAGCCCGCTTCTTGGTTGTTGATGAAGTATGGCGATAGATAACCGCGATCGAACTGCATACCTTCAACCACGTCTAGCTCGTCTTGTAGCGCCTGACCTTCTTCAACCGTGATCACACCGTCACGACCGACTTTTTCCATCGCTTCGGCAATAATGTTACCCACGCTAGAGTCAGAGTTTGCAGAGATAGTACCCACCTGTGCGATAGCTTTAGTATCAGCACATGGCACAGACAGCGCTTTAAGCTCTTCAACCGCGGCAACGACAGCTTTGTCGATACCGCGCTTAAGATCCATTGGGTTCATGCCAGCGGCAACCGCTTTTAGGCCTTCGTTAACGATAGCTTGAGCAAGAACCGTTGCTGTGGTTGTACCGTCACCCGCAGCGTCATTGGCTTGAGACGCAACTTCTTTAACCATTTGCGCGCCCATGTTTTGGAACTTGTCTTCTAGCTCGATTTCACGCGCCACAGACACACCATCTTTAGTGATGGTTGGAGCACCGAAAGATTTGTCTAGAACTACGTTGCGGCCTTTAGGGCCCAAGGTGACTTTTACTGCGTCAGCTAGAACGTTGACACCTTCTAGCATTTTAATACGTGCGTCATTACCAAATTTAACGTCTTTAGCAGCCATCTTTAGTTTCCTTTAAATTCTTTTTGATTCTTTACTTTAAAGCGTGACTCAGAACTTACTAAGCATTTTAGTAAAACCAGATTCCGGATAACTCGTTCCTCGTTTCCGGAATGACGAAGCTGAATAGCTTCGCTCTGAGTACTGTCATTCTGAACAGCGAGGTACGAGCGTGATTCAGAATCTAGCTATGACACGCTGTGTTCTCAATAGAAATTCAATTATTCAACGATTGCCATGATGTCGTTTTCAGACATGACTAGCACTTCTTTACCGTCGATTTTTTCAGTTTTAGTACCGTAACCTTCAGCGAAGATAACAGTATCACCTACTTTAACGTCCAACGGCAGAACAGTACCGTTTTCTAGGATGCGGCCTTTACCCACAGCTAGCACTACGCCGCGAGTTGATTTCTCTGCAGCAGAACCAGTCAGAACAATGCCACCCGCTGATTTAGACTCAACTTCTTGGCGCTCTACGATAACTCGGTCGTGTAATGGACGAATGTTCATCGGTCGTCTCTCCTGAAAATTTCCATGTTGATTTGATAATGGCCTTGCGCGATTGCACAAGGATTCAAAGTCTTGTGGTAACTATATTTGGGGCAGTTTGGAGAAACCCAAGGGGGAGAGATTAAAAATTTGTGATCGGGATCTGAATAGATGCGAGTGGCGAGTTTCTAGTGACTAGCACCTAGAATATCGGTCATTCTGAACAGCGAGGCACGAGCGTGATTCAGAATCTATTAACACAGATGCCAAAACCAGATTCCGTATAGTTCGTTCCTCTCTTACGGAATGACGACTTCACCTAGATAATACCGAGTGGCGAAAAAAAGCGCGAGCAAATCAACTTGCTCGCGCTCTACGCAATATTTTGAATTATTTAGTCCTCTTCGCGGCGAAACGCAAAACGCACCAGTACGATGGCAACACCGAGCATACCACCGAGGAGTGTGCCAAGCGTTATAATCAGGGCTCTCTTAGGCTTGATATGAGAAGTTGGTAAAGACGCTTGACTAAGCACGGTGACAATTTGTGTTTTTGGGCTCTGCAACATGGCTTTCTTAAACAATTGCTGCGCGAGCAGTTCATCCAAGTAGTCTTGGGACTTTAAGGAAATATGATCCGTGCCCGTGTTGGCACGCAAAGAGTCAAGCGTGACCTGTACTTTATTTAGTTCTTGCTGTTTCAATACATCATTCAAAACATCGCTTACCTTACTTACTCTATCGAAGGCTGCTTTGGCCTCCATTGATATTTGTGAAATTGAGATGACATTGCCACGCTTGGATAAGTTGATACTGCTGAGCATTGACTCTTCTAATCCAGAATACTCCGATAACTGCTTTTTAAAGCTTTGACTGGATATAAGTTCAGAACTAACATCAAGCTCGTAAACCCCGGACGTATCAAAAAAGCGCTTATCGAGTAAAAATGAAGATTGTGCTTGGTACAGATTTGGTTTCATAAAGGCGTAACCTGCCGCTCCTAACGCGGTTACGATAGTCATTACACAAATGATCAATTTCCCATCCCAAAGCGCTTTAAACAGCTCTCTTAAATCGATTTCATCATTGTTCTGAAAAGAAGGTGGGATTTGTGGTGCATACTGCTGATTCATAGGAGGTTGTTGGTTTTGCCCGCTCACGCTTAGTCCTTTATGAAAAATGGAGTCATCATTGATTGCGCAAGGTTAGCATAGAGAGTGGCGAATGGCGAATGGCGAATGGCGAATGGCGAATGGCGAATGGCGAATGGCGAAGAACTTTGAACGATAGGCTTTTATAGTCAAGTAATCATTTCTCGTAACTCGTCACTTCAAACTTATAACCGCTCAACGCCAGCTATCGAAAGGGATCACCTCTGCTTTGGGTTTGTTGTCGAGCTCGCTGCAGTCACTATCAAGCACATCTTGAAACTTGACCATTTGCGAGACCAGTTCTCGCATCAGCACCACGTTCGCTTGGTTGGGGTTTTTGCACTTACTTAGTACCCGGTCGATGTGGCTTTGTTGTGCCCATAACCTAGCTTGCATTTTTGTTGAGGCCGATTGAATCATCTCTTCACACATCTCTTGCTTAAACTGGTTGAAAGCGGCGGGGTTACGCTCTGCCATCGCCATTAACTCATCGAACGACGGCAAAGTTTGATTAATTAACGGTGATTGCATACGGCCTCCATTACTGTTGATTATTTTATCAACACACTATTAAAAATAGTCGATAACGGAGGTTTGGGGTAATGACGGTGTGTTATTTTTTAGAATAGAGAAAGGCAGAGCCTTAACGAGGAGCGATATGATACACGCAGCGTCTTTCGCCAGAGACAATATGTTCGCTGCGCGACACAGTGTATCCTTCACCCAATAAACGCTGGAAGATATTCAATTCAGATTGGCACAAGCTAGGACATCGGGTGGCCGCCTTACAGATAGGGCAATGGTTTTCAATCAAGACAAAGCCTTTATCTTTGACCTCAAACTCTGCCATATAGCCCTCTTGCTGCCTCAGTTCGACCAAGCGAGCTAACTTTTGCTCCAGAGTGCGACACTGTTCCAGCTGCGAAGCATAGAATTGATAGGTTTGCGCTTCGCGTTCATCCGCGACTTTCTGCAAGCCATCAGAGCCAAACAGCGACTCAACCGCCTCAATCACTTGAATAGTGAGTTCACCGTGACGATCAGCGAACTGCGCGTGTCCTTTTTGCGTCAAAGACCAATGGCGAGTAGGCCGGCCCACTTTGACCTTGAGGTCTTCAAATGCCAACAAACCGTCATCTTCAAGCGCCTGCAAGTGTTGACGAGCGCCCATGGTGGTCATGCTCAGCTCATCCGCAATTTGCTTAGCTGTTACCGCCCCCTCACGCTTCACCGTTTGTAAAATCTTTTCGACGCTTTTCATGTTCGCTCCCTCAACCCCCAAAATATTATGAAGCAAGTGGTTTATAAAGCAAATGCTTTACAGGGTTGAGAGCCGTGGGGTTGTTAGCAGCCGTTATTTTCAACCGAGATGTTTTTACCGAGCTCATACCATGGCTTGATAGCGCATCGCCACCAAACTTTTGCTTCGGCTATAGCGTTCAAACAAGCTGTTGAGCGGACTCGGCAACTCGGAACCTCCAAGCGGTCTGAAGCCATATTGCGCGTAAAAGTCTTCTAGGTGGGCGTAGGCAAAGCAGTAGTCACCTGGCTGTAACACCTGCTGCTGGCAGTGCGTCATCAATTGGTGAGCAAAACCCTGTTGACGATATTCCGGCACCACCAGCATCCCGGTCAACAGTCGATACTGATCAATACTGCGAAAGCGCACCACTGCGGCGATTTGGTTTTGATGATAACCCGCGAGCGTCAACTCATCTTTTTTGGCTTTGCCTGAGGGATAATGCGCTTTATACAAGCGGGCAACCAAAGGAAGTTTAATAGGGTCAAGAGGTTCAATAGTCAATGAGCCGATCAAAGAGTAAAATCCGCGGTAAAATTGGGGTAGAATGCAGGCAGTTTAGATTAGCCCATCAACACAATGCAAATCCCTATGCACACCACCCCTATTCACAACACAGTACCGACCACTATGCAGCCAAAAGCCAACGCAGACTTACGCCAGTACCACACTTTCACCATCCCTCAAACCTGCCAATGGTTAGTCGAGGCACACACGCTTGATGACTTGATGGCGGTTTATCAAAATCCACAGTGGGCTGATTTACCTAAACTTCTGCTCGGCAAAGGCAGCAATATGCTGTTCACCGCACCTTTTGCGGGCGTAGTGGTCGTCAATCGCTTGCAAGGTAAGCAGGTATCTGAATCCGAGCACTCGTGGCATTTGCATGTTGCAGCCGGTGAAGATTGGCCTTCGCTAGTCGCTTGGTCGGTAGAGCAAGGTTATCCGGGGCTGGAAAACTTAGCGTTAATTCCCGGCTGTGTCGGCAGCGCGCCGATTCAAAATATCGGCGCTTATGGTGTAGAGCTGAAAGACGTGTGTGACTATGTCGATGTGCTTGATCTTGATAGCTTTGAAGTGCGCAGATTGAGTGTTGATGAGTGCCAATTTGGTTACCGCGATTCGATATTTAAACGTGAGCTACAAGGAAAAGTGGTGATTGTGGCGGTGGGGTTAAAGCTCACTAAGCAGTGGCAAGCTAAGATTGAATACGGACCACTCAAGTCATTAGCAGAGAGCATTCCGACGGCAAGCGATATTTTTCAACGTGTCTGTCAGGTTCGAATGGAAAAATTGCCTGATCCGAACGTCACAGGTAACGCGGGAAGTTTTTTCAAAAACCCAGTGATATCTCAAGCGCATTTTGACCAACTTAAACAACAATTCCCAGAGATTGTCGCCTACCCAGCCGAGAACGGAATAAAAGTCGCGGCGGGGTGGCTCATCGACCAATGCCAGCTTAAAGGCTTTGCCATCGGCGGCGCTCAGGTACATCAAAACCAAGCGTTAGTGCTGATTAACGCCAATAACGCCAGTGCCGATGATGTGGTCAACCTTGCGGCGTATGTTCGCGATAAAGTAAAGCAGCGCTACCAAATCACCCTTGAACACGAAGTCCGTTTTATGGGAGCAGATAGCGAGACCACACTTGAGCAGATGTTGGAGAGCCGCTCATGAAAGACCATTCCGTTAAGCTTGCTATTTTAAACACCTTGGCTCAAGGTGGATTTCACTCAGGGGAACAGCTGGGCGAGCAGCTAAATCTGACCCGAGCGGCGATAAGTAAACACATTAAAGGCATAGAGCAGTGGGGCGTCGATATCTTCCGCGTGCAAGGTAAAGGCTACCAACTCGCAACGCCGATACAGCTACTTGATCAGCAAGTTTTGACGGATGCGCTATCCACGCCCGTTGCTCTGATCCCGATTATTGATTCCACCAACCAATATCTCCTCGACCGCATCGATAGCTTGCAATCAGGCTCGGTGTGCATTGCCGAATATCAAGCCAAAGGACGCGGGCGTCGCGGCCGCGAGTGGGTCTCTCCGTTTGGCGCCAACTTATACCTATCGATGTATTGGCGCTTAGACGCGGGCATGGCGGCAGCAATGGGGCTGAGCTTGGTGGTCGGCGTAGCGATTGTCGAAGCGCTGGAGGAGCTTGGACTCTGTGGTGTTAAGCTCAAATGGCCGAACGACCTTTACTATCAAGACCGCAAGCTAGCGGGCATATTAGTGGAGATGTCGGGGCAAGCGGGCGCGGCGGCACACCTAGTGATCGGGATGGGCATGAACCTAATGATGGCGGAAAACACCGAGGGCATTACCCAACCTTGGGCAAGCTTAACTGAAGTGGCTCAATCACAGTCGTTTGACCGCAATCAACTGGCGATCACCTTAATCAAAACCTTGCATCAGGCTCTATCAGATTACGAGCTTTATGGCATGCAAGGCTTTGTCGAGCGCTGGAATCGCCTCGACAACTTTATCGGCCGCCCGATCAAACTGATTATGGGCCCACGTGAGATTGTTGGCACCTCACGAGGTATTAATGAACAAGGCGCGGTGCTGCTCGAAACCGAACAAGGCATCGAGAGCTTTATCGGTGGCGAGATTAGTTTGAGAGCGGCGGGAAGCGAGTAACGAGTGGCGAGTGGCGAGTGGCGAGTGGCGAGTGGCGAGTGGCGAGTGGCGAGTGGCGAGTCATTTTTCGGGGCCTATGTCGGCTGTCAACTCACAAACATAATGAATTTTCCACTCAGTTATTCTGCCCGCGCACCACGACTATCAGGGAGCCTAACATACGACTGATATGAAGGCACTCCTCAGCCATTTTATCTCCCACATCTGTAGCTACATATTGGATCTCTATAGCAATCAATAGTTGAGTCCTGAGTTCACCAAGCGATCCTTTCGCAATAGAGAGGAAGTGAGCTTTTTCTTTTGAACTATGACGCTCCATCCCTTCGGCTATATTGCTAGGGACCGACAATCCCGAACGACAAATCTGGTCCTTGAACCCGAAATCTCTAATGTGACCAAAAGAGCGATACACCAAGCAGCTAAGCTTAAAACTACGACTCCAGACTTCTAAATTTTCATGCTTCATAACGAAAATCAATGCGTTGACATAAGAACACAGTCAACTATTTTGAGGGTTAGAACAGACGAATTAAGCATGTTTTTCTGGAGACGAAGTCTCACTACTAAAAACTCGAAGCTCGCAACTCTTAACTCGTCACTCATAGCTCGAAACTCGACGCTTTGTTTGCTAATATCCTTGTCCACTTTAAGTAAAGGTAACCCACCCAACATGATGACCAATAGGAATTTATTCGAGCAACTGCCTACTTTGGCGCAAGATCCAGCGGAGTTTGAAACGCTGTATGCGGCCAAAGATTTTCGGACTCGCCTAATTGAAGCGATCCGACAGGCAAGTAAACGAATCTACCTTGTGGCCCTTTATCTTGAAGATGATGAGGCAGGTCGAGAGATCTTGACCGAGCTTTATCAAGCCAAACAGCGCAATCCTGGTTTAGACATCAATGTCTGTGTCGACTGGCACCGTGCACAGCGTGGCTTGATCGGCGCCGAACCCGGTGAAACCAATGCCGCCATGTACAAAGCGTTTGCGGATAGACATCAACATAAAGTGCCAGTATATGGCATACCCGTACGTGGCCGAGAAGTGTTTGGTGTGTTGCACTTAAAAGGTTTCATCATTGATGATCAGGTGCTCTACAGTGGCGCTAGCCTCAACAATATCTACCTCAACTATAAAGAACGTTATCGATTTGACCGCTACCACTTGTTAGCCAATAAAGCACTGGCCGATAGCATGGTTGCGTTTGTACAAAACGAGTTGATTGCGCACCCGGCGGTCAATGATCTTACCTCAGAAACTAAGCCTGAGACCAAAGCGATTAAAGCGCAAATTCGCCAGCTTCGCGGCTCGCTGGCCAAAGCCCAGTACCAGTTTGAATCTCAACCCGTATCTAACCAGCAAGTTGCCATTACGCCCATGGTTGGCGTTGGCAAAAAGCGTAACAAACTCAACCAAGGCATCAATCAACTGCTGGCCAAAGCCAAGGATGAGATTTTTATCTGTACCCCGTATTTCAACTTCCCGCGCAGCGTAGCCAAAGAAGTGAAAAAAGCCCTGAGACGTGGAGTAAAAGTGACCGTAGTGGTGGGCGATAAAACCGCAAACGACTTCTATATTTCACCACAAGACGAGTTCAAAACCATAGGCGGCTTGCCTTATCTGTACGAGCGTAATTTACGCCTGTTCGCAAAGGCCAATGAAGCTAATATCGCCGCAAGAAGGCTCTCTATTCGATTATGGAAGCATGACGAAAATAGCTTCCACTTGAAGGGAATCTGGGTCGACAAACGCTACATGTTGATCACGGGTAATAACCTGAACCCGCGCGCCTGGAGCCTAGACTTAGAAAACGCGATTCTAATTCAAGACCACTTCCATCACTTAACACCACAGTTCGAGAAGGAAGTGGAGAATATTCTGCAACATACGCAGTTGATCTGTACCTACAGACAGCTAGAGAAAGCCGAAGACTACCCAGAGGCAGTGCAGAAGTTAATGCGCAAGATCACCCGAGTCAAAGCGGATAGAGTACTAAAGCGGATTTTGTGATGGATACAGCCAGATTCAGAATAGCTCATTCCTCTCTTCCGGACTGACGCTTAACCTTTAGCCCATAGTCATCCTGAACAGCGAGCACAAGCGTGATTCAGGATCTCCTCAACACACAATCAAAACCCAGATTCCGGATAACTCGTACCTCGTTTCCGGAATGACGCTGAAAACTTTCACCCTTGTCATCCTGAACAGTGAGGCACGAGCGTGATTCAGGATCTAGTCACACAATCAAAAACCAGATGCCGTATAACCCGTTTCTCGCTTCTGGAATGACGCATAAACCTATAGCTCTCGTCATCCTGAACAGCGAGGCACGAGCGTGATTCAGGATCTATTTGCCATAACTACTAGGCCTAACTTAGATTCAGCATCTAACCAGATACCCTCGCTTCTCCAACATAGTGGCAAAGACACGCTTGGCCTCAGCCTCACCATGAATAAGGTGAATACGTTCAGGCTTATGCTCTATCCCCTCAACAAACTCTATTAAGTCTTGCTGGTCAGCATGGGCGCTATAACCTGACATAGTATGCAATTGCGCCTCCACCTGAATCAACTGACCATCGACTTCTATCTGCTTACAACCCTGCTGCAATTTATGCCCCAGAGTCCCCTGCGCCTGATAACCAGAAAAGATAACGTCGGTGCGCTTATCAGGTAGCAAGGCTTTGAGGTACGCCATTACTCGCCCGCCCTGACACATCCCCGACGCTGCCACAACAATCGCTGGCTCTCCAGTCGTCGCCAGACGATTAACCAAGGCTTTATGGCTTGGGTGATCAACAACGGTAATACATTGTTCAAACGCAAGTGGATGTCTGTGTGCATCAAGTCTTTGCTTGGCTTCTTTACCCCACAACTTTTTAAAGCGTCGATAAGAGCGCGTGATCTTCGCTGCCACCGGAGAGTCTAAAATAACTGGAAGCTTGGCGGTGATTTGATGATTGTGAATGAGTTGCTCAATATCGAACAGGAGCTCTTGAGTTCGACCGACACTAAAAGCGGGGATAATGATTGCGCCGCCATCTTGTAGCGAACGTTGAATAATGCCAAGTAAACACTCACTTCGCTCGGCGACACTCTGGTGTATTTTGTTGCCATAGGTAGATTCGATAAACAGAGTATCGGCTCGGCGGGGTGCAACGGGGTCGGGAAGAAGAGGGGTATTTCTCGGCCCTAAATCTCCAGAGAATACAGTCACACGGCCATCCTTTTGCTTAAATTCAACATAAGCTGAACCAAGTATATGCCCAGCTGGATTAAACCTAATATAGACAGTCTCCTGCTTGAGTTTTATCGGCAGCCATTGCTGGTAATTCACCGCCCTGATGCGCTTACGAATCAGCTCTAATACTCGATGCCTTTGACCTTTATTGAGCCCAAGCTGCAACTTTAGACCATCTTCTAACATCAGAGGCAATAACTCTGCCGTCGCTGGTGTGCAATAAATCGGCCCTTGAAAGTCTGCAGCCAATAGCCAAGGAATCCGGCCTATATGGTCAATATGTGCATGAGTCACCACCAGAGCTTGGATATGCTTAACTGGGAACTTTACCTCAAGAGGCTGCGAATCTTGCCCTTGAAACATCCCACAATCGAGCAAGATACTCTGGCGGCCAACTCTCAGCTCATGACACGCACCTGTCACCGTATCCTTGCCGCCGCGATGAATCACTTCCATACCAATCTCCATAATCAACTAAATGAATATAAAGAAAATATTAGGTTTATGAGGAAAATAGTTAGGTAGCTACAGGAAATGCGAGCGAGGCGAGAATTCAAACAAATAGAAGCAACGTGCATAGAGTAAAGAAATGCTTCATTGACCCACCACTATTCGACTAGACCCTGCAAGGCAGGAGAGAACCCTTTGCAAAGATACAAAAGCTTAGAATAAACGTATAAAAATTCATCATCGTAACTGATCCAGTTTAATGTCATTTCCATAACCATTCATTAACAAATGGGCATATGGCCATCTAGACTTATCTTTTCCAATTTGAGGCTGGTATGTATATAATGCTGCGCTGAAAACAACTGGCATACTTGCAACGGCGACAGATGTTAAAAGACGCATTATTTATCCTAAAAGATAAGGAGTATCTATGAACTTAACTGCTAAAACGGTGGTTGTTATTGCTATCGGAGCTGCGCTTTATGGAATTGGCGGGCTTCCTATGTTTGGTATACCAGTCTTTGCCAATACCACACTAAAACCTGCTATGGCGGTCCTCGCTCTTTTCTCTGTTCTTTTTGGACCGTTGGTTGGTTTTTTAATTGGGTTTATTGGTCACTGGGTGACCGACCTATTCGCCGGTTGGGGTGTATGGCTCACTTGGGTGCTTGGCTCAGGAATCGTCGGTATGATTATCGGCCTGTTTCCAATGCTCACCAAGCAGCGCATCGCCACAGGAGAGTTCAATAATAAAGACTTTGGCCTGTTTATTGTTCTGGCCTTGATTGGTAACGTTTTGGGCTATGGATGCTCTGCCTTTTTGGATACAGTGCTTTATGCAGAACCTTTTACCAAAGTCTTTACTCAACTCGTGATTATCGCGGCGGGTAACACTGTCCTGATTTCTGTTGTCGGTTACTTTATTCTTAAGTCAGTCGCCAAACGTAATAAACAGAGCCGAAACCTATCTGAGGCATAAGCAACAATGACTATCGAATTTTCTGACTTCTCTTTTAGATATGAGTCACTGGATAAGCCTACACTTAAGCATATCAATCTAAGGATAGAGAGAGGAGAGAAAATCGTCATCATCGGGCCAAGTGGTAGCGGAAAGTCTACACTTGGCCAGTGTCTAAATGGCCTAATCCCACACGCAATCAAAGGAACATCCACCGGCCAACTAAAGCTCAACGGCAGAGACGCCTCTAAGCTTGAACTTCATCACTTCACAGAACAAGTGGGCACGGTCTTACAAGACACCGACAGTCAATTTGTGGGCCTGAGCGTTGGTGAAGACATCGCGTTTGCTCTAGAGAACCAATTAACCTTAAATATTGAGATGTATCCATTGGTGCAGTCGACCGCCAAGATGGTCGACCTTGCTGATTTACTCGATGCCTCGCCACACGAGTTATCAGGGGGACAGAAGCAGCGCGTCTCTCTTGCCGGCATTTTAGTCGATGAGGTAGATACACTGCTTTTCGATGAGCCCCTCGCAGCCCTAGACCCTAAAACTGGCCGCAAGACAGTTGAAATCATTGACCAACTACACAAAGAAACTGGAAAAACGATCATCATCATCGAGCATCGCCTTGAAGACGTTTTGCATCGGCACGTAGACCGAATAATCCTGATGGAACACGGTGAAATTATTGCTGATATGTCACCTACTCAATTGCTAAGCTCTTCTTTGTTGAGCAAACACGGTATTCGTGAGCCGCTTTACTTATCTGCACTGAAAGCCGCTGGTTGTCCGATTGATATGGCGCATGGTGCTTCCTTAGAAAATCTAAGCAAGCCTTCGTATAAAACCTATTTTAGGGGTTGGAATAGCCCACACTCTTCGTTAAATCTCTCAAACGAAAGCCTGATATCAGTATCAGACTTAACTTATTCTTATGACGGTGAAAGAAACGCGCTTGACAAGGTAAGCTTTGAGATCAAACAAGGCGAATGCGTGTCGATTCTAGGAAAAAATGGGTCGGGCAAGTCAACGCTAACAAAGCTGATCATGGGAGTGCTAGAGCCCGATTCAGGGCACATTACCTATCAAGGCAAAAACCTCAACTCACTGTCTATTTTCGAGCGTAGTCAACATATCGGTGTTGTGATGCAAAATCCAAATCATATGATCTCGCATCACATGATTTTCGATGAAGTGGCATTTGGTCTTAGGAACAAAGGATTACCAGAGCAAAAGGTTGAAAGCCAAGTCAGTGAAGTGTTAGAGCTATGCGGCCTAAGTAAGTATCGCCAGTGGCCTATCGAGGCATTGAGCTATGGTCAGAAGAAACGTGTCACCATTGCTTCAATTCTGGTAATGAAACCGCAGTTGCTGATCCTAGATGAACCAACGGCCGGACAAGACTATCGCAATTATACAGCGATGCTCAACTTCATCGGAAAGCTGAATCAAGAATTAGGTATCACTGTGCTCATCATCTCTCACGATATGCATCTCGTCCTTGAGCATACTCAACGCTCCATTGTGATATCTGATAGCAAGCTTATTGCTGACGCACCGATGACCGATGTATTTACTCACCCAGAACTGCTCGAGCAAGCCAACCTCACGACCACGAGTTTATATGATCTTGCCGAAAATCTTGGCGTTGAAGATAAAAACGCCTTCATGCGGTATTTTATCCAGCAGGAGATGCGTGCAGCATGAATCCATCAAAAATGAAGTTCGGCATCAACTACATCGACACGAAATCACCATTGCACGCTTTAAATGGCATTACCAAATTCGCACTTTTTATGGCTTGGGTCACCGTTGTTCTGACAACGTTTGATTTACGGCTCATAACAGTGCTAATACTCTCCGGGCTCTTTTTATTAAAGCTGACCCAAGTTCCTTTTACAGTCTACAAGCCCTTAATTATTGCGACGGCGAGCGTTCTGATGCTCAATGCCTTGTTCATGTTCTTACTCGCCCCGCAGCAAGGCAGCGTATATATAGGCTCAACGACTGAGCTGTTGGCTCTACCAGGCGATTACACGTTAACCCAAGAAACCCTGTTTTATCTGGGAACCGTGACACTTAAATACTTCAGTATGTTTCCGATTGCGCTGGTCTTTGTGTTCACCACACACCCGACAGAGTTTGCAGCCAGCCTCAATCGAATCGGCGTGCCATACAAAATCGCGTACGCTGTTAGTTTGACGTTGCGTTACCTGCCAGAAGTTAAAAATGACTTTGTTAATATCATGCACGCTCAGCAAGCAAGAGGACTGGATATTTCAAAGCACACGCCTTTGTTTCAACGTATGAAAAATGTGGCAAAGATTCTCGGACCGTTAGTTTTTTCCAGCTTAGATCGCGCCGATGAGATTTCAAATGTCATGACGCTGCGCGGTTTTGGACGACATAAGACACGAACTTGGTACAGCGCCTCTCCTCTAAAGCGAGTAGACAAAATCTGCTTGAGCATTATTGCAATTGTGGTGCTCTTAGCAATCCTCAAGCGTTATCAGGAAACGCAACTGTTTTGGTATCCATTTTAGGAAAAAAGAGTTTCGGAGCACTGAGGGCGTTGGCAACACAAATCGATTGTGTATCAGTAATCAATGAATCGACACTATCGGATCTCTTTGATAATTAGTGACTGTTACCCACCAATTCGTCTGCATCTTCTTGGTGAAGCTTCTGCCAAACCAAGTCACCTATACCATCGGTTGGATTAAAGTCCGTTGGTGCTTCTAGCAACAACTCTCTGATTTTATCGTGCTCAAAATTGTGGCACGCTTTATCTAGTCTATCCAATAGATCAACATAGTGATTCAACGGTAAAAAGCGTTCATGAGCAGTCATGATTCTAGAGTGCGCCGTTTCCCCAACATTGTCACCAATTAACAGCTCTTCAAATAGCTTCTCACCGGGACGAAGGCCCGAGAACTCAATTTCGATGTCGCCATAAGGGTTCTTCTCATCTTTGACTTCTAACCCTGACAGTTGAATAAGATTAGTAGCGAGATCAGTAATTTTAACCGGCTCTCCCATATCGAGAACAAATACATCACCACCTTTTCCCATAGCCCCCGCTTGGATCACTAACTGAGCCGCTTCAGGGATGGTCATAAAGTAGCGAATGATGTCGGGATGAGTCACCGTGATCGGACCACCGTTAGCGATTTGCTTTTTAAAAAGCGGGATCACCGAACCAGAGGAACCTAAGACATTACCAAAACGAACCATGCAGAAACGTGTTCCCTTCTCCTTGGCATTTTCTTGTTCAGCGAGAGCCTGAAGACCCAGTTCTGCCATTCGCTTGGTGGTACCCATGACGTTAGTCGGACGAACGGCTTTGTCTGTCGAGATCAACACGAAGGACTCCACATCGGCTTCAATCGCCGCCTTGGCAGTATAGTAAGTACCAAACACATTGTTGCGCACGCCTTCTACCACGTTGTACTCGACTAATGGTACATGCTTATAGGCAGCGGCGTGATATACAGTTTGCACAGCAAAACTCTTCATTGTGGTCGAAAGACGATTATTACGTTGAACTGAACCCAGTAGAGGAACAACTTCCACACTCAATCCTTCTTCTTGAATCAATTGAGTGAGCTCACGATCAATCTGGTACAAACCGAATTCAGATAGTTCAAACAGAACCAATGATGCAGGTTTTTGCCTGACAATTTGACGACATAACTCAGAGCCAATTGAGCCACCAGCCCCTGTTACCATCACCACTTTGCCTTTAATATTGGCTTCCATCAAAGCTTGCTGGGGTGCGACAGAATCTCGACCCAACAAATCTTCGATGGCGACGTCTTTTAGTTCATCAATATTTGCTCGCCCCTCTACGATATCTTTCATGTCAGGTACAGTAAGTACTTCTGCTGGAAGATGTACCAGAGAATCTAAAATCTGCTTCCGCTTTGCTCTTGTGGCACTGGGAACGGCAAGCAAGATTTGGCTCACATCATGCTTTTCAACTTGGCGCTGCGCCTTGTGAACACCTTTAACTTTTAAACCGAGGATAATGGTATT
The DNA here is from genome assembly GCF_023195835.1 of Vibrio sinaloensis. Lineage (NCBI taxonomy): Bacteria > Pseudomonadati > Pseudomonadota > Gammaproteobacteria > Vibrionales > Vibrionaceae > Vibrio > Vibrio sinaloensis. The sequence continues at coordinate 162,451 of NZ_CP096199.1, read as the reverse complement.
GTCGAGAGTAGGATCTTCATCAAGAAAACCAACAACTTTATGCGTTTCGGAAGAACGTAGTGCTAATGCTAACTGCCGACCAGCGGCACCCGCACCATAGATAAGGACACGCTTTTTGCCTTTGCTATTGGCTTGATTGACAAGCACTCGCACGATCAAACGTGAACCACCACTTAACAAGCATAAAAATGCTCCATATATAATGGGGATCGAGCGAGGTATTGCTGCATCAAAGTAAAAAGCAAGAATAGCGACGACCGAAGCAGAAATGACAGTACCAATACTTACCGCCGCCAACGCATGGAAAGTCAGGTATCGTAAAATGGCTCGGTACAGGCCTAACTTGGAGTAGGCAAAAATAGTGACAATCAGAGTGCCAAACAACACATAGATTGCTAGAGGCTCTCCAAATGCTTGCACGCTACCAATGCGCACCCAGTATGCAGCGTAAAATGAAGAGACAATAAACACCACATCAATTGCGATGCTAATAAGGCGTTTATTAAAGCGCGATAAATTCCAGATAAAATTCAGCCTAGCCATTTCGGTACTCTTTATACAACTAACGCCTGTATTGTACTGGCGCTTAGATATCTTGTTCATCCTTGATACTCAAAGAAGTTGGCTACTTCACAGCATCACCAGCGCCACTGCCCGTTACAGTCATAAAGATGTACTTAAAGTAATTACTTAGCGATAACGTATCGATCATTTGCTTATCAGTTTTAGCCAATAACTGTGGTGTCGACATATCGATATTTTGCACCTGTGCCAAGCCCGTAATACCAGGTAGCACATCATACACACCAAGCTCGTCCCGCTCTTTAATAAGCTCTTCTTGATTAAACAAGTTTGGGCGAGGACCGACCAAGCTCATCTCTCCTTTCACCACATTGATCAATTGAGGAAGTTCATCAATTTTGGTTTTACGCAAAAAAGCACCCAACTTGGTAATTGAAGCATTATTGGCCAAATGGCTTGCGACCGATTTCGTCTCAACTGACATGGTGCGAAACTTTATCAGTTTGAACGGTTTTTTGTTACGCCCTACACGCTCTTGAACAAAGATGGGGGAGCCTGTGTCGAACCACCCCAAAATAGTCACAATGAGCATGACTGGCCAAAGAAAAAGTAAGCCAAAGAAGGCTGCACAAAAATCGACTATACGAATCATTGATTATTCTCATTAAATGATTGCATTACTTGTTTCACTGTCATAGAAGGCACCCAATCAAGCACTTTTTGCAATTGGGATGAGTCAACTTCGAGGTTGCCATAAAGTTGATCTATCATAGCGGATTTATTCACTATTTTACCCAATATTTTCATGATAAACACTGGAACTGGAAGTTGTATTAATGAGGAGCCTACCCCGTTTGCTATCGCTTTAGTCAGCTCTTTGGTCGACATAGCCTTCCCATCAGAGGCCAAAAAAGTATGTCCCGCAGCACTAGGGTGCTTGGCACATTCCACCAACAAGTCAGCTAAATTCTGCACAGCAATAAAATCACGCCGATTGTTGGCGCATCCAAACGGTAGTATGGGAACACGTTTAACTAACTGTGTTAACATACCAAAATTGCCAGGAGCACCTGGCCCATAAACCAGTGTGGGACGAACAATAACAAGCTCTAAGCCTGTCTCAGCTGCCAATTGCTTCAGCTTGAGCTCTGCACGGTATTTGGATTGTGCATACTCATTGTGAGGCGCAGGCAAGGATGCAGGTGTAAAAGGCTCATTCGCAGTTGATGTGCCGTTAACACCAATAGAGCTAACAAAGACGAAACGTCTTACCCCAGCATTGAATGCCTCTTGAGCCAGATGCAATGTCCCATCGACATTGACGCTCTGATACTCTTGCTCACTGAAGCGATGGCTATGAGCCAATCCCGCAAGGTGAATCACGGCATCGATTCCAGAAAACGCACCATTCCAATTGGTTGCGCCATTCAAGGTATCAATCTCAAACTGAGATGATGTGTTAGAAGCGGTTCTAGAGCGAACGACGACTCTTTTGATACTCGAGCGAGTCGTTACATGACGCCCTATAAAACCAGACGCTCCTGTAAGAAGTATGTTCATGGGGTAATTGTTGCGTCCACTGAATGTTTAATACTCTGCAGAGCCATATCCTCAGAGAAGTTGCTCGCCAGCACTGCACGAGGCTGCATAAACTCAGCGCCGTTTTCAGAGAATTGCTCGGTTATGGAGTCTAATTTATCAGCCAATTGCCTAGGTTGGTTGGGCTCACAAGTCCAACCAATGTGATGTTCTGCGAGAAGTAAAGCTAGCTCAGATTTTGGCTCTCCTACATATAAAATCGGTTTATTGGCAGCCATTGAAAAATACGCTTTGCTCGGCACTCCTAACCCATACATGTTGCTCGATAAAGTCACTAAAGAGACATCACACGCATTTAAGCCGATATGATTCTTTGCCAAATCCAGACGACCAAAAAAGTGAGCCTTTTTATAGCCACAATCTTTATTAATCTTGTAGATTTGATGGCGAATCATTGCTGACTCTGAACCGCACCCGATAAACAGAAACCTTGAACCAGTATTCTTAGACAACTCTATCGCATCCAACAATTGAGCGATCCCTTGCAGGCGCCCCATATTGCCAAAAAACTGGTAAACCACATTGTTTTGCCAGCCTAACTCAGCAATGATTTCATTACTTGACTTGGGTTCTACGGCTATTTTCTCTGTAGAAGCCCAGTTGGGGACGAAGTCTATACTGGCTGAGTTGCCAATTTTGTCACTCAACAAAGCTTTCATATCTCGGCCTATCACAATAAGTCGATTTGGAGAGGAATACATTTTTTTAGACCACGCCAACAACGCTTTGTAAATCAATCCCTTTGGAGAGATGACTTTGGCCGGCACCAAATTATTGGGGAAAACATCGTGGACAAGCACCAACCATTGAAACCGATAGCGCCACTTCATGAGCGACAAACTTGCCATGGTCACGATAGGGTTGGTACCAGAGAAAATTAAATCGGCATCCACGATTTCGCGCTTTACAGCAGACAGAAAACTGGCAGTTTGCTTGGCTTGACCAAGCAAACGAGACAGCAGCTTATTTTTATTGTGCTTAGCCAGTTTCACCAGTCGTGCGTCGATATCATACTGAGCAACAAACGAGATTGAATGCTCATTTTCGGGCGCAATGAGCACAACATGGTAGTCATTCTTAAGATGCTTACTGATTTGAGACCAGTAATACGCGGTAGAGTTATGGTTCTCTCCTATGTATTCAGCTAGGATGATTATTTTTTTCAAACTAGTACTCTTTCCAAACTACGCGCTTCACATAATCTGTATATGAATGAATGATTCTCACCACTTTATCTGACACATTTGGCATCGAGTAATCATAGACTTGACGCAGTAAACGGGCATCACCACTAGGCTGGCTTTCAAGGATTTGAAGCCCTTGCATGACTCTCTCAACTCCTAAACCAACCATCATAACCGACGCTTCTTCCATACCTTCAGGACGCTCATGCGCTTCTCGTAAATTCAAGGCAGGGAAATTCATGATTGAAGACTCTTCATTGATAGTGCCACTATCAGAAAGTACTGCTTTGGCATTTTTTTGCAGATGATTGTAATCGTGAAAACCTAAAGGTTTTAATAGCTGGATATTAGGATGGAAGTCTATACCTTGAGCTTCAATGCGATTACGCGTTCTTGGGTGCGTTGACACAATAACAGGCAAGCCGTAATGAGCTGCCACAGTATTCAACGTTTCCGCCAACTTAACGAGTTGTTTTGGTGAGTCGACATTTTCTTCTCGATGAGCACTCACAACAAAGAACTCACCCTGCTCTAACTGAAGACGCTTTAGTACGTCTGAGCCATCGATTTGCGGCATGTAGTGCGTCAGCACTTCAAACATTGGACTGCCCGTTTTGATCACGCGATCAGCAGGCAACCCTTCAGCAAGCAAGTAGTCTCTCGCGATAGAGCTATAGGTAAGGTTAATGTCTGAAGTATGGTCGACGATACGACGATTGGTTTCTTCCGGCACACGCTGGTCAAAGCACCGGTTCCCCGCCTCCATGTGGAATATTGGCACTTTGCGACGCTTTGCAGGGATAGCAGAGATACAGGAATTAGTATCGCCTAGTACAAGCATTGCTTCTGGCTTTACTTGCTCAAGCACTTCATCAACTTTGATAATTACTTGACCTATGGTTTCTGCTGCATTTTTACCTGCGGCACTTAGGAAATAATCTGGCTTTCGAACGCCAAGATCATTAAAGAAAACTTCATTTAGCTCGAAGTCATAGTTTTGTCCAGTGTGTACTAGGATGTGTTCGCAATGCTCATCCAACTTAGCAAGTACACGGGACAAACGAATAATTTCAGGTCGGGTGCCAACCACTGACATTACTTTCATTTTTTTCATCATTTTACCTTACAGAGGTTTGGCAATTGTATCTGGGGCTTTTCGATCAAAGATTTCATTCGCCCATAACATAACAATCAGCTCTTCAGAACCAACGTTTGTTACATCGTGTGACCATCCAGGAACCGTTTCAACAATCTCTGGAGTTTTGCTGTCTACGCTTAGTTCATAACGCTCGCCGGTGATCACATGCTCAAACTTGAATAAAGCTTGGCCTTTGATCACTAGAAATTTTTCATTCTTAGTATGATGGTAATGACCACCACGAGTGATACCTGGATGAGCAGTAAAGAACGAGAATTGACCAGATTGCTTTGTCTTAAGCACTTCACTAAAGACACCTCTTTCGTCCCCATAACTTGGAATGGCGTAACTGAATTGACTAGGCTGCATATAGCTTAAGTAAGTCGAATACAGAGCTCGCTCTAGACCCACACCCACATTTTCAGTGATTAAGGTATCGCGGCTTTCTTTGAAGCGTTCAAGCGTATCTGCAACATAACCGACCGTTGTTGGATACTCGGGTGTAACCTGAGCGGAACCAGAGGGCGTATCTCCATCTAGTAAGTTCATCAAACATTTACAAACATCATCAATGTAAACCAACGTAACGGGCGCATTTGCATTGTGAATATTGATCTCAATGTCATTCAGGATGTTATGACAGAAAGTAGCAACGAAAGAATTATAGTTTGGACGACACCATTTACCAAAGACATTTGGGAAACGATAGATGAAATAAGGCGAACCTGTTTCCTGCCCGTAAGCTTCTATCATTTTCTCAGCTTCTGCTTTACTGACACCATACGCATTATCACTCGCAGCCTGTGTTGATGAACTGATCATCAAAGGCACTTTACGACCGTTAGCCTTCAAAGTAGTGACAATGTGAGACGTTAAATCTGCATTGCCTTCTTTAAATTCTGAATCGTTCTTAGGGCGATTCACGCCCGCCAAGTGGAAAACAAAGTCGGTGTTAGCTAGCGCGTTATCTAAGTCACTTTCAGTAGAATCTCGATCAATTTCAGTAACTACGTGCTTACCTTGCTCTTTGAGAAATAAAGACAAGTTTTTACCAATGAAGCCTTTTGCGCCTGTAATCAATACATTCATTACACACCTTCCGGGACGTTAACACTACCAGCTTCTATATCCGCAATAAAGTCTAACTTGTGAAGCAATTGGACCATACCCGCAACATCTAATCGTTCCGTATTGTGGGAATTGTAATCTTCGATAGTGCTTAGGTCCTGCTCCCCCTCCTCGACATATTGAGAATAATTCAAATCTCTATTGTCAGAGGGAATTCGGTAGTAACCACCTTGGTCCTCAGCAACAAACATTTCTTCGCGACTACATAGAGCTTCGTAAAGCTTCTCACCGTGTCTAGTTCCGATAACATTAACTTGATGGTCTGGCTTTGAAGTTATTATTTTTATTGCTTCGACTAATACTTCAATAGTTGCTGCTGGCGCTTTTTGGACGAAGATATCACCGTTTACACCATGCGTAAATGCATGTAACACGAGGTCGACTGCATCGTTCAACGTCATCATGAAGCGTGTCATATTCGGGTCTGTAATTGTGATGGGGTTACCATTCACAATTTGGCGTAAAAATAGAGGAATTACAGAGCCACGAGAAGCCATAACATTTCCATAGCGCGTCGCCGATATTACTGTTTTTTCAGGATCAATATTACGTGACTTTGCAACAATGACCTTTTCCATCATTGCTTTAGAAATACCCATTGCATTGATTGGGTAAACCGCTTTATCTGTACTCAAACAAACAACTCGAGACACTTCATTTGAAATACAAGCTTCGAGCACGTTTTCTGTGCCAAGAACGTTCGTTTTTACAGCTTCCATTGGATGGAACTCACAGGAAGGAACCTGTTTTAACGCTGCTGCATGGTAGACAAAGTCAACACCACGAGTGGCAGACAAAATAGAGTTATAATCTCGAACATCACCAATGTAGAACTTCAACTTAGGTGAGTTGTACTTTTTACGCATGTCATCTTGTTTTTTCTCATCACGCGAAAAGATTCGAATTTCTTTAATCTCAGTATTTAGAAAACGATCTAGCACTGCGTTTCCGAAAGAACCCGTTCCGCCAGTAATAAGTAAAACTTTATCATTAAACATAAGCTACCTGATCTTTATGAGATTGTAAGTAAAAAGAGCCAAAATTGGATACAACACCACTACTAGCGAAGTGTAGAACAAACTAAAAAAAGAAAGCGTTACACTCATAAATACTGGAGGCAGAAGTAATATATTTAATAAACAGCCTGTTCTAGCTTTCCTATAAACATAAGAAGTATAGGACAAGAGTAAAGAACTAAACATCAACCCTCCATATAAACCAAAATCTCTAACTAATGGTGTAAAATAAGAAGTGACATTATTTGCAGCATTTACTAATACTCCATAATCTTTCTCAACAAAAAGAAAATCACGTATAATAGTGGGAACCAGACCTTGCATCGAGTAATAAGGATTAAGGTCAAAGAATGTTGCATATTCTAGATTTAGGCCTGTATTAACAATTGGCAATACAATATATAACACACTTGGCATAAAAAGCGCCAAAGGCAAATTATCACCGATATCTATTCCTTGCGATTTTAAATAACTAAATAGCATATCAATACCATTCTCATAGCGTAAGACTTGTATAGAGCCAGTAAAAACAAGAAAAGCGATGAACACTAAGAATAAAAGTGCAAGTTGACCAATGGTAAACTTCCGAGTCAAAAAATATATCGCTACTGGATGAAGAAGCAAAACAACACCGTTCCCTCTTCCAGTTTCGAAGATAAAGGCAGTTACCAATAGAAAAATTGATATATATAAACTGATTTTTTTTGAACGCTTGGGACCAAACTTGTAAATTATGAAAAAACAAGTCAATGTAAAAGCGCGTAGTAGGTTACTTAGCCCACCCAGTGTCGGTAGCCCGAAATCGACATAAGTTCTTCCATCAGATACTATAATCCAATAAATAGGAAGCCCACCAGAACCAACAACATTAACAATATAAACAAAACTCCAGAGTAAAAACAGGCCTATAGTAGCTTTGAAAAAAACGGGATAATTTATATTGTTAGACAATGTAAAACTTGGGCTTGATTTAGCCTTTATGAGAAACTGAAATAGAATTGTCATAAAGAAAAAAAGTAAGGTAGAACCAACAACAAGCACGTATAGGTCAACAGATGGCTTCACAAACAATTCAAAATCAAGAATCTGAATTATTGCAAGAGGAAAGATCCAAAACGAAAAATAAATCTTTAACGGAGAAATAAACATGTCTATCTCATTATTATATTTGTTAATATGGACTTAATCTTCCTATTGTGTATTAAATTCCAGAACGATAAGTTATGAGAAATCAAGTACAGAAAAAAGTAGCTTTTGGATCTGTATCTCAAAAATTTCATCAAGGCTTTTAATTCACGAGTTTTATTGCATGAAGCCATATATCTTGCTTTGTAGTATATACCCCTTTCAATTGCTTTGATATAATAGGAAGGATTCTCTATAAAGTCACCAGGGGATAATTCAAACATATCAAGAATAGTTATCATTCGTTCATAATACCACTGTTCAATATGTTTATTAGTCAAACTTTCTTCGTAAGAGCGGTATTTACCCAGAATATCGTCCGTAGCAAAAACCTTGCCTAATAAAGATAATCTTAAAAAAAGATTGTATTCTTCAGATGCCTTAATTCTAGTATTAAAGTTAATATTATTTTCGATGAGAAAAGTTCTTCGTATAGCAGGTGTAACCATATTAATATCAAATTCATTTAAGAGAGTAGATGTAGATACATCACCATGTTTTTTTGGCAAATCAAATCTTATATGGTTAAGTTGTGAATCAACTTCTTCTACGCCAGAGTAGATCAGGCAATAATCATCATTTAATGAACCGATCAGTGTATGCTGAATCTCCAATTTTTTCTCAAACCAAAGATCATCAACATCTAGAAAAGTAATCCATTCTCCTATGCAAGCCTTTACCGCCTCATTCCTAGCTTCACCAAGAGAAGTATTTACAGATGAAGAATAGTACTTGATCCTACTGTCATTAAAAGTGTCTAGAATATATTTACTATTATCAGTAGAGCAATTGTCCCAAAAAACTATTTCAAAATCATCAAAACTCTGATTTAGTACTGAAGCCAAGGCTTCTGACAAAAACTCTTCGCCATTATAGCAGTTAATTACTACCGAAAAGAAAGGAGGTTTCATAAAAGTTCCTGTCCTATAAACTATTATTTCTTATTAAAGCTTCTTGTAATAGAAAGGCAGATAAAACAATGACAACAAGAAGTTTTCTAGATAGCACTTGAGCCAAAAAACTAAGACTCCTGAAATAAATTAACACAACCACTTGGGGTGATTTATTTATAAAAACCATTAATTAATTGACAAACATGTAACACATCTTCTGAGCTAAGATCACAGTGTAAAGGCAGACTAATTAACTCGTTTCTAAGCGTCTCTGTTATGGGCAAGGGAAATTCACCGCGATAAAGCGACAGCATGTGATTTGGCTTATAATGTACCCCTACTTCAACACCACTGTCAGTCAGATATTCTCTCAATTCGTCTCGGCACTTAGCACGTACAACGAAAATATGAGGCATTATATCTTGGTAGTCCAACTCTAAAGGAACAAGATCGAGATTGTTCAAGTATATATTGACCAGTTCTTGGCGTCTCCTTCGAAACTCATCGATCCTAGTCAGTTGAACCCGACCGATAGCCGCGTTTAAATTGCTTAAGTGGTAACGAAAGCCTTGCTCCACTACATCAAAATCCCAACTTCGTTTATTGGAATACCTCATGTCTGTATCTTTTAGCACACCAAGTAAGCGTGCATTTCGAACTTTTTCAGTGAAAATTGAATCAGACGATACGACTAACCCTCCTTCTCCACACGTTATATTCTTTATACCATCAAAGCTAAAACACACGATATCGCCGAAAGTACCAACTTTCCTTCCTCGGTAGTTGGAACCGAACGATTGTGCTGCATCTTCTACAACCCTTAAGTTGTACTTTTTAGCAACTTCATATATTTCATCAATTCCGTTACATGAACTGGCATAATGCACAGGCATTATAACTTTCGTCCTCTTGCTAATCTTAGACTCAAGTTCATTGACATCTAAAAATGCTGTATTAGAAGATACGTCACATGCAACAGGAGTCGCTCCTGTTGCAGAAATTGCTTGAAATGAGGCTACATAAGTTAATGAAGGAACTAAAACTTCATCTCCGGGACCCACTCCAAGGGCACTTAAAGAGATATGCAGAGCAGATGTTCCCGTATTAACAGCTACAATATTTCCTACAGGGATGTTGAGGTACCTTGCTAAGTCAAGCTCAAACATTTTCGTTTCCTGTCCCATGCCCAAGTATTCGTTGGATAAAACCTGGGATACCTGCTGTATTTCTTTTTCTGAAATACAAGCTTTAGAAAGACGAATATTCTTCATTTAAGCTCCAATCAAAATCGATGTCTTCGAGTGGTACACTTATGGATTCTTCAGGATCATGCATGATATCAGCGAAGTTCATAAGTAAGTTAGTTCCTTGGGACACTCCTTGAAAAGCGACCCACAAGCCACATGGTATAGTAACTCTCGCATAATTGCCCCTAGAGAGTTGAACAACTTGGAAGCCTGCCCCTGTTGATCTGTTTAATTCTTCATCGCAAATGACAATGCGAACTTCACCCTCCGGCACCAAAAGATTCATATTCATCCTAGTATGCTTTTTCCACCCTTTGACTTCCGAAAAATGTATGGTCGAAAAGTATACTTCTCCGAAACCCAAGTAAGCTTTTTCGTTTTCTTTTAGTGCATGAAGAATATCACCTTTAGGATGTTTGATAACGCTCAACGGTTCAACTACAACCCCGTCTAAAGTGCCCATGCTATCCCTCTCTTCCTAGCTACTGATTCATAAACATTAATTTGTGAATCAGTAAAATTCCGCGGATTACAAGATCCTTTGTAGAAGTTAACGTACCAATCGCTGACAAGCTCTATACACGCAGAATAATCTAAAGTCGCTTCCCATTTGAGATGGAACAATGCTTTATCGCAATTTAACTTAAGCAAACCCGCTTCATTGAAAGGAATGTTGTCTGTAACTTGGAAAGCGTCAAGATCATTTTCAAAACCCCACAATTTAGAAAGAGAGGAAAGCAGTTCCTTAACTGTATGATTCTGTTCAGCTCTTGGACCAAAATTGAACTGTTGCCCACTAAGTCCCTGACCCTTGCATAGGGCCATTCCCAAGTGTAAGTAACCGCTAAGTGGCTCAAGTACATGTTGCCAAGGTCTTGTTGCTTCTGGACAACGAATCTGTACCTTGTGTCCTTGACTCCACGCCCTCATGCAATCTGCAACAATTCGGTCCTCAGCCCAATCTCCCCCGCCGATAACATTTCCTGCTCTTCCTGTAGCTAAGCGCACGTTGTGACCTAAAGAAAAAAATGAACTCTGATAGGCGTGAAAAATAACCTCTGCTGCTCCTTTTGAGCCACTATAGATATCTTTACCTCCAAGTGAATCAGTTTCCTTATACCCCCAAAGCCACTCCACATTTTCATAACACTTATCACTAGTAACAATAACAGCACTACATTTGAAACTTACACCTCGCAGAACCTCTAGTATATTCGCAGTCCCCATGACATTGCTAGAAATCGTATCTAAAGGATCTGAATAAGACATAGACACGATTGGCTGTGCAGCTAAATGAAATAGAAAATCTGGTTCAAAATTTTCGATGATACTTCTAATTGCATTTAAGTCACGCACGTCTGCAAAATGATGCTCTATTTCATCTTCTAATTTACATTCTTCAAATATAGATGGCTGAGTTGGAATATCTTTAGATATACCACAAACCTGAGCTCCAAGTTTCAATAGCCATGTTGTGAGCCATGTTCCCTTAAAACCGGTGTGACCCGTTACTAAAACCTTTTTACCGTTATAAACGTTATCAAACATAATCACCAACTTTTCCATTTCGCGCAGTTTTCGAATAACATTTTCTCTAGATCATGTTTGTCTTTTAATGTATCCATGCACTTCCAAAAACCTTGATGCTTATATGAGAACAACTCTCCATCTTCTGCTAACTTCTGAAGTGGCATTTGCTCAAATACGGTTGCATCACCCTCGGTAATATAGTCAAAAACCTTGGGCTCACAGACAAAGAAGCCACCATTAATCCATGAACCATCCCCTTTTGGTTTTTCAAGGAATTGAGTAATTCTATCCCCTTCTATTTCTATCGCCCCAAAGCGGCCATCTGGCTGTACTGATGTCATGGTAGCGGCTTTACCATGGCTCTTATGAAATTCAACCAACTCGGTAATATTCACATCTGAAACACCATCGCCATATGTCAACATAAAAGGATCATTACCGATTATTTCTTGGGCTCTTTTAACACGGCCGCCAGTCATTGAATGCATACCAGTATCCAATAAAGTCACTGTCCAAGGTTCAGAAGCATTCTTATGAATCTTCATCTCATTATTGGCCAGATTAATTGTTACATCACTTTGGTGTAAGAAGTAGTTAGCAAAATACTCTTTTATGTAATAGCCTTTGTAGCCTAAAAGAACAACAAAATCATTATACCCATGCTGGGAGTACATTTTCATGATGTGCCAAAGAATAGGCTTACCACCAATCTCAACCATTGGCTTTGGTCTAACATCGGTTTCTTCACTCAGTCGTGTACCCAATCCACCCGCTAGCAATAATACTTTCATTTTATCCTCTTAGTGCTTTTTTGATAAGCATATATAAACTCATTTTATCGCTTATGATATTTTGCTCTTTCAAATCGTTATAGCAAGTCCTGGACCGGTCTAAACAGGTCACCAGTTGCTCCGCTATTTGTCCTATTTCGTGAAATTTGTTGAAGTATTCCACAGTTGAGTCGGAATACTCTTGGTACTTATCGTTTTCAAGGTCGTGCAGTATATTATACATTGAAGCCAAGCTTTGGTTAACACCATTGCTGTAAGAATGAAGAGCGCTAACATCTTCTCCTAGTGACTCACCTTGTTTGAGAAACAACGGTACGAAAGCATAACTGTCTGGTACATCTTTATAAGAAAAATCGAGCAAAACTGTTGGTACACCCAACTTGGCTGACTCGAGGGCAGAAGTCCCCATTGCAAACATTAGATCAATGTTGTCAAAAATATAATCATCGATCACTTTAGGATCGATATGCTCAATGAACTCAACTTTGATTTGAGTTAAACTAGATGCAAGCCCTTTTACTTCTGATAGGTACTCACCAGAACCAACCACTGTAAACTCAATGGGAGAATTAATCTTACTAGCAACTTTGTTTGCAACTAAAAGAGTGTGCTTTAGTATACTGACTTTAAAGTCCGTAATACGTCCTATCCACCCAAGTCTTAGTAGACCAGGCTCAAATTTTTTATGACGACTATTCACGGAGAATGAAGGTATACGCAAATAAGGACTATCAAAGGTCAGCCCTTTAAAAAAGAATTGTGTGTTATCTTTATTAGGCTTATCCATAAAAGCGATGGAATTGTTTTCACTCAGAATTTCTAAGAATTTGTTGGCTTTGTTCCAGTAAGAACGAAATATTGTTTTATATACTAGTAGATTGATTTGTCTATGAGCTTTCAAATATCCATCTACGACTGGATAGGAAGGAACTAAGTTGTAAGGATGACAGTGCCAAAAGAAAATTCTGCTGCTATCAGGAATAGTTAAAGAAGAAAAGATACTCCAAGGTGTCATAGCTTGAAATACAACAATAGTATTCTCTGGAATGACAGCCGGGGTTTGCTCATCGTATTCAATTAACTTTACACTAGCCTCAATGTTCTTTGCCATAAACCCATCTTTATAATCAACAACAAAGACGCATCTTTTTTTTGATAGATAATTAGCAATTCGAGAGAATAATAACGAAACGCCACCCACACCTCTATAAGGAAAGCAAAATACGATATTCACACTAGAATCTTTATTACATTCCATTATTTATTGTTCCCGAAGAATCATGCAAAAAGCATTTAAATAGTTCAAAAAACACTACTAACTTTTCTTTTGAATGAATATATTATTAGAAAAAACTGCAATGCACATGCTAATAAATATGCAAACGCAACACCCTCAAGATTATAAACATCAACAAGAAAATAGGCCAAAAAAACACAACTAACTGACCAGACAGCTTGATTAAAAATTATTTCAACTAGAATCTTCCTTGCAAAAAGAAATGTCGTAAAAACGGAGGTTAAGACTCTTAAACACTCTGCAATTAACACGAGATACAAAATATCTTTAATTTCATAAAAGTCCTGACTGAATAAAATATCAATAGTAAGCTTTTGAGAAAGAATCATTATAAGCGTTATTAAAGCCAAACTAGGTAGGCATAATGAAAATATTTTCTTAAAGTGTATCCCAAGTTCCATGCTTGAGGTCAAGGATGCAAACTTTGGCAAGTAGTATATGGAAATAGGCAAAGTAAACAACATACCAAAGTACAATCCAATCTTACTTGCTCCCTCCCATATACCTGCACTAAACTCTCCCATGCCATCTATAATTACATATCTAGATCCAGCGAGAATAAAAAATGTAAAAAAACCACTAGATATTGTTACAACACCATATGACAATAAGTCAAAAATATATTTTTTATTAACTGATTTAGATTCTATTTTCAAGATAGGGTATTCAGTCGAATTATATACGTAATAGAACAACCATAAAGAAAAAATTATTTGGATGGCTGAGTAACTATAAAGCGCTCCAATTACGCCATATAGTAGTGCAGATGTTGAAACTCCAATTGTTGTTATAACATTTAAGGTAATATTAGCTACAGAGTACTCCTTAACTTTTCCTAGTCCATTTAAAACTGAAAGAGCATAAAGGTTCATGGAATTAAATAATAGAGAGAAAGAAAGCAACTTAATAGAACCAGTATATTCATATGATTTAAATAGAAAGTATGACACAGTATCCGACAAAGGGAAAAGTGCTAAACCTATTAAAAATGACAGCACAGACAAAATGAACACGGAGTTAGTCCGTGTTAACATCTGATTTTTCTCGCCTAAATCACGGGCGACCATTGAAACTATTCCAGTTTGTACAGAGCCATTTGCGAAACTATAAAACAAACCTGAATAGTTCTGATACTGACCAATATAAGCGAGACCTACTGGCCCCAAGGATATTGCGACAATTTTACCGATAATAATCCCAGAAACGACTTTGGTAAAAGTTTGAGCGCTTGTCCAGAAAAAAGCTCTTTTAATACTCATTTATTATATCAATCACTTTTTGAGCTGCTTTTTCATCTAGGACTGGACTAATAGGCAAAGACAACACCGAGTTATGAATAGCCTCTGATATTGGATATTCGGAGTCAAAATAACCGGCATAAGCTTGTTGCTGATGGGGCGGGATAGGATAGTGAACTAAAGTATGTATACCGTTCTCTTCCAAGTGTTTGGCAAGGACATCTCTATTATCTGTACGAATAACGAACAGATGCCACACATGGCCTTCTTCCGCAACGACTTCGGGGAGTTGGACCTTAGAGTTGCTAATACCTTTTAAGTAAGCATTAGCGACCTTCTTACGATGTTGGTTTTCTGCATCTAGATACTTAAGTTTCACTTTTAGCATCGCAGCTTGCATTTCATCAAGCCGAGAATTGACACCTAAATACTTATTCTCGTATTTTTTGTGAGAGCCATAGTTCCGTAAAGCGGCAAGTGTATAGAACAACTCTTCATCATCCGTTGTTATTGCACCAGCGTCACCAAGTGCCCCCAAATTTTTTCCGGGATAAAAGCTAAATGCACCGGCATGGCCCCAATTACCACATTTTTTATTCTGAATTGAAGCGCCATGAGATTGAGCGCAGTCTTCAAGAACTAAAAGATTGTACTCATCAGCTAACTTCATAATCTCGACCATGGGTGAAATCTGACCATAGAGATGTACGGGTAATATTACCCTTGTCTTACTGGTCATCGCCTTTTTTATGTTGGCGGCGTTTAAGTTGTAGCTTTTTTGGTCTGGCTCAACTAAGACTGGTACCAAGTTGTTCGCTGATATTGCTAATATAGAAGCGATGTAGGTGTTAGATGGCACTATAACTTCGTCACCGTCTTTCACTCTACCAAGTTCTTTCCACGCTTTTAGTGTTAGTGTTAAAGCATCTAAACCGTTTGCCACACCCACACAATATACGCTTCCACAATAGTTTGCGAACTCATTTTCGAATGATTTCAGTTCGTTTCCCGTAATATACCAACCTGAATCGACAACTCTAGCACACGCCTCTTTTAACTCTTCAGCATATCTCTGGTTGATATTTTGCAAATCTAAAAATGGAACCACTTCACGCCTCTATATATCTGACAATTGTCGCAGGGTTACCCATTACGACTGCATTTTCTGGTACGTCTTTTGTAACAACTGAACCTGCCCCAACCATCGCATTCTTACCTATTGTAATACCGGGTAGGATAGTAGAGTTTGCACCAATAGACGCCCCATCTTCTATTTTTGTTTTCGAAAACACCTCAGGGTACTGTTTTGAGCGCGGAAATTTGTCATTAGTAAACGCGACGCAAGGGCCAACAAAAACATCATTACCTAACTTGATGCCATCCCATAAGTAGACACCATTTTTTATAGTAACACGATTGCCAATCTCGACATCATTTTCAATAAATGTATGCGCACAGATATTGCAATTGATTCCAATTTTGGCTCCAGACAAGACAACAGAAAATTGCCAAATCGATGTGCCTTCACCAATACTGCTGGATGCTACATCACTTAATGGGTGTATTTTCATTACCTAACTCTTCTAAAAAAACATTGTAGTCACGAATATAATCCGATTCTAGATATACATCACTAGCTAATACCAACAAGACACAATCACTAGAAAAATTCATCATCTCGTGCCACTGCATTCTATCAATCAGCAGGCCCGACGAGGGCGATTCTAATGTTACCGTCTTTTTTTCTATTCCGTTATCCATCAGAATTTCACATCGCCCACTCACACAAATCGCTAACTGTTTCAACTGTCGATGTGCGTGAAAACCTCGCGGGATATCTCCTCGGAGTCCAAAAAGATAATATACCCTTTGAATAGCAAAGGGGATGTTCTTTGTCGATTCCAAGGCGACTAAGCTTCCTCTCTCATCACCTATTTCATCAAATTTTATCCACTGAATGAGGCTCATGCCTTACTCCTAACCGTTACTACTCGTCCAATAATGCAAGTAGATATTTGCCATAGTCGTTTTTTGCAAGCGACAGCCCTGCTGTTTCCAGCGCTTTGTCTGAAAGCCAGCCCTGCCGCCAGGCAATCTCTTCTAAGCAAGCAACCTTCATTCCTTGAACATTTTCTATTGTCTCTACGAAAGAAGAGGCTTGATGCAAGCTTGAATGTGTTCCTGTATCCAACCAAGCAAACCCCCTTCCTAAAAGCTCTACATTGAGATCACCTCTTTCCAGATACATTTGGTTTAGAGAAGATATCTCGAGTTCACCTCTTGAAGACGGTCTTACTTTTTTGGCGAGTTCAACAACTCGATTGTCATAGAAATATAATCCAGTGATAGCATAATTAGACTTAGGTATAGTCGGTTTTTCTTCTATAGATATTGCTTGCATAGAGGCATCAAACTCGACGACCCCAAAACGTTCTGGATCTTTGACTTGATATCCAAACACTGTTGCACCATCAGACTTTAAGGCTGCTCTTTTAAGAATTGGGCTAAAACCTTGACCGTAAAATATATTGTCGCCCAAGACCAAACATACCGAATCTTGCCCAATAAAGCTTTCACCTATAATAAACGCTTGAGCTAAACCATCCGGGGAGTGCTGAGTTGCAAAGGTTAATTTAATCCCAAAATCCGAACCGTCACCAAGTAACCTTTGAAAACCTTCCCTGTCTTCTGGTGTGGTAATGATCAATATATCCCTAATACCCGCCAGCATAAGCACTGAAAGCGGATAATAAATCATTGGTTTATCGTAAACAGGAAGTAGTTGTTTAGAAACACCACGAGTGAGTGGATACAGTCTAGTCCCAGAGCCGCCAGCTAAAACAATACCTTTCATATACCTACTTTTTTGCTCCAAGCCTTTCTAAGCTGTAAGACGAGTCCAACACCCGAGACCACCACTTCTTGTTTGACAAGTACCATTGAACAGTTTTACGAATCCCAGATTCAAAGGTTTCTTCTGGTGACCACCCTAATTTCTCTTCAATTTTTGATGCATCGATAGCATACCGGACATCATGGCCAGGGCGATCTTCGACGTATGAAATCAATTCCGAATATCTTTGCACACCATCAGGCTTATTTGGTACAAGTTCTTCGAGTATTGAGCAGATCATCTTTACAACTTCGATATTCTGCATCTCGTTGTGGCCACCTATATTGTAGGTTTCCCCAACTTCCCCTTTGGTTAACACCTCGTATAAAGCACATGCGTGATCATCGACATACAGCCAATCACGTATCTGCAACCCATTACCATACACAGGAAGTGGTTTCCCTTCGATTGCATTTAAAATAATGTGCGGGATCAGTTTCTCGGGATAATGAAAAGGTCCATAGTTGTTAGAGCAATTGGTAATGACAACTGGCAATGAATAAGTTCTTCCCCATGCTCGAACTAAATGATCACTTGATGCTTTTGAGGCGGAATAGGGGCTTGAAGGGTCATACGATGTCTCTTCCGTAAACAACGAGTCTGTGTTCTCTAGATCGCCATAAACTTCATCTGTCGATATATGGTGAAAACGAAAACCTGCTTTTTTTTCATTACTCAGACCTTCCCAATATTCTCTTGTCGCCTGTAGTAATGTATATGTGCCTACAATATTGGTTTCTATAAAAGCCGCAGGCCCGTCGATGGATCTATCTACATGCGATTCTGCTGCCAAATGCATAACGAGATCTGGTTTGTGAACGGAAAAAACTCTGTCAAGTTCAACGCGATCGCAAATGTCTACCTGCTCAAAACTATAGCGTTTATCGGAGTCAATATCCGCTAAGGACTCTAGGTTCCCAGCATAGGTAAGCTTGTCGAGATTGACAACGGAATCTTCCGTATTATTTATAATGTAGCGTACAACCGCCGAGCCAATAAACCCAGCGCCGCCCGTTACGAGTATTTTTCTATCCATTTTTTGGCACTAATTTCTGGTGAATTCATCTTACATTGATTATGTAAAACCGTTTAACAATTGATATCATCAATCTAAATAGCATAAATCACTCAGTTCATGCTCAATTCTCTTGATATCAGGATCTTTACTATCCCACATTCTTACGTTTGCTTTAGATTTTTCCGGAGAAAAGTGCTCAAGCCGACGTGTGTGGCTCGAAGAGGTCAGCTCCAAGAAATCCATCACACATGCAAGCGTTTCCGAGTAGTTTAGAACCAGGTCTTCAAAGTTTAGCCTCAAGACGTTATTTTGATTTTCAGACTGATCGACATTTTTTCTCATCGTTCTTTGTTTCTTTATGAAAACATCTAAGTCAAAAGCGCCGGATATCTTAGAATAAAGTTCGACATTATCATTGAATCCATTCGAAAACGTTTTACCTGTCATGTAGATATCGCGTACATCTCTATCAACAATAATCGACTTGGCGTTATGGAATAACATGATGGATTGCTCAGGACAATAAGGTTCAAAGGCATTATGCTCAACAACAACGCTAATGTCCGATGGCACGCCCTGAGAATACAACCTAAACAAGTAATCCTTCACTTTTTGATGGAAAGTTGTTTTATCTACCATTCTATAATGAACATTTGGAAACGTTGTTGTTCGAGTAAGTCGAGAGCGTATTTTTAGGAATGCTAAATATAGGCTAGAGACTTGATGAAGTGTATACGGCCAAGGCATGTCCCATGCGACTGACGTAATATCTTCAATAAAGCGTTCTGACTCTTGTTTAAAGTTGACAAACCTGTCGCTATAGCCATAGCGATGTTGAAATAACCTCATCAAGCCCTTTGGATCATTTGAAAGCTTAGCAATAAGTTGTTCAAATTTTCTTAGAGCAATATCTGCAGATATTGGTGACCAAGGGTTCAGAGCTCTATGGAGATCATTCAACCCATCTGGCATACGTAAAAAATCGAATTCAGTCCGAACATTCGGGACACGAATACAATCAAACTCTCGCAGTAAATCTGAATAAGCGGCTTTTCCAGAAAACATGTATCCAGATAAGTCTAAAAAGCACAAGTTCTTGGCGTTATTGTTCATCTTTTACTAAACTTTTGATTTTTCTAGCCGGGTTTCCTGCATAAAAACAATCACCCTCAATATTTTTGGTCACAATGCTGCCTGCACCTACGACTGCACCATCACCGATCTGAACGGGGCCGATAATCACTGCAGAACTCCCAATATAACAATCCTTACCAATAACAATACTTCGGCCGTCATTTGGGACATCATGCAACGACTTTCCTTGCTCAAGCGCTTCCAATCGGCTTAAATGTTTGCCGGTCAATAGCTTCACATCTTCGCCGAAGACCGTATTACTTCCGACAATAATATCCCCTGACGCCGTATTGAAGTAGACGGAAGCTGGGATCTGATCTTTCGCGAGCTCTGGGGACGCTAAAATAATCTTGTGCTTTCCGTGAGCCTGTAGCCTAGGTTGAACCTTAATGTCATATTGACGAGCCATCCCAGTAACCGCACGATAAGTCACTTTTACAAACCATCTCAAGATAGAGTTTAAAAAACTTTTCATTGGCAACCTTTTGATTAATCCAACAAATTGTTGTTATCCAACCCGTCTATGGCGGCCATTCCCATCGCGAGTATCGCCTCTGTCGCTCCACCACCAATATGAGAAGTAATGTAAAAGTTATCCAGAGCGACAAGTGGATTGTCTACTGGAGGTTCAACACAAAGGACATCAAATCCAGCTGCACCAATACTTTTGTCCTTAAGCGCTGCCAGTAGTGCCACTTCATCCACCACTCCACCACGCGCGGTGTTGAGTAGGATACTGCCTTCTTTCATCATGGATAACTCATCTGATGAAATCATATTTCTTGTCGTCTCATCCAACGGGACATGGAGTGTTACGACATCTGATTCTTGTAATAGTGTATCAAGATGAGTAGCTGTAACTTGATGCTTTGAATAGAACTCTTCATCGTTTTCAATATCATAAGCGAGCACGTTACAACCAAAAGGTACCAATAACTTAATCAAATCCTGACCAATGTTACCACATCCGATAACACCTACTGTCTTTCCTGATAGCAACCTACCTTGGGTTTGCGTCCAGACTCCCGCTTTTACATCTCTCGTAGATTGGTCAATTTTCCTGAGTAGCGTGATCGCAAAAGTTAAAGCGAGCTCTGAAACCGCACGTTTGTTGACACCTTTAGTCCAACCAAACCTGACTCCGTGTTTCTTAAGGGCGCTCAAATCTATCATGTCGATACCAACACCATATTTGGACAACACCTTTAAGTCTGGAAGCTGGCTTAGGGTTTCTTCATTTATTGGTTCTAGTGCAGTGATCGCTTTTTCACAGCCAGCAAGAAAATCTACTAACGATTTTCCAGATAGTCGCTCGCCAGCATCATTAAACTTTACGTTTTCATATCGTTCCAATAATGTTTTTCTTAAAGCACTATTTGCAGAAAACGACCTTGACGTAACACCAATTAAAGTCTTATTTTTCACTTTCTCAACTCCAAAAAGCGATCAGCCCCTCACTCAGATTGGTAGCGAGAAGCTAATTTAAACACTAAGCACTAAACACTAAGCACTAAGCACTAAGCACTAAGCACTAAGCACTAAGCACTAAGCACTAAGCACTAAGCACTAAGCACTAAGCACTAAGCACTAAGCACTAAGCACTATATTTTTTCCTAGCTCATTCTTTGCAGCTAATATAAGATCACACACTTCCCTAACTGCCCCAAAACCGCCATTTGTTACCGTCACATAATTTGCATGACGTTTTAATATTGGATGACAATCGGCCACAGCCGCTTTAATTCCCACCAAATCCATTACTGGTAAGTCAACAAGGTCATCCCCTATATAACAAATTTGACTCGGATCTATATTTGTTCGAGCAGTAATATCCTTATAAGCGCAGATTTTATCCTCAACCCCTTGGTAAACTAAATCTATCCCTAAGTATTCCATTCTATCAGCAACAATCTTAGACTCACGCCCTGTAATTATTGCTATATCAACCCCAGATTTCATTAAAGAGCGTAAACCAAAGCCATCTTTTGTATGAAATGCTTTTAGTTCTTCTCCATGATTCCCCAAATACACTCTTCCATCAGATAAAACACCGTCAACATCACAAATTAACAGTTTAATATTCTTTGCACACAACCCTACATTCGGGCTGACTGGTTTATACAATTCAGAAAAAAACTTTAACACTGTAGTCTTACCTAACTCTTAATAACTCTCATCAAGTAAGCACCAACTAAGTGGTCCAACATCATATGGGCATCTTCCGCCGGGCCATACTCCTTAGGTTCAGTGGGAACATGTATTCCTTGGTCGGCTACCACTTTCATTTTTCCGCCATCAAAAGCTGTCAATGCGACAGTTTTTATGGACATCTCTTTTGCAACTTCAAATGCATTCAGGAGGTTCAGTGAATTGCCAGAAGCAGATATAGCCACAACAACATCGCCTGGTTTACCAAGAACCTTCAGTTGGCGAGAAAATATCTCGTCATATCCAAAGTCATTACCGATAGCAGAAATAATTGCTTGGTTATCTGTTAAACTTAGAACTCTAAACGGCTTCTCGTAGTCGTTGGTACCAATAGCGATATCATTTGCAAAGTGGGATGCTGTTGCAGCACTGCCACCATTGCCAATAAAGAATACCGTGTTACCACTTTCACGCGCTTCTAATATTGTTTCGATAAACGCAGAGATCTCTTTGGTATCTATATTTGCAAAAACCTTTGCCATATACTCTATATATGATTTTGCAAAATCGCCGCTGTCTTTTGTATAAAATCTGTCTACATTATTCATATCAGTTCTCTAAAGGTTGTACTTTTGTTTCCATACTTTATCCGCTTTGTATATACCATACACAAGCTTCATTGTATTGAGCGCATCAGATGATGAGCCCGTTTCCACTTTTTTGTCATTGTGTACACAATCATAAAAGTAAGCTATTTCTTTCTCCCATGAAGGGTCTTTGTTGTATCGAGTAATAACTTCAATAGGATCACCCATATCATTATCAGGATCTGCTTTAACCACACAGAGAGTTTCAGCTCCATAGCTTTTAGATCCAGATAAAATTCCACCCATAATAACACTTCCTTTTTCGAGTGTAATTTCTAAATGGAACTTATGCCTCCACTGGGTAGCGGAAGAATTCAGCATACCAACGATGCCATCCTCAGTTTTCATAAGCGCATAGGCATTATCTTCAACATCGTAACCCCAATGAGAATTTGAGATGTAGCTGTGTATTTCCGTAAACTCACCTGCAAATAGCCTCATTAAGTCCACCATATGAATACCCTGATCCAGTAGGACTCCACCACCTGCTATTTCACGCTTAGTTCTCCAGTCAGGTTGATTAAAAGTAATCAACTGTGACTTTCCATAAACACCGCGAAGATTGATAATATTACCAAGTTCTTTGGAACGAACGAGTTTCAGTGCGTCCTGCACGGCATCATGGTAACGATGATTAAAGCCATACATTAACTTTAAATTTGAATGCTTAGTTTCTGCTTCAATGACACATTCGATATCTTCAACTGTGCGACCAGGTGGTTTCTCGCAGAATACGTGCATACCTTTGTTTAAGCCTGCAATAGTAACTTCAGGAGCAATTTCATTTGTCATGCAAACGATCAAAATGTCCAAATCCTCTTGGAGTAACTCTTGATAAGTTGAATAACAATTAATATTAGTCTCTAATTTGCTCTCTTCATTTTCGATATTTTTATCACAAACTGCTATTAACTCCATACCTGTATGCTTATCAACACAAGCCTTTCGTCTTTTGCCAACAACACCAAATCCTGCTATACCAACTTTTAACATCTTTATACCTTTATTTTTTCCCCAGTACCCAAGCGTGAGAGCTCAATTTATTTTCGATTAGAAAAGTTTGAAAACGTTTTGATAATTCAGAGTCATCAACAATAGTGCGAGTGAACTTATCCACAGCAAAGTCAGGACCAAGGTCCAAGAGTTTATTCTTCACTATATCTACATCTAAAACACCAGGGGTAGTGATTTCTATGCTGTGCAAACCTGCTCGCTCAAATAACATCTGAAATCCTTCAATAGATAAAAAGTTAATATGGTGAGGTGGCGATATGCTATTAGACTTGTCCCAAAGTGTTTGAATATCAAAGCCGCTAGCACTAAGTGTGCTAATAAACAGGTGTCCCCCCGGCTTAACAAATTTTGTTAAGGTCTTGATGAATTCAAGTGGTTCATAAACATGCTCTAGAACCTCAAAGCATACGACCAAATCAGCGTGACCATCATAACCTTCGACATCCTCAGCCATACTTTCAATGACTTTGAAGCCTTTATTTCTGCATTCCTGCGCCAAGTTCTCTGAAGGCTCTATAGCGATCACTTCAGAGTCTGGATTAACTTTGGTCCACTCTTCCAAAAAAATTCCGTAGCCAGAACCAACCTCTATAACATTTTTCATTTCAGCATTTGCAGCTTGGCACAATTGCATCAGTTTCTCTACTCGAGGTTTAAATATCGTATCCCTTCTCTTTTCAGCAACAGCAGGAAAAAACACTTCGGCCCAATATTTTGCCGACTTAGAGTTTGAATAAAAATGAGTAAATTCTGAAAACTCTGGCCGTGGTGTTAAAAAAAGTGTCGAACAATTTTTACACGTCGAATAAGAAAAACCACATTTATCAAATTCTTTTCTAACATGATGATGTCCACAGGCAACGCAATTAAAATCGACTTTCACGCCTGAGTTAAAGCATGTAGTGATATCTTGCTCACTAAGAAGGATATAGTTTTCCATCAGCTCTTTAGGTCTAATATCATTCTCTTTCATTATCGATACTTCTCAAAAAAAACATCCGTTTTAAGAAGTTTATCAACTTCTAGAGCTTCTTCAGGAGTATCGACACCTATATACTTATTCTTGCTCGGTATCATGCGAATCTTTCCACCGTTTTCTAGGACACGATTCATATCTATCGACTCAATAGCTTCGAGAGTCGTTTGCTCCTGGCTATTAAACCTAAGTAGTGCTTCTTTTTTGAAGCCAATAATACCAATTTGATTGTACCTAGGAACACCGCTGCTCCCTTTCCAACAAGATGGAATAGGTTCACGAGATAAATATAAAGCATCGTTATTGGAATCACAGACTACTTTTACATTATTGTAACTTTCAAATGCATCTTGACTATCAATCTCTGACATAAGATTTGCAATAGATACAGAATCATTTTTGATCAACGAGTCGGTAAGAGATTCTATGTCAAGCGGATTAAGTAACGGTTCGTCTCCTTGTACCATGATGATGGTATCAATAGTACCGATCTCAACTTCTAACTTTGTAATCGCTTCAGCAGTACGATCTGTTGCTCTATCGTGAGAAGGTGAAGTCATTACAAAGTCACCTCCGATGCTAGATACATAGTCTGCGATTTCTTGATCACATGTTGCTACGTAAACCCGGTCAATGTTGCGACACATCTTGGTTCGAAAATAACAATGCCCAACCATAGGAATACCATTTATTTTTTCCAATGGTTTACCAGGGAAACGAGTCGAGCCCATTCTAGAAGGTATAATAGCTATCGTAGTCATTTATTCAATTCCTCTTTAAATGATGTTACACCTCTGCCCAACCCGTCATTTAATAGTTTAAAATCCACACTGTAAGCAATGAAGTTGTAACCTTGACGACACAAGCCTTTCAGCTTCTCACAGTCCGGTTCTACAAGGTGATAACCTGAAGGGCAGCCAACCTGTAGACCAACCTTTTCAATTTGAGCAAGTACTTTTTCGAATTCAGGAGCTTCAAATTGTCCAGGGATCCCCATTGAACAAGATAAATCATAAGGGCCCACCATAAACCCATCAACCCCGTCAGTAGTCAGAATATCTTCCAAGTGTTTTACCGCAAAGATATTCTCAATCTGAACAATCACCAATGGTTGAGTTTTCTGCCATTCATAGTGTTCTTTGAAGGTTCTTCCATATTCTTGAGCTCTTCCCAAGCCAACTCCCCTGTTACCAAGTGGGGCGTACTTAACGGCTTTTACAGCTCGCTCAGCTTCTTCTGGAGTATTAACAGAAGGAACAATGATACCATGAGCGCCTGCGTCCATAACACGCTTAATCTGATTTTCATTATTCGATGTTAATCTGACAAGGGGGGAGCTACCACATAAGTCAATAGTACGGATAAGCTCCCCCGCAGTTTCTATTGAGATTGTCGTGTGTTCTAAATCGACAGCAATCCAGTCAAAACCAGAGCTAGACATAATTTCCGCTATAGCGTTATGCCCAATGGTAAGCCATGTTCCTAAAACAACCTCACCATTTGATAATTTTTTCTTTACTTCAGATTTATAGTTCAAAACATCCACCTAGTTTTCACAAATTAGTTTTTACTAACATACCACTTAATGCTCTTCTTTGATGAAAGCTGAAATATAGGCATTTTAGAATTGTTATTCTCTTTTGCCATCTCAGCGATGCTCTCTTTTTCTTTACCTAAAGCAATAACCCAATGCTCTTCACTTTTATTGAGTGCATCCATAGTTAGAGATAGTCTCTCTCCTACCTTAGGAACGTGACAAGAAAAACAGTAATCTCCTTGCACGAGCACTTCACTCATAGGAAACACAGAAGCCACATGGCCGTCAGATGCGGTACCTAATATAGATAAATGTATTGTTTTATTATATAAAATTTTTAATTTATCATCCCAATCAAGAACACTTTCTTTCAGGCTAAAATTTGTTTTAGGATATATATACTCAAGGCAATTAACATTCCTAACAAAGTGTCTCCAACATTGGCCAGAATTATTATTCTTGTCTATGAAATCTAGATACCTTTCATCAACCATAATGAATCTACATCTGCTAGCATAAGTGACGAAATCTTGATTTAATAATAGTTTCTCATATATAAGTAATGGAGTATTACCACCACTAACATATATATTAACCTCATTTATCTCATTCAGTTTTTCTTTTAGAAACATAGCTAAGTCTTTAGAGATTTTTTCGATAGCTTCTTCTTTGCTCTCGCTAGAGACTAACTCTACTTTACAAGCATCGTTATAGACTTCCATTTTTATATTACAACCCCGAGTAATCATAATACCAATTCTAGATGTTGCTAAAATTCACATAACTCAATGAGACACACTATCTAACTGCCTAGTTTGACACTAATAAACGCTTTTGAAAAGCTCAGCAAAACCATACTTGTGCATACCCTCTGGTAATTCACGCCAAAGCAAACAAGGTTATCTACCAATCAACGGTTGATTACAACATATTATGCTTTGATTTACCTCTGGAAGAACAACTAAAGTCAATGATAGAATTTACATAATTTAGCATCTGGGGAAAACAATGATCATCGTAACTGGCGGTGCTGGCATGATTGGCAGCAACATCATCAAAGCACTTAACGAGCAAGGCATTAATGACATTTTAGTTGTCGATAACCTTAAAAATGGTAAAAAGTTTCAAAATCTTGTTGATCTTGATATCGCTGATTACATGGACCGTGATGATTTCCTGACTCAAATCATGGCAGGGGACGACTTTGGCCCTATCGAAGCCGTTTTTCATGAAGGTGCCTGCTCTGCTACCACGGAGTGGGATGGTAAGTACATGATGCTCAACAACTACGAGTATTCCAAAGAGTTGCTTCACTACTGCTTAGATCGTGAAATCCCTTTCCTATACGCTTCTTCTGCCGCAACCTATGGCGAAACCGACAAGTTTATTGAAGAGCAGCAATACGAGGGTGCGCTCAACGTTTACGGCTACTCGAAACAGCAGTTCGATAACTATGTACGCCGCATTTGGCAAGACGCCGAAGAGCACGGCGAAAAACTGTCTCAAGTCACAGGATTCCGTTACTTCAACGTTTACGGCCCGCGCGAGCAGCATAAAGGCTCGATGGCTTCGGTCGCATTCCACCTCAATAATCAAATGAATGCAGGCGAAAACCCTAAGTTGTTTGCCGGTAGCGAGCACTTTAAGCGCGATTTTGTATACGTCGGCGATGTTGCCGCAGTGAACCTTTGGTTTAAGCAAAATGGCGTATCAGGTATTTTTAACCTAGGTACAGGTAACGCCGAGTCTTTTGAAGAGGTGGCCAAATCAGTGATTGCTTATCATGGCAAGGGGGAAGTAGAAACAATTCCGTTCCCTGACCACTTAAAAGGCGCATACCAAGAATATACTCAGGCCGATCTGACTAAGCTACGTGCAGCGGGTTGTGATCACCAGTTCAAAACGGTCGCTGACGGTGTGGCCGAGTATATGTCGCTCATCAATAAGTAGTATCACAACTTCAAATATCCAGAGTTCCTGCTTTGAACTCTGGATATTTGCGGATTAGAATACGGCGTTTACAATAGTCTCGTGGGTCAACTGATGAATATTTTAATGGCACTGTCGCAGTTAGAAGTCACGGGGGCAGAAGTGTATGCGACAACTGTAGGCAATCAGCTAACCAAACGCGGTCATACTGTTCATTATGTTTCAGACACTCTGACCAAACCTTTCGTGGGCAAGTTCTTTAAGCTTCGCTTCAATAAACGCAGTATCCCGCGGCGATTTTGGCATGTGGCCTATCTTGTCTATCTGATTAAAAAGCACAACATTCAACTTGTTCATGCTCACTCGCGTGCATCAAGCTGGAGCTGCCACCTGGCCTGTAAAATTACAGGCACGCCAATGGTCACAACGGTACATGGCCGCCAACCGGTGCATCGCTCGCGTAAGGCATTTCATGCCATGGGTGATAAAGCGCTACCTGTATGCGAAGCGATCAAACAGCAACTTATTGAAGAGCTAAGTGTACCCGCGTCGCAGTTAACCGTTAGTCGTAATGGTATTGAGACCCAAGCATTTTCCGCAGCCGAGCCCCCTAAAAACGTCAAACCGATTATCACTATTGTTGGTCGCTTAACTGGTCCTAAAGGGGATTTATGTTACCGCTTGTTAGATGAATGCCTCGACCTCGATAAGTACGATGTGCGCGTGTTAACGGGCTCCGCAATGGAGGCCAGATTTGAGAGGTTTACCAGTAAAGTCTCTTTCCCTGGTTATACCAACGATGTTGCTCAGGTTCTGCATCAGTCAGATCTCGTCATTGGCGCAGGTCGAGTGGCTATGGAATCTTTACTTTGCGGTCGACCGACTTTAGCGATTGGCGAAGCGATTTCAATCGGTATAATCGATGAACAGAATCTAGCTCACGCGATGGCGACAAACTTTGGCGATATCGGCCCCAATATTCTTGATATTGATTTTGGCTCCATTGCTCAAGAAGTAGAAAACGGGTTGAGCCATTCAACATGCGCACTGTCAGTCACAGAAAAAATTCGAGACAACTACGATCTCAATAATGTTGTCTCTCAGGTAGAATTTATTTACCAAGATGTGGTGATCAGCAAACTGCGAAAAGAGATGCCTATCTTGATGTATCATCGCTTCATCGACAACGAATCGAAAAAAGGCACACGCGGCCCATACATCGATATTAAATTGTTTGAAAAGCATCTTCAGCTGCTAAAGCGCTTGGGCTTTGAGAGCCTTACTTTTGAAGATTTCGCAAATAAAGGGACTATCGAAAGACTCAAGCCAAATAAGCGTTACTTTATGCTAACGGTGGATGATGGCTTCGTCGACAACTATGAGCTGATGTTACCTCTGTTGAAGAAGTATGGTTTCAAAGCCGTCGTCTATGTCGTTACTGGCGAGACTTATAACCGCTGGGATGTTGAGGCAAGCGAGACCCCGGACAAGCCCTTCCCCTTAATGAGTAACGAACAGATTAAAGCAATGTCTGACTCTGGCTATATTGAGATTGGTGGCCACACTCTGACCCATCCGTTTTTGAGTAAACTTTCATATGAAGAGCAAAAGAGTGAGATTGAACAAAATAAGCGCGAGTTGGAATCAATCACTGATAAAGAACTGACTTCATTTGCCTACCCGTATGGTGACCTAAACGAGAACTCAAAAGCCATCGCTCGCGAGTTGGGCTTTGAGTTTGCAGTTGCGACCAATAGCGGCCCCCTTGCTTTTCATCAAGACTTATACCAAATACGCCGTATCGCTATTTTTCCAAAAACCTCTGTGCTGGGGCTGTGGAGGAAAATAAGCGGCCATTATGTATTTCGAAAAAACAAATAGCAGGTTTCTATGGCAAACTTTTCTCTGCTCGCGCGTCTTCGTAACAAAATACGTATTAGCTCTGGCAATACGGTAGAAATTGGCCAAAAGACTCGTATACGTTACTGCGACATTCATATTACAGGCAGTGGCAACAAGTTGGTGTTCAAAGATGGTGCTAACTTAAAAGGTGTCACTATCGAGCTAGATGGCAATGATTGCACGCTAGTTATAGGCAAAGATTGTGTAATTGGAGAAAACTGTTTTATTTCTTGTCGAGAAAGAGGCACACAACTTACGATAGGTGACAACTGTATGTTTTCACGTAACGTCAAACTAATGACCAGTGATGGGCACAACATTATCCAACAGGGCCAACGGATCAATCCAGCCAAAAGCATTCATATCGGCGATAACGTCTGGCTGGCAGACAACGTTACTGTATTAAAGGGGGCGTCTATTGGTAATAACTCTGTGGTAGGAATTAATTCTACGCTAACTAAGAGCATTAACCACAACGTAGTTGCTGTTGGTAACCCAGCTAGAGTGATACAAGAAAACACTAGCTGGGAAAATGAACTGACTTATTAGGTTATTTATCGGTTCTCTCTGATTTTTTGCAACTTATTGCTAAAGGCGTCTAACTGCCTTTTCATTCGAGTTAGCTGCTTCTGCACTTTTTCTAGCTTCTTGTTACTCAGCTTAGAAAAAAGCCAATAAGACCATGAGTTATCTACACCACTTTCTTCCTCTTTTAAATAACTTGGTAGTGGTAAAGTACATACAAAATCAGGTAACGACGCCATATTAGCTTTCAGATGATTACTTCCCGTTGTACGAACAACTGCGTAAGGAAATTGATAGAATCTAGGAACTGCTCCTGATTGAACTAAAGCCTCTAGAAAACTTGCTTCAGGTGCACTAATTCCACCTTTATTCACCTTAGTGAAATCCACGTAAAAGCGCTCAAATTTATCATTTTTTAACTCAAAGAAGTGGTCTAGTGTTTCTGGTTTTGCTATGTAAAAGAGATCTGAAGCAAGAGGTGTCATCACCTTTTTGTGCTCTTGACTATGTTGATGAGAGCCGCTCGAGAAGTGAATGGTACTACTGGTACAATAAGAGAATTCATCTAAATATAGATCAAGATCTAAGTGGGCTAACGGCATAACATCAGGTCTCAAGACAACAACCAAATCATATTTAATATTATGATCTTGAGCATATTTTTTTCTAAGACAATTCACTCGGTTTTGCGAGTGTGACATCGCCTTCATGCCACGCAACGAAATGTTGTTATTTTCGTTAAAAAAGCCAGGGCAATCAATTGTGTTATTGTCTTCAATTTCCAATCGCACTGGTTTATAAAGCTCACGTAACCTAGCTTGATTGGTTCCTTTGGTAAACTGTGCACTGTTCGTTTTTTTGTGCCAGCTTGGATCGCAGTGTTCTTCTTCTGACCAGGTATGGATAAAAACATCGCAGTCATACAGACTCAAAATATGAGCTTTCAAATAGGGGGCTACTATTTCATAGCTTCTTAAATGGCCAAACAGTTGAACCGCAACTTTCACGATACTTCCCCTTTCCCAGTGTCATTGGCAGCGTTTGAATAAAGAATGAGAGCCACAAAAGCGTATAGTATGACTGTATGGTTATATAAAAACATTGAATCAAACCACAAACATATAGCGGTGTACGTCGAGATGTACATCCCTAGCCGCGTAACTCGACCTGAAGCAATTACTGTTGGTAGAAGGATAAACGTTGAAATAAAAAATACGCCAATTAAACCACTGTCGACAAGTGTTTGAATGAATTGGTTATGAAAATTTGGGTTCGGATGCACCAAAAACTGCTTAAGATAGCTTGGCGCAAGCCCTTCAGCTATTAACACTGAGGAATATTGAGAAATGTTCGATTTCGAATGACCAAAAACAAGACTATCTTGACTAATTTTCAATCCTGCTTCCCAGAGCTTAACCCTCATACCTGTCGAAGAATAATAGTTGTCATGAGATAAATTTTGCACTTGCTCAAAGGCATCGACAACTCTTATTCGAACATCATCTACTTGCCACAGTAGTGTCGAAACCGAAATAACGATAGCCAAGACTGAAAATATATTTTTTTTGGTAGGGTATTTAAGTATAAAATGTGTCAGAAAAACCAAACTAATGATTGCTAGTGATAAGTAAGTTGCTCTAGTTTGACTTAGCACAACCGCGCACAACACAAGAGGCAAAGCAAATAGTAAGAAAAACAGCTTAACTCGGTCGATATCCTTCGACAAACTAGAAATAAAAGAGCCGACCATAACAAGCATTGACAATCCGCTATAGTAGGAAAAAGGAATAGGATTCACCGTCCGGTAACCAACTCTAATTTCACCCAAAGCATATACTTCGTAGAGTGCTAAAACACCACTAGAAACACACCCAAGCCAAGCTAAGTAAAACAATGAATCATTTGAAAAATTTCTTGTAGGAACAACAAAAAAATAGATCAACACAAATAGCATTGATCTGGGAAGATCTGAATTTCCTTCATTAAAATACTGCATGAAGAAAAAATACAAACATGCAATTATACCAACAACAAAAAAAGTTGATTTTCTCTTAAATTCTTGTGCAAGATCTTTCCTATGAAAAATCAAACAATATAATACAACTAAAAAAATGGCGCGAGAAATTAAAAACTTAGAATCATGAAAGTTAAAGATGACTGAGAATGTAATTATTATAGGGCTAAATAAAAATAACTTTTCTAAAATTAATGGGCTGTTTTTCATCGTGTAATTATTTATATTTATTATTTGCTAGACTCATGGAAATCTTTCTATACAGAGAATACAACTCTCGAGTTGGTTTCCTATACCATTTCGCTTTTTCTTCTTCCCCCAATTGAATCGTCGTACCAAACTCTTCTGGGTTTTCTACAATAAAAGGTTTGAGCAAGTACGATGGCATATTATGCAGATAAAGAGAGCCAATATAGTTATCCACCGGCATACACCAACGCTCAGAGCCTGAAACTAACTTCTTTGCTGATTGAGGACAAATTGCATATGAACGCGTACCACCAAAGTTATCGCTCATAAAATAGATGGAGTAGCTATCCGAACTTTCTTTTTCGTACAAAGCACATTTTTCTGTCTCAGGCTCTAACCGTAAAAAACCATATTCAATGGTTTTTGCTTCAATCAAAGGCAGTAGCTCTTTAATGCGAGGTTGAACATCTGAATCATCTTCTATAATCAAAATCGGAGCATTTAGGTCAACACATTTTTGCCAAAGTAAATAATGACTTGCATAACAACCCAATTCGCCTTTAGATGGCATTCGACCACTTGTCAACCAGAGTCGTTTGTTATAATCATATCTGGCAAATAAAGGATGCGGTGGTTCAGCACGGCCATCTACTGCATCAAAAAACTCAAACTCTAACCCTAAGGTATCAAGTTGCTTCTTGATGTTTTCTCTTCTTTCAGGAGAACGCTTCAAGCTGATGACGTAGATTTTCATTGATTGATGTCTCACTCACGACGGATTTCACTAAGATCAGCCGCTAATTAGACCATAATCATGCTTGGGTTTGAATTGTTTTCCATGCAAGCACACACATTATTACCAAAAGTCGACAAAACAAGGACATTATCATCAAGCCTACATTGTGCTATTCTCAGCATCGATTTGTATGCAGACATTAGTTAGATGAAAATCCTAATCATTGGCCCTTCGTGGGTTGGAGACATGGTGATGTCTCAAAGCCTTTATATTACGCTGAAGCAACAATATCCCGTAGCGGAAATTGATGTGCTAGCTCCTGCCTGGTGCAAGCCAATTCTCGAGCGAATGCCTCAAGTCTCGCGCGCTATCGAAATGCCAATTGGACATGGTACCTTTGATTTTTCGACCAGAAGACGAATCGGTAAGGCGCTTAAGAACGACCACTATACTCACGCTTTTGTGCTGCCGAACTCAGCCAAATCTGCATTAATCCCTCTCTTTGCGGGTATCCCAATCCGTACTGGTTGGAAAGGGGAGTTTCGCTATGGCCTACTGACAGACCTAAGGCCAAACAAGCGCATCTTCCAATATATGGTCGAGCGCTACGTTGCTCTAGCGTCAACCAAAACAACCATGCGAGAGAACGTATCTTTACAGACCTGTCCTCAACCTAAGTTGATGGTCGATACAGCCAATCAATCTTCATCCCGACAGCGTTTACACTTGCCTTCAAACAAGCCAGTGATTGGGTTATGTCCTGGCGCTGAATTTGGACCTGCCAAACGTTGGCCCGATCAGTATTACGCCGAAGTCGCAAAGCACGCGATAAAACACGGTTATCAAGTTTGGCTGTTTGGCTCAGCCAAAGACAAACCAGTATGTGAACTGATTCGCGCTGCGCTACATGAAGAGGACCAGCAATATATCCACAACCTGGCAGGTCAAACGTCGTTGATTGAAGCGGTAGACTTACTCGCAGCATGTGACACTGTCGTCACAAATGATTCTGGCTTAATGCATGTCTCAGCGGCAGTCGGCTGCAATATTGTCGCTATCTATGGCTCTAGTTCTCCAGAATACACGCCGCCATTAACCGCTAAACTTGCCATGGTTCACACCGATATCGAGTGTCGACCGTGTTTCAAGCGAGAGTGCCCATACGGACACCTAGACTGTCTCAATAAGCTGATGCCAGAAAAGGTAATCAAAGCGCTAAGTACATTTATTGGAAAAGAAAACAATGAAACACCTTTGGTTTGAGAAAGGCGCTTATGCCGCAAAAAGTGCTCGTCGATATATTGAGGATGAGTTCGAACCCAAGAACGTAAAAAAAATTGCTGTCATTCGCCACGCCGCACTTGGTGATCAAGTCATTGTGCGCCCTTTCTTAATCGAGGCCAGAAAGTTCTTCCCGAATGCCGAAATAACTCTGGTCACAGTTTCTAACTATCTGTACGGAACCCCATCTGAGTTAGCAGATAAAACCATCGTGATGAAAAGTCGCGACGACTCAAAAGGCTTATCGCTCAAAGAAAAGTATCAGGATTACAATCAACTAGAAGAACAAGATATTGTCTTCGACGTTGCCGGTACTAACCGCTCATATTGGATGACATTGTTGACTAAGGCGAAACTAAAAGTCGGCTTCCCATACACCTCTTTCTTATGCGGCAAACTCTATAACCTAGCGGTATTTCGTTCCGACTTTCAGCCAGAGGTAGAATGCATGCTCGACATGCTGAAGATCCTCGGTCACAACCCAGGCTACCCACTCGACTTCGCTTATCCTGATCACCGTGAGCTAAAAGATGCCACTCAACCTTATGTGGTCTACTTTAGCGGCGCTTCACAATTAAGAAAGATTCTTTCTAAAGAGGAAATGCGTGAAGTTATTGAGTTGGCTATCGAGCATCAACCGAATATCAAACACGTTTTCCTTGAAGGGAAAAATGACTTTGAAAAAGGCGAGTTTTTACAAGACTTGGCTGATGCCGGCAAACTTACTATCCAGCCGTGCCTACCACTCGATGAGCTAGTCGAGTTTATCGCCAAAGCGAGTTTGGTTGTTGCACCAGATACCGGCATACGCAACGTCGCGATATCAACGCATACACCCACTGTTGGTATCTTTTATGCCACGGTTCCATTTCGCTATACACCATTGTACGAAAAACATTGGGTCGTCATGAATGCCAATGGCAGCAAACCAACCAGCGACCAAATCGTTGCATCGATTGACTGTGCATTAAAATAAAACAACAAAAGATTGGAAATCAAAATAATGAGCCAACTTAAGATATTAGTCGCCAACCGATTAATTCGCCTTACCGGTAATATTTTCAAAGTGCTGTCGTACCCATTTCATTGGGTGTTGCCTAAAGCGCGCTTTACTATTCCTGCTTTTTCCCCTGCCAGAGTGCGCTTGAGCAGCGAAAAAGCGATTCCAAGAACCATTTGGCAAACCAACTTTACCGATCAAGCGTCACTTCCCGTTTATCTCAATTACCTTTTCAATCGCTTGATGTCGTTAAACTGTGACTACCGCTACGTAAGCACCGAGGCTCGCGGCGAATATTTAGAGAAAAACGCCCCAACTGAAGTTTTCAATGCCTACTCACGCTTAACTAACGGTGCTGCTCAAGCCGACCTTTGGCGTCTGTTTGTGCTTTATAAAGAAGGGGGCGTTTATATGGACATTGATGCCACCTTAGTACGACCACTTGATAAATTGCTCGGAGAGGCTAGTGAGCTATATATAAAAGTGAGTAACAATACAGAGGTTACTAACTACTTTATCGCCTCGGCTCCGGGGAATCCCGATCTTCAAGAGACATTGGATCAAGTTGTCTACAACATTAATCACTACAAACCTGAAATGGGAGTTTATCACTCGACGGGACCGACAGTGCTCAATCAAGCTCTAGCGGGAAAACCAGTGAATGCAGAAGACAGAAAATATGTATGTATTCAAGGCACATTTACTAACGAACACTTTCAATACATCGACAAACCGCGAGGAAAGTGGACCCATATCAAACCTGAAGATCTCGTAAAGTAACTGTGATAGCCCGAGCCATTTATTCAACCATTTTAACGTTGGTAGCCCCGCTACTGCTTTATGGCCTCTACAAGAAGAAACCGGGGAAGCCAAGTGTGGGCAAGCGCTGGAAAGAGCACTTCGGTTTTACTCCCGCCATTCCAAATTGCCAACAGCCGATTTGGATTCACGCTGCTTCGGTCGGTGAAACACTCGCCGTCACGCCATTCATTAAACAGCTCAAATCTCGCCATGCAGATGTGAGTATTGTGCTGACAACCACTACCCCAACTGGAGCAGAGCAAGCGAAGCGACTTGGCGAACTAGTCACCCACCGCTACATGCCTGTCGATTTTTCGTTCGCAGTTGAGAGGTTTATTGATGTGATAAGCCCATCGCAATTGATCATTGTCGAAACGGAATTATGGCCCAATACGATTAAAGCCGTCAGCCAAGCTGGCATTCCCATCACTCTGCTTAATGCGCGCTTGTCTGAAAAATCATGTCGCGGCTACCAAAAGATCGCCGCCTTATTTCGACCGATTACACAGCAGCTCACCAAAGTACTTTGCCAGTTTCATGATGATGCTCAACGCTTCGCCGACCTTGGCGTCGACAAAGACAAACTAATTGTTACCGGCTCAATTAAGTTCGACATATCAGTTACGGACGCAGTGATAGATCAAGGCAACCAATTAAGACAGGAGCTAGGTACGCAACGCCCTTTGTGGATAGCCGCGAGCACTCATGAAGGTGAGGACGAACAGATATTCTCAGCGCATCAAAAGCTGCTATCAGAAATCCCGAATGCTTTACTACTCATTGTGCCCAGGCATCCAGAGCGTTTTCAAAAAGTGGCAGCACTGGCAAAAAGGCTCGGCTTTCCGACCGTAACTCGCAGCAGTGGAAAGAGCGTAAGCAGTGATACCCAAGTTTATGTTGGTGACACTATGGGAGAAATGCTGACTTTAATGCAAGCCAGCGATGTCTGCTTTATGGGTGGTAGCTTAATTGGCAAAAAAGTGGGCGGACACAACCTGCTTGAACCGGCCGCTCTTGGCAAACCGATTCTAACTGGCCCGAGCTTCTACAATTTTACAGATATCACTCACGCCTTGGTCGCTGCAGATGGGTGTAAAATTAGCCATAACACCGAAGAGATAGTTACCCATCTGAAAGTATGGCTCAAAGATGACCTACTACGAGAGAGTACGGGACAAAAAGCGCTCTCTGTTGTTCAGCAAAACACCGGAGCCATAGAACGCTCTCTCGCTCAGATAAAAGTAGATTAGGAATTTGAATATATGAAAAAGTTAATCGTCGACCTCGATGGTACTCTCACCCAAGCCAATACCTCAGACTACAAGAATGTACTGCCGCGCCTAGATGTCATTGAACAACTTAAAAAATATAAGAATCAGGGGTTTGAGATTGTTATCGCTACCGCTCGAAACATGCGCACCTATGAAGGTAACGTGGGCAAGATCAATATCCACACACTACCAATAATTACCGAGTGGCTAGACAAGCACGAAATTCCTTATGATGAGATCTTGGTGGGGAAACCGTGGTGTGGTCATGACGGTTTCTACATTGATGATCGTGCTGTACGACCATCAGAGTTCGCTGAGCTCTCTTTTGAACAAATTAATCAGTTGTTTGAAAAGGAAAAGCAATGTTCTTAATCATGTCTGGCGCGTACGTGGGGCAAGAACTAGAGTCCGAATTTGGCCATATTCCGCCCAGCTTTCTACCACTGGGAAACCGTCGCCTATTCCAACATCAGGTTGCGCTCGCGCCTGCCGAAGTTGATGTCTACTTATCAGTACCCGAGTCCTACACAATTTCTCCTCTCGATCAGCAGTGGTTGCAGCAAAATGGGGTCACCCCTATCTGCACACCTGATGGTTTGAGCTTGGGAGCATCTATGGTCGCTGCAATTAATATTAGTGGGCACTCACTAAATACGCCTTTACATATTCTCTATGGTGATACCCTTTTCTCTCAGCTTCCTGTCGGCGATGACATCGCCAGTGTGTCAACCGCTAAAGACAGCTATAACTGGGCAGTGCTAACTGACGATAAGGCTCATTGGTTAAAGGATACCGAACAAAAACTGAGTGCGGAGTCAAATCGAATCATCGACGGTTACTTTAAGTTTAGCCAACCTCGCGAGTTAGTTCGCTGTATCACTCAAAGTGAGTGGAACTTCATCGAAGGGCTCAACCGTTATCATCAATCGATTGGGCTTACGCCTGTAGATTCAAACGGCTGGCTAGATTTCGGCCACGTAAACACTTATTACCGTTCAAAGGCCGAACACACCACACAAAGAGCATTCAATGAACTAACGATCACGCCCAAGTGGATCGAGAAAGCCAGTGTTAAGAATGAAAAAATCGCCGCCGAGGCCAATTGGTTTGAACAGCTCCCCTATCCACTGCGTGGTTATATCCCGCAGTATTTAGGTAGCAACCAAGAGCAGGGAAAAGTCTCATATAGACTCGAATATCTGCACTTGACTGCTTTGAACGAGTTATTTGTGTTCGCCAAACTACCCTCGCAAGTGTGGCAACAAATCCTAACGGGCTGTGTCGATTTCCTATCCGCTTGCAGCAAACAGACCGTTGAAGCAGGTACTCACGCCAACACGCTGGATGTCCTTTTTGGCGGTAAAACACCAGCTCGATTAGCCGAATTCTGCCGAGATCGAAATATCGATATTAATAGCCTTTGGACTTATCAAGACCAAACCGTAAGTTTAAAAGAAGTCCTCGCGTTAAGTGAAAAACATCTACCAACAGAGCAAATGCAGATTGGTGTATTGCACGGCGATTTCTGTTTTAGCAATATTTTGTATGACTTTAGAGCAGGTAAAGTCAAAACCATCGACCCGCGAGGAATAACTCCTGATGGGCGCCAAACAATCTACGGTGATATTCGCTATGACCTGGCCAAACTAAGCCATTCTATTTTGGGACTATATGACTGGATCATTGCTGGCTACTATGAGGCTTCACTCGACCAACAAAAAATCAGCTTAACGATTGAAGATAACGGTACCCATAGGGAAACGCAGCAAGCGTTTATCCAATTAGTCGAACAGGAGTTCGGTATTACCGCCCAAAACT
This sequence comes from Vibrio sinaloensis, assembly GCF_023195835.1. Taxonomy (NCBI): domain Bacteria; kingdom Pseudomonadati; phylum Pseudomonadota; class Gammaproteobacteria; order Vibrionales; family Vibrionaceae; genus Vibrio; species Vibrio sinaloensis. The sequence goes on along the minus strand of NZ_CP096199.1, from coordinate 122,850 downwards.
TGTATGCCATGCAGATTCAGCTGTTTTTATCTATGTTGCCACTACACTCCGATGATAAACGCCGACAAGACGCTTTGTTCGCCAATGCTTTCCGACTGCATCAAATATTACAGAGATTAGAACAATGATAGTGATTCCTATGGCGGGCATGAGCTCGCGCTTTTTCAAGGCTGGTTACACAAAACCTAAATACATGTTAGATGCGCATGGTGAAACTCTGTTTGATCACTCAGTAAAGAGCTTTCAAGCCTATTTCTCTACGCTGCCTTTTCTGTTTATCGTCCGAAATGTTTATGAAACAGAAGCGTTTGTTAAACAACGAGCACAAGAACTTGGTATCAAAGAGTTTTACATTGTTGTTCTAGACCAAGAGACAAGAGGACAGGCGGAAACCGTTGCTTTAGGGTTAGAGCTGCTAGAACAACAACGTCCAGACTATCAAGGTGCCATTACCGTATTTAACATTGACACCTTCAGACCCAATTTTGCCTTCCCTGATGTCAGTCATTCCGGCGATGGTTATTTGGAAGTATTTAAAGGCTCTGGTGATAACTGGTCTTTCGCCTTACCAGAAAAAGCGGGCTCAACCAAAGTCATTAAAACTACTGAGAAGAATCCCATTTCCGATCTTTGTAGTACTGGCCTGTATCATTTTAATCGCAAGCAAGCCTACCTAGACGCCTATCAAGCCTATGTTGCTAAGCCACAGCAAGAGTGGGAAAAAGGTGAGCTGTACATTGCTCCTCTATATAACCTGTTAATAGAACAAGGCTTAGAAGTTCACTACCATCTCATAGAGCGCAATGAAGTGATCTTCTGTGGTGTTCCACAAGAGTACACAGACTTTCTAAACAGGTAGCGACATGATTCAGATTGCAGACCAAGATATCACCTTTGTTGTGCAAGGCCCGGTTCAAGCGAGTAATGACCGGAGCCAGATCTCGGGTATCACCAGTGAATGCTTGAGCTCCATCCGCCGCTATTTCCCAGCGTCAACCATCATATTATCAACTTGGAAAGGGCAACCTTATCAAGATTTAGATTATGACCAAGTAATAGAACTCGACGATCCAGGTTCAAACAGCATCTATCATGATGGAAAGCCGCAGACCTTAAACAACAACCGCCAAATGGTCAGCTCTCACTATGGACTCAAAGCGGTAACCACTAAGTACGCCGTCAAAATTCGTTCCGACAATAAGCTTATTGGTCGACAGTTTGTTGATTTGTACCGCCAATATGCTGACCTTCCCCGGAAAGAGCAGTATTCGTTATTTAAACAGCGCACGCTGACCAGTAGTACTTTCTTTATTTCCAGCCACCACGGCAGACCCGTCTATTTCCACAAGAGCGACTTATTTGACTTCGGACTAACAGAAGACTTACTCACTATTTGGTCCTCGAACTGGATAGAAGAGTTGAGCTTTAAGCTCCGGCCAGGTTACAAAGCACGTTACGCCACCACCGAGCAATTCTTGACCCTCAACTGGTTATCCAAGTTACTTGGCAAGCCTCTTAAGATTGACAATTTGACGGGTGAAGATGCGGGATTAGGTGCTGACTTTTGGCCTAAGTTTATCGCCAATAACATCATAGTGGATGCACCAGAAAAACTGGGGCTAGACATCACTGAGAGATTTTATAACCGCGGTAATTTAGCCTTAGAGTATGACCTAGCAGACTGGTTGTATCTTAACAATCAATCAGATAAACCACGCGATATTAAGCGCCTCTATCGAAGCTACAAAAACCTTACTGGCAGCTTTTTGCGCAAAATAAAAGGCTAAATGTTTGACAGGTAGCCTTCAAAAAGTGGTTGCCAGTCACTCTGTTGCCACAAAATATTACGCTTGCCTACCTCTTTCACCAACGATCGCTTCAATCTCTCTAGGTTCGCTTGCTTCCAACCTTCGCCCGATTGTTGGTAACACTTGTCAAAATCGATGATCCAAACCTGTTGCTGGTCATCGATTAGGATATTGTGAATATTAAGATCAGTGTGATTGACTTGGGCGTCATGCATTTTTCTGATTTCTTGGCCAATTTTTTGGTACATTTCAGCGCTGAGCGGTGCATCTTTTAGTACAGCTACTAAGTCACGAGCGTTCGCGACCTTTTCACTTAACAAATCAGCGCGGTACGTTAGCCCATTACGCACAGCACGTGCGGCTATCGGTCTTGGCACATTGACGCCGCAGTTTCTCAGTTGCTGCAAAAGCTGAAACTCCTGATAACTGCGAGTTTTCTCCCAACCATTAAACCAGTAACTGTCTGCGACCAGTTTGCCAAACAGCCCACCACGGCGATAGTGGCGTAATGCAGCCGCAACGGTTTCTGTTTGTACAAACCAAGTGGTACCTCGCCCAGTGGCACTGCCAATCACTTTGCCCGCATCTTGCCAATACTGGGCATCAAAGGCCTTTTCTACAGGCTCTTTCAGCAGCTGTTCATCATACCAAAACGTTTGGTTGTTCTCGGTGACACTCTTCATTGTATTTAGCAAAGCGACCTAAAGTTGGCGAAAATCGGTTCTATTTTACATTTATTCGTTAGCTCTGCATAATTCGATATCACTAACAATAAGTTACTCGACACCATGGCCCTATTTGATACCGCTCCACAATCTCTTTGTATATTGCGCCTTTCAGCCATTGGCGATGTGTGCAATACCATCGCGGCGGTCCAGGCCATTCAGCATCAGTGGCCAACAACTAAAATAACCTGGATAACGGGAGCGCTTGAAGCTAAGTTGCTTGAGAGTATTGATGGCGTCGAACTGATTGTTTTTGATAAAAAACAGGGCTGGCGCGCCTATCAACAACTCTGGGCGAAACTAAAAGGTCGTCGTTTCGATGCGTTACTTCATATGCAGTATGCCTTTCGAGCCAGTATCGCGACTTTGGGCATCAAAGCGAGATACAAACTGGGTTTTGATGCTAAACGTAGTCAAGACTTCCAAACCCTGTTCACTAATATCAAAGTCCCCTCACCTGACAAACCTCATGTTCTCGACGGTTTGATGGCTTTTGCCGGCCACTTGGGTATCGAGGATATAACGCCAAAGTGGCAATTAGGTTATACACAGCAAGATGCCAGCTGGGCAGAAAATCACTTAGATGCCAGTAAACGTAATTTGGTACTGGTACCTGGAGCGAGCAAGTCATATAAAAACTGGCATGCGCAAGGCTATAGCGAGCTTATCCAGCATGCGCACAGTAAAGGTTGGAACATCATCTTAGCTGGCAGCCCGGCGAAAGTTGAGACAGACTTGGCTGAACAAGTTGTAGATCTGAGCCAAGGTGAGGTGACCAACCTTGTCGGGAAAAGTTCACTGATGCAGATGCTCGCTTTATTAGACAAGTGTAATTTGGTCATCGCGCCCGATACTGGCCCTGCCCATATGGCGAATGCGATGAACACACCAGTGATCGGCTTGTACGCACACCATAACCCTCAGCGAACCGGCCCTTATCAGTATCTCAACTATGTGGTCAGTGTTTGGCAACAGGCGATCGAAGAACAAACGGGGCAATCTGCTGAGCAACTGAGTTGGCGCTCACGAGTTAAAGACAAACAAGCCATGAATAGAATTACTTCTTATCAAGTCATCGCCATGTTCGACTTGGTCTGCGAAAAAGAGTCATTATTATGAATCAAGCCAGTCAAAACCGAGCGACGATTGCCGCCGTTATCATCACTAAAAATGAGCAGGACAGTCTGCGCGACTGTCTGGAGAGCTTACGTTGGGTCGATGAGATAGTCATCGTTGACTCAGGTAGTACAGATAATACTGAATCTATCGCCCGAGAATATACCGAGCATTTTTATGTTAATGCCGAGTGGCCAGGGTTTGGCAAACAGAAGCAGCTGGCCCAGAGTTATGCGACCAGTGATTGGATTTTAGCGGTCGATGCCGATGAGCGTATTGATGACACCTTGCGTGATAACATCCTGACTATGCTAGAAAATCCTCCACAGAATACAGTGTTCAATCTTAACGAACTCACTTGGGTATTTGGTCGTTTCCTCAAGCACTCAGGCTGGTATTATCGTCATGTACGCCTCTATCCAAATAAGTTGACCAAGTACAACGACAACCTTGTACATGAGTCTGTGATTATTCCGCAAGGCTGCCAGGTAGCAGAGCTGGATGGTGATATCCTTCACTACTCGTATCAGAACCTCAATCACTATTTAGTTAAGTCTGCAGGCTATGCCAAAGCGTGGGCAGACCAACGCCAAGCCCGTGGGAAGAAAGCTTCTCTATCTCAAGGGATTGTTCATGCGCTAGGCTGTTTTCTGAAGATGTACCTGCTCAAACGTGGTTTTCTCGATGGTAAACAAGGCTTCCTGATCGCATTACTTTCCGCTCATTCGACCTTTGTTAAGTACGCAGACTTATGGGCTCGTGACAACGATCCCCACTATAAGTAATTACCATCACAAACGCATAAAAGGGCTCATCAGAGCCCTTTATCATTTCAGTATTGTCTGCACCCACGGTTTCAGTTCTACTAAAACCTGAGTAATATCAATACGCGCCATATCTTCCTGGCTGGCTTTATCATCCGCTTTAGGCGGGCAAAAGGCGATATGCTTACCTTCCGAATTGATTGGTTTCCAGCGCAGTGGCGTTGCTGAGCGTTTACTTGGGAAGAAGCCAATAGTCGGCACATCTATCGCCGCTGCGATATGCAGTGGGCCAGTAGAGCCGGCGATAAACATATCGGCGCAAGCGATAGAACGAGCAAAATCCACTAAGCCATCATTTTTATCGTACAGCGCTGAACCTCGCCCTCTCTCAGCCAGTAGTGTCTGCAACTCAAAAGCCTTCTTTTCCTCACCTGGTCCTGCGGTCAGCACGACTTCAAACTCGCCCTCTAAACCGCACACTAGCTGAGTATATTGCTCTAGAGAGAGATTATTCGCAGACCCTCCACTCCCCGCATGGACATAAATCCAAGGCTTACTCATATTCAAGTTCAATTGCTGCGCCAGTTTCGTTTTTTGTTCCGCAATCTTCTGCTCGCTAAACGAAAGATAAGGCGCACAAGGTTCGACAACTTTGACTTGGTTGTCAGTTAAGAAGGCGCGAATAAGATCGAGGTTATATTCAAACTCTGGTTTAGCCGATTGCGATCGTTTCTGCTTGATACGCTTGTTGTAGAAAATCTGCGCTAGTTTTGTCGCAGGGGCTAGGCGATAAGGAATCTTACCTTTCCAGACCAGTTTGGCGTTATACGTAGTGGAAAACAGATTAATGGATGCATCAAACTTTTCGGCGCGAATCTGTTGCACTAACTCAGCTTGCTTTGCTTTGTCACTTTTCTCGGTTGGATCAACGAGAACACTATCAATCCAAGGACACAGTTCAGCTAGCGCTACAGTATAGTTCGGGACTAACGCTGTGATATGAGAATCTGGCATCGACTGCTTCAACATCGCAAAGCTTGGCCAAGCGAGCATAAAGTCACCAATTTTATCATTACGCACAACCAGTATCTTTTTCATCATCCCATCCAATTGTCTACTTTGCCCCAATGATAACGGCTTCATTGGGTAATTGTGAGCCTTTTTGTTAGTATTGAAACAGATGGAATAAATTGAGTATCTTAATCGTGAGCAGAAAACGCCTTTCCCGAGTGATCTATCCGGGCACTTTTGATCCTATTACCAACGGGCACTTAGATCTTATCGAGCGCGCTGCTGATATGTTTGATGATGTCATTATTGCGGTCGCCGCCAGCCCAAGTAAAAACACCATGTTTACCTTAGATGAGCGAGTACATTTTGCTCAAGAAGTCACCAAGCATTTGGACAACGTGACATCGAAGGGCTTCTCTGGACTCATGGTCGACTTTGCCAAACAAGAGCAAGCTAACGTGCTTATTCGAGGCTTACGCACTACGGTAGACTTTGAGTATGAGTTCGGCTTGACCAATATGTACCGACGCCTAATGCCTGGTCTAGAAAGTGTTTTTCTGACGCCAGCTGAAGAACACGCATTTATCTCATCAACCATAGTGCGAGAAGTAGCAATTCACGGCGGTGACGTGACTAATTTTGTACCCGAGGTGGTTGCCGAGGCGCTGAAAGAGAAAAAGAAAGTCTGAGTAGCGAGTAGCGAGTAGCGAGTAGCGAGTAGCGAGTAGCGAGAAACTATATACACCCATCCGCTTGTTTCAACCGTTTTAACTCGCTGCTCACGGCTCTATGCTTGGCATTGACGACAAAAAAACGTATTGCGTTGACCAATTTTTTGCTCTTCAATCCGTTCTTCGCAGCTTGGGCATGGCTCACCCGCCTTGCCATAGACTTGTAACTCTTGGGCAAAATAGCCTGGTTTTCCATCAGCTTGAGCAAAGTCTTTTAAGGTGGTTCCACCTTGTTTGATCGCGGTATCCAACACGCCCTTTATCTCTTTAACCAGCAATCCCCACTCTTTTTCAGTAACCTTTCCCGCAGGTCGAGCAGGATGAATCCGCGCACTAAATAACGATTCATTGGCGTAGATGTTGCCTACCCCCACAACCACTTTGTTATCCATAATGAACTGCTTGACAGCGACGCGTTTATTTACCGCCTTTTCAGCCACATAGTCAGCGTTGAACTCCGGTGTTAATGGCTCTGGCCCCATATTACCGAGGGCAGAGTGAGTGCCATCCTCTGTCCATAGCCAAGCGCCAAAACGCCTTGGATCGTTGTAGCGCAGTACCTTACCGTTGGTGAGTTTGAGATCGACGTGATCATGCTTAGCAGGCGCGATTTCGGCATCCAAAACCCGTAAAGAGCCAGACATACCCAAATGGACAATGGCTGTTCCAACGTCAGTTTCTATCAATAGGTATTTGGCTCGTCGTGAGATATTACGAATCACCTGCCCCTCCATTTGCTGTAACTCCTGGGGTATATCCCAACGCAGCTTTGGAGTGCGAAAAGTCAACTTAGCGACAGTTTGACCAATTAAATGAGGCGAAATCCCCATTTTACTTACTTCTACTTCAGGCAGTTCTGGCATGGAAAGTTCCTAGTTTCGAGTTTCGAGTTTTTTTTAGATTGTTCCTTGGTGAATAGAGTAAATCAAGGTGATTAAAGTTCGCTCGGAACAAGATACTCACTGGCCACCGAGATCGCTATCCACTTATCTTGCCAATTGTTGAGCAGCCAAAACTGAGGGGTTTGGTAGTAGGTTATCCTTTGCGGCTCTTCCTGATCAAGATACCAAGCCTCTATGGAGCTAGGTGAGCCCAGTTGCGGCTTCAAACTATCAAAGTTTTCTGACGTCACTTCAGTACCGACGAGGCTTATCCAGCGCTGCGCCAGCTCTTGTTCCGGTATTGCAGTGGCAATGGTACTGCGCCAACGTCCTTGGTTTTTCTCCAATGACCAATCAGAGAAATGTAATGCCTGTAACTCTGCCTGAGGGTTCAACAGATATGGATAAGGGCTTTCAACCACGGTCGGCTCAAGCAGATAGGTTTTGATCAAAGTAGGAAGGTTAAGCAAAGCGATAAACGCAATAATGCCTAACATAAGGATGTTGTTCCAACGTCTACGACGTGAAGGGGAAACTCGCATAGTGTCTGACTTCTCTGCCTTTAACTGACTCAAAAGTAGCAGAAAAGGGGTAGATAGGCGAGAGCTGTAGAGCTAACGTTGATTGACAATGGTTAAGGTGTCAACTCTAGCTACTCGCAGGGCGAAGCCCGAACTCGGAACGCAGTGCTCTAGAGGACGAAGTCCGTTCCCGGAGGGCGTAGCCCGTTCCTTCTCTCCAAAATAAAAAACCCAACCATATTGCTATGATTGGGTTTCTAATTCACGCTTCCCAGAGGAAGTTCAAAAAAGCATCAATTACTTGATTTTCGCTTCTTTGTACATAACGTGCTGGCGAACTACTGGATCAAACTTTTTGATCTCAAATTTGCCTGGCATGTTACGCTTGTTCTTATCAGTCGTGTAGAAGTGACCAGTACCTGCAGAAGATACTAGACGGATTTTCTCACGTACGCCTTTCTTTGCCATTGTCTATTTCCTCTTAAACGTTTACGCCGTTTGCACGGATATCAACAAGAACAGCATCGATGCCTTTCTTATCGATGATACGCATACCTTTAGCAGATAGGCGTAGTTTAACAAAACGTTTTTCGCTCTCTACCCAGAAACGATGAGTTTGTAGGTTCGGCAGAAAACGACGCTTAGTAGCATTGCGTGCGTGTGAACGGTTGTTACCCGTTACTGGACGCTTACCAGTTACTTGGCATACTCGTGACATGAATGTCTTCTCCAAAATCGTTTCAGCTCGATATCAACCTTGGTGGCCGAACCTCTCTAGTTCTCAAAGAAGCTATTCTCAAAAGAATTTCGAGGTCTTATACCGCTATGGAAACCCATACAAGGCTATCAAAGGTCGCGCATTATACTAACTTGAGTAGCATTGCTCAAGACCCGAACAGATCCTTTTTACAGGTTTTCGTGATCTTTTTTAGGCAGAGCTGATAATAGTTCAAAAAAATGTCGGGCGATTGTAGCAGAATTCGGCGTTCCCACAACCAAAACTTAAACAAAATCACAGAAAGTGATAGTCACTAGCGACGAGATACGAGTTGCGAGTAAACAGCTTAGGGCTTTCAGGTGCTAATTTTGAGCGAGAATGTGTCGATAGATGAAGAAGATAACTCAATTCTATCGTTACTCGTTACTCGTTACTATAATCAAATCCATCCACGCTCCGCAAAGGACACCACCTCTCCATCTCCAACGACAAAATGATCGAGGAGACGAATGTCCACCAGCGCGAGTGCATCTATGATTCGCCGGGTGATCCGGCGGTCACTCTGACTCGGCTCGGCGATACCCGATGGGTGATTGTGTGCGACAATGATGGCGGCAGCATTATGCTCTAGGGCGCGCTTTACCACTTCTCGTGGATAAACAGAAGCGGCGTCGATTGTGCCTTGAAACAAGGATTCACCACAGATCACCCGATGTTGATTATCTAAAAACAGGACGTAGAACTCTTCACGCTGTTTGTCACGTAAAAGCCCACACAAATACAGCTTAGTTTGTTCGGGGCTGGTCAATACACTGCCTCTCTTAAGGGTTTCACTTAAATAGCGTTGAGTCAGTTCCAGCACGGCTTGAAGCTGAACATACTTGGCTGCACCCAAACCTTTTTGTTGACAAAAACTGTCCAAGTCGGCGGCAAACAAGGCTCGCAATGAACCAAACTGGTGAATTAAATGTTCAGAAAGTGCCAATACATTCATTCCTTGCGTGCCTGTGCGCAGAAAAATAGCCAACAACTCAACATCGGTCAGAGCTTGTGGACCATGAGAAAGCAGTTTCTCACGCGGCATAGACGCCTTAGGTAGCCCTTTCATACTTCCTCCAATCGGCATTTTCAGTTGGCGTTGACGCTATCAAACTCCTTGTTTAAAAAAGTATGCTTTTAGAGTGAAAAGGAGTTTCTAGAAAAGAGCAGTACCTAGAGAAAAGCAGTTCCTAGTGCCTAGATAAAACAGTGCCTAGTTCCTAGAAATCGACCTCTAGGAACTAGGCACTAGAAAACTAGGAACTCAACATTCAGCCGTGATATCTTACGGGCAGAATTTTTAAGGAAGATCATCATGCAAACACTCGCAGGTAAAAAGATCCTTTTAGGCATCAGCGGCGGTATCGCGGCTTATAAATGTGCCGAACTCACCCGTCGCTTGATTGAGCGCGGCGCTGAAGTTCAAGTGGTGATGACCCACGCGGCTAAAGAATTTATTACCCCGCTCACCATGCAGGCGGTGTCGGGTAAACCGGTCTCAGATAGCTTACTTGACCCTGCTGCCGAGGCCTCTATGGGCCATATCGAGCTGGCAAAGTGGGCCGATTTGGTTCTATTAGCGCCAGCCACCGCCGACCTCATTGCGCGTACAGCGGCCGGTATGGGCAACGACTTACTCACAACCCTTATCTTAGCGACCGATTCACCGGTTGCAGTCTCACCAGCGATGAATCAGCAGATGTATCGCAATGTCGCGACACAAGAGAACATAGCGACACTTGAGCGTCGTGGTATGCATATTTGGGGCCCGGCAGCCGGTGAGCAAGCTTGTGGCGATGTAGGCCCGGGTAGAATGCTTGAACCAATGCAGTTGGTAGAACGATGTGAACAATTTTTTGCTGACAAACCTCTCAAGGGCCAATCTGTGGTGATCACCGCCGGGCCAACCCGAGAAGCCATCGATCCTGTGCGTTACATTTCAAATCATAGTTCAGGGAAAATGGGCTTTGCTTTAGCACAAGCAGCCTATCAGCTGGGCGCTGAGGTAACACTTATTGCAGGGCCCGTCTCTTTAGCCACGCCCTATGGCGTCAAACGCATCGACGTAAATAGCGCGCAAAGCATGTATGATGTGGCCATGCAGCTGGCAAGTAAAAGCGATGTTTTTATCGGCTGCGCTGCCGTTGCCGACTATCGCCCAGCCACAGTCGCAGAGCAAAAAATTAAGAAAACCGATGATAGCGATCAAATGACCATCACTATGGTGAAAAACCCAGACATCATCGCTGCTGTAGCTGCTCTGAGCGAAAATAGACCCTTTACCGTTGGCTTTGCGGCTGAGACCCAAGAGGTCGAAAGCTACGCGCGCGGTAAGCTGGTTAACAAACGACTGGATCTCATTTGTGCTAACGATGTCTCTGTTGCAGGTCAAGGCTTTAATAGCAACGACAATGCAATCACCTTATACTGGAAAGAGGGTAAGCAATCACTTACTCTTGCATCAAAGCAACAAATTGCGCATCAAGTAATGATGACAGTCGCGGAAAAACTAGACGCATAAAGCGCACACTAAGCTCAATCGAGAATAGAATACTGCGACAAAGGATATGTCATATGTTCAGGTTTGAGCACTCCAGAGCTCAAACCCTTTTTATTCAGAATGGTAACAAAAGGAACAGGTTCATGGCCGGAACAAGAAAAACCAACCGCCGAGATGAAATTTTGCAAGCCTTAGCAGAAATGCTCGAGTCCAACGAAGGCGCTTCACGTATTACTACTGCAAAACTGGCGAAACAAGTTGGCGTTTCTGAAGCGGCGCTCTATCGTCACTTTCCAAGTAAAGCGCGTATGTTTGAGGGGCTGATCGAATTCATCGAAGAGTCGCTGATGTCGCGCATTAACCGCATTGTCGATGAAGAGAAAGACACCTTAACTCGGATTCGCCTGGTACTGCAGCTAATCCTAGCCTTTGCAGAGCGCAACCCTGGCTTATGTCGTATCTTATCGGGCCATGCTCTGATGTTTGAAAACGAACGTCTACGTGAGCGCATTAACCAACTGTTTGAACGCATCGAAACCTCGCTGCGCCAGATCTTACGTGAGCGCATGCTGCGTGAAGGTAAATCCTTTCCTGTCGATGAAAAAATCCTCGCCGCACAACTTCTCGGCCAAGTGGAAGGCAGCCTAAACCGTTTTGTCCGCAGTGACTTTAAGTATCAACCTACCGCGAACTTTGAAGAGTATTGGGCGCTATTGAGCGCACAAATTAAGTAATCGTTATGAATAAAGATCAGTACAAACAAGCCCCTCCATTTTCCATCTCGCTACTCCACCCTAAGTATTGGGGCGTGTGGCTCGGCTTTGGCTTACTTGCTCTGATTGTCAATGTTTTGCCTTACAGGCTACTGTATAAGCTGGGCCGCGGCCTAGGGCGCGTGGGGATGCGTTTCGCTAAATCGCGCGTCAAAATAGCCCGCCGAAATCTCGAGCTTGCTTTTCCTGATATGAGCGACGTTGAGATTGAGCGCATGGTGGAAGAGAACTTTAAAAACACCGGTATGGCTCTGTTCGAAACGGGTATCACCTGGTTTTGGCCGACTTGGCGCTTCAAGCGCATTTTGATAGCCAAAGATATCGAGGTGATGCACCAACTCGAACAACAAGGAAAAGGGGTGTTGGTGTGCGCTGTACATGCACTTAATCTTGAGATTACTGCGCGCGCTTTCGGGGCACTTGGCCTGCAAGGATACGGGGTGTATCGTCCGCATAGTAACCCAGCGTATGAATTCATCCAGTATCGTGGTCGTAGCCGTAATGGCAACAAATTGGTCTATCGTACCGACATCACCCGGATGATACGTGTGCTGCGCCAAGGACACCGTCTGTTCTACCTGCCGGATCAAGATTACGGCCACAACAAATCGGTGTTTGTGCCTTTCTTTGCCGTAGAGCAAGCATGCACCACTACTGGCACCAGCATTCTGGCCTACACCAGCAAATGCGCAATCGTACCGGGCTCAGGGTTTAGAAACTCAGAGGGTAAGTACGAGATTATCGCTGATAAAGATATTTCAGCCGACTACCCGAAAAAAGATGAGGTCGCAGCAGCGGCTTATATGAATAAATATGTTGAAGAGATTATCATGCGAGCGCCAGAACAGTGGATGTGGCTGCACAAACGATTTAAATCACTTCCTGACCACAGTCTGACCAACTCTCGTTACCAATAAAATAGGCGTCGCTGAATGAGCACCACAGAAAAAAACAGCACCGACAAATATCTCCACAACCCAAAGTTTGAATGGTCGTTTCTCCATCCTAAGCACTGGGGTACCTGGCTTGGCATCTTTTTCGCTGCGCTATTTTCTTTTATGCCCTATCGTTGGCGTGACGCCTTGGCACGCAAGCTGTCGGTGTTTGCAGTTAAGAAGAACGGCCGGGTGGTACGCCGTGCTCGAGTCAACTTAAAGTACTGCTTTCCCGAAAAAAGTGACCAAGAACGTGAAGCGATCCTTGCCGAAACATTTGTCAAGGCAGCGCAATACCTACTAGGTTACTCAGAGTTTTTAGTTCGCTCGACCAAACACAACCAAAACCGCGGTGTGATGTTGGGAGAGGAAAACCTGCTGCCTCTGCTTGAAGCAGGAGAGAACGTGATCATCTTGGCACCTCACGCCTGGGCGGTCGACTATCCAGGGGTCATGTTGGCCGCCAAAGGTTACAAAGTCACCACCATCATGAAGCCGCAACGTAACCCAATCGGTGACTGGTTGATGCAAGTTCAGCGGATGCAATACGGCGGGCGGATTTTCGCCCGCGAAGCTGGAGTTAAGCCATTTGTGCGCTCGATAAAAGATGGCTACCTCGGCTACTGGCTACCTGACGAAGACTTTGGCGCAGCCAATTCGGTATTCGTGCCGTTCTTTGCCACCGAGAAAGCGACCCTAAAAGGGTTTGGCAAGATGGCAAGACTATCCAAAGCCAAAGTCGTGCCCATTCTTCCTGCGTACAACGATCAAAGCGGCAAGTATGAAGTCCACATTTTACCGGCGTTAGAAAACTTCCCAACCGGAGACGAAGAAACCGATGCGCGTGCGATGAACCAAGCGATTGAAGACTTGGTACGCCCTCGCCCAGAGCAATATATGTGGAATCTATCGCTGTTAAAAACGCGCCGAGATGGTCGTGAGATTTACGATAACTCGCACTATGGTGATCGGGATGATATAGAGAGCTAGCGAGCGACGAGAGACGAGAGACGAGAGACGAGAGACGAGAGACGAGAGACGAGAGACGAGAGACGAGAGACGAGAGACGAGAGACGAGAGACGAGAGACGAGAGACGAGAGACGAGAGACGAGAGACGAGAGACGAGAGACGAGAGAAAATTTAAGGGTTGACGAATAAACGTCAACCCTTTTTTAGGCTCGCACAAAATGGGAGACAACTTTCAATTCACTCACCACGAGTACCTCTCGAAGCAAGCGTTATTTGCCGTTAAATCCCATACTGAGCGCGGTAAGCTTTCACTGCTTGCAAATGCTCAGGATCGGTTCCTTTCTCTTCCAAGAAGGTCACCAAGTCCGTCAAGCTGACAATCGAGATAATCGCGCAGCCGAAATCGCGCTCTACTTCCTGAATCGCCGACAATTCACCTTTACCTTTTTCTTGGCGGTCGATTGCCACCAACACACCGGCAAGGTCAGCACCATTGGCTTGGATAATTTCCATCGATTCACGAATCGCAGTGCCCGCAGTGATCACATCATCGACCAGCATGATGCGCCCTTCTAGTGCACTGCCGACGAGGTTGCCACCTTCACCGTGATCTTTCGCCTCTTTACGGTTGAAGCAGTAAGGCGTGTCGATATCATGGTGATCGGCGAGTGCCACTGCAGTGGTCGTCGCGATTGGGATGCCTTTGTAGGCAGGGCCGAACAACACATCAAACTCAATCCCAGAATCCGCTAAAGCCGCTGCGTAAAAGCGGCCTAAGCGCGCCAAATCACGACCGGTATTGAAAAGACCAGCGTTAAAGAAGTAAGGGCTCTTACGGCCTGATTTCAAAGTAAACTCACCAAATTTTAGGACTTGTTTCTCTAAGGCAAACTCAATAAATTCACGCTGGTATGCTTTCATTATTCTCTCTCTTGATAGTGGTTACTAGAAGCTAATCCCTAGTTCCTAGAATTTCGTCTCTAGGCGCTCGAAACCAACTCCTTGCATCATTACAACAGATTCTGAATCTCGCTCGTGCCTCGCTGTTCAGAATGACAATATTGAACTCGTCATTCCAGAAGTGAGGCTCGCGCTATCTGGAATCTGGGTTACAACTGCCCCTAGGAACTAGGAACTAGGAACTAGGAACTAGGAACTTAAAAAAATAGCCCCCAATTGGGAGCTATCTAAATCAACTTTCTAACGCCGCCTTCTGCGCTGCGACGATCGCGCTAATGCCGACTGTCGCCGACTCCAGCATTTTCATTAGGTCATCGTGGGTGAAGGGTTCGCCTTCTGCGGTGCCTTGCACCTCGATCATGCGACCATCTTCAGTCATCACCACATTCATATCGGTGTCGGCTGCTGAGTCTTCGACATATTCAAGGTCACACAGAATCTCTTCGCCAAGCTGGCCCACAGACACTGCTGCCACATGACCTTTCATTGGGTTAGCTTTAAGCTTGCCGTTGTCTACTAAGTATTGGAACGCATCGGCCATTGCCACACTGGCTCCCGAGATAGACGCGGTACGTGTACCACCGTCGGCTTGTATCACGTCACAATCAACCGTGACCATAATCTCACCCATGGCTTCCAAATCCACCACAGCACGCAAACTGCGCGCGATCAGGCGTTGGATTTCCATGGTACGACCACCCTGCTTACCACTCGACGCTTCACGACGCATGCGCGAGTGAGTCGAACGTGGCAGCATCCCATACTCTGCGGTGACCCAACCCTTGCCCTGGCCTTTCAACCAACGCGGAACATTCTCTTCTACCGTGGCATTACACAGTACCTTAGTGTTGCCAAACTCAACCAATACTGAGCCTTCAGCATAGGCAGTGTAGTTGCGAGTGATTTTAATCGGGCGAATCTGATCCGCCGCGCGGTCGTTTGGACGCATGGGTATCTACCTTATTAATAGGGGGAGACGTTTTGATTGGAGCAAGATTATAGCGAAGTTTGCCTAGCAAAGCTATCGGCCTTAGAACTGTGCTACTATTGGCAAGCGTTATTTTCACAGATGATAAACAGGAAAATTCGATGATCTATAGTATGACGGCCTACTCACGCAAAGAAGTGAAAGGCGACTGGGGCAGCGCTGTATGGGAAATCCGCAGTGTCAATCAACGCTACCTTGAAACTTACTTCCGCCTGCCAGAACAGTTTCGTGGCTTAGAGCCTGTGCTGCGTGAGCGTTTTCGCAAGCGCCTGGCGCGCGGCAAGGTAGAATGTGCTTTACGTTTTGAAGCCAACCCTGCAGCCAAAGGCGAACTGACCATTAACGAAACCTTAGCCAATCAGGTGATCAAAGCCGCCGAACAGGTGATGCACATGACCGGCGAGTTGAGCCGTATCAACCCTTTCCAAGTAATGAATTGGCCTGGGGTGATGGAAGCGCAAGAGCAAGATATGGATCAGGTCAACAAAGACTTGCTGTCAGCCTTCGATGACGCCATCAGTGACTTTATTGAAGCGCGCGGTCGTGAAGGAGAAAACATGAAAGCACTGATAACCCAGCGCCTTGATGCGATTAGTGCAGAAGTGACCAAAGTGCGCGCCCGTATGCCTGAAATCCTAGAGTGGCAACGTGAGCGTCTATTCTCTAAGTTCGAAGAAGCCAAAGTTGAGCTCGATCCTTCTCGTGTTGAGCAAGAGCTGATCTTGTTGGCACAAAAGTCGGATGTGGCTGAAGAGCTGGATCGCCTCGATTCACATGTGAAAGAAGCCAACAATATTCTCAAAAAAGGTGGAGCTTGTGGCCGCCGCCTTGACTTTATGATGCAAGAGTTCAACCGCGAATCGAACACGCTCGCTTCAAAATCGATCAGTACCGACATCACCGCCTCAGGGGTTGAGCTTAAAGTGCTGATTGAACAAATGCGTGAACAGATCCAAAACATTGAATAAGCACTTTATGCATCGACAAGAGCCCACTTGGGCTCTTGTCCCAGAATGTAAATTTATGCTACTCTTCGCGTCCACTTTTCTGACCTAAAATCACCAACTCAGGTAAAACCATAGGTCAGTGCTATCTTTATATAAGTCAGCACCCCTTGCCGACTGTCATCAAACCAACTGTGAGAATGTCCCTATGGGTAAAGGCACTCTATATATCGTTTCTGCACCGAGTGGTGCGGGTAAATCGAGTCTGATTTCAGCCATGCTAGAAACCAACCCTACCTACGCGATGAAAGTGTCGGTCTCTCATACAACCCGTGGTATGCGCCCTGGTGAACAAGATGGTGTTCATTACCATTTTGTCCAGAAAGAGCACTTTGAAGATCTGATCGAGAAAGGCGAGTTTCTTGAGTACGCCGAAGTGTTTGGCAACTATTACGGCACCTCACGTGTTTGGATTGAAGACAATCTCAACAAAGGCATTGATGTGTTCTTAGATATTGACTGGCAAGGCGCCCGTCAAATTCGTCAGCAGATGCCACAAGCGAAAAGTTTGTTTATCCTACCGCCGTCGAATGGTGAGCTTGAGCGCCGTCTTAATGCTCGCGGCCAAGACAGTGAAGCGGTGATCGCCAAACGTATGGCTGAGGCAAAATCAGAAATCTCTCATTACAGCGAGTACGACTACGTGATCGTCAATGATGATTTCGATAATGCTCTAATGGACTTTAAAGCCATCATCCGCGCCGAAAGATTGAAGCAAGACAAGCAAGCTGCTAAATATAAAGGCATGCTGGATGCGCTTTTAGCGGAGTAAGTTCTAGACACTTGGAACTGACACCCTGTATAATTTCTCGTCATTCAAAATTTTTTGTTAACTAATTTGGAGTTCTCATGGCACGCGTAACTGTTCAAGACGCTGTTGAAAAAGTCGGCAACCGTTTCGACCTAGTTCTCATTGCGGCACGCCGCGCTCGTCAAATGCAAACTGGCGGCAAAGATTCACTAGTGCCAGAAGAGAATGATAAGCAAACCGTTATCGCTCTACGCGAAATCGAAGAAGGGCTTATCACTAAAGAGATCCTTGATGCACGTGAGCGTCAAGAGCAGCAAGAGCAAGAAGCCGCTGAACTGGCCGCAGTAAGCAGCATCGCTCACAACCGCTAATCAGACCTTCTCTTTGATCACTATCTTCCGGGCCTAAAGTTTGTATCTATTCGATAGCCTAAAAGACGTTGCCCAAGAATACCTAACAGAGCCTCAAATTGAGGCTCTGCGTCAATCTTATGTGGTAGCGAAAGATGCCCATGAAGGGCAAACCCGCTCAAGCGGCGAACCCTATATCATCCACCCTGTTGCTGTTGCTCGTATTCTGGCCGAAATGCGCCTAGATATTGAGACCTTACAAGCAGCGCTACTGCACGACGTTATTGAAGACACTGAAGTCACCAAAGAAGAGCTTGAAGCGCAATTTGGCAATACGGTGGCAGAGCTGGTGGATGGCGTTTCTAAGCTGGACAAGCTTAAGTTTCGCGATCGCAAAGAAGCTCAGGCAGAAAACTTCCGTAAGATGGTGCTTGCCATGGTACAAGACATCCGCGTTATTCTGATCAAACTGGCTGACCGCACCCACAACATGCGTACGCTTGGCGCCCTGCGCCCAGACAAAAAACGCCGTATTGCCCGTGAAACCTTAGAAATCTATTCACCACTGGCACACCGCCTAGGTATCCACAACATCAAAACTGAGCTTGAAGAGCTAGGTTTTGAAGCTCTGTATCCAAACCGCTACCGCGTACTAAAAGAGGTCGTTAAGGCCGCGCGTGGTAACCGTAAAGAGATGATTCAGCGTATCCACAGTGAGATTGAAGGTCGTCTTGAAGAGGTCGGCTTGAAAGCACGCGTGGTCGGCCGTGAGAAGAACCTGTTCTCCATCTACAACAAGATGAAAACCAAAGAACAGCGTTTCCACACCATTATGGATATTTACGCGTTTCGCGTGGTGGTTGAAGATGCTGATACCTGTTACCGAGTGCTCGGCCAGGTTCACAGCTTGTATAAGCCACGTCCTGGGCGAATGAAAGATTATATTGCGGTACCGAAAGCCAATGGCTATCAATCGCTACATACTTCGATGGTAGGCCCTCACGGTGTGCCAGTTGAAGTGCAGATCCGTACCGAAGATATGGATCAGATGGCTGACAAAGGTGTCGCTGCGCACTGGTCGTACAAAGGCAATGGTGAGCGAACCGGTACTACAGCGCAAGTTAAAGCTCAGCGTTGGATGCAAAGCCTACTTGAGTTGCAACAAAGCGCAGGTAACTCATTCGAATTCATAGAAAACGTAAAATCGGATCTATTCCCAGACGAAATTTACGTATTCACGCCGAAAGGTCGCATCGTTGAGCTCCCGGTTGGGGCGACTGCGGTCGATTTTGCTTACGCGGTCCATACCGATGTGGGTAACACTTGTGTAGGTGCACGTGTTGACCGCAACCCATACCCGCTGAGTAAATCACTCAAGAATGGTCAAACTATCGAGATCATCAGTGCACCAGGCGCTCGTCCGAACGCGGCATGGCTTAACTATGTGGTGACATCGCGCGCACGTACTAAGATTCGTCAAGTGCTGAAAACCATGCGTCGTGAAGAGTCGATTACCCTTGGCCGTCGTCTCCTCAATCACGCTTTAGGTGAACTGTCGCTGTCTGATATCAGTGAAGGCAACGTCAATCATGTTCTGGCCGATCTCAAAGTCAAATCTGTCGACGATCTGTTAGCAGCGATTGGTCTCGGCGAGTTGATGAGTATTGTGATTGCTCGACGCTTGCTTGGCGATGCGGATGAACTCACTGAGACCGAAACCACCAACGCGGATGGTACACCGAAGAAGAAGCTACCGATTCGTGGCGCAGAAGGTATCTTGCTAACGTTTGCTAACTGCTGTCACCCAATTCCAGACGATCACATCATCGCCCACGTCTCACCAGGCCGTGGTTTGGTCGTACACCGGGAAATGTGCCCGAATGTGCGCGGTTATCAGAAAGAGCCTGACAAGTACATGGCGGTCGAATGGTCAGACGATTACGACAAAGAGTTTATTACCGAAGTCACCGTCGATGTGCAAAATCGTCAAGGGGCTCTAGCTGAGTTGACTAACGTTATCTCTAAGACCGGCTCAAACATTCACGGTCTATCGACGGAAGAACGCGATGGTCGGTTGTATACCGTCACCGTACTACTCACCACCAAAGATAGGGTTCACCTTGCGGGTATTATGCGCAAAATTAAAGCCATGCCTCAGACGTTAAAAGTCCGTCGCCGCAAAAACTAAATCTTCTTTGTCTCCGTATAACAATGTCCTTGAGGCCTCAGGCTTCAAGGGCATTTTTAAATCAATACCTTAGCGTCATCTACATATCGCATTACCATTATGAACTTAGAACGTTACAACCGAATTCAGCAAGTCCTGAAAGCACGTCAAGCAGACCTCACTCTGTGTCTGGAAGAGGTACACAAGCCAAACAATGTCTCTGCGGTGATCCGCTCCGCTGATGCCACCGGGATTCATAAGATTCACGCCGTTTGGCCAAACGAAATGCGCACCCTCAGTCACACCTCGGCAGGTGCTCGCAACTGGGTCGAAGTAGACACTCACGACAGCATCGAAGACGCGATTGCCGAATTGAAAGCCCAAGGTATGCAAGTGCTGGTGACCAACCTTTCTGATACAGCGGTCGATTTTCGTGACATTGACTACACCAAACCGACGGCCATTATTCTAGGCAGTGAAAAAGTGGGCGCCTCTGAGCAAGCGAAAAAGCTGGCCGATCAAGATATTATCATTCCTATGGTCGGTATGGTGCAGTCGCTCAATGTGTCGGTCGCCAGCGCTGTCATTCTGTATGAAGCGCAGCGTCAACGCCAAGCGGCTGGCATGTATGACAACGAAGTGAGCTCAGTCGACCCAGAAACCATCCACCGCCTGCTGTTTGAGCGCGGTCACCCGGTGCTAGCCAAAGTCGCCAAGCGCAAAAAACTGCCCTATCCACCGCTTGATGAGCAAGGACAGATCATTGCCGATGATGATTGGTGGGCGGAGATGCAGAAGAAGTAAAGTGGCGAGTGGCGAGTGGCGAGTGGCGAGTGGCGAGTGGCGAAAAACTTTGAACGACAAACTTCCATAGTCAAATAATCATTTCTCGTAACTCGCAGCTTCATACTCGAAGGGCGAAGCGCGAGCTCTCCCCATTTTTCCCTGTACAAAAACACAGCTCAATGGTTAACTATCACTAACTTAGTGAATGACTTATCGAGCGTTTTTATGTCCCAACTGCTGTCTGCTATTCCTTTAACGTCATTGACCGGCGTTGGTGCCAAAGTGGCCGAGAAATTAGCAAAAGTTGGGCTAATGACTGTTCAAGACCTGCTTTTTCACCTTCCTCTGCGTTACGAAGACCGTACCCGTATCTATCCGATGGTAAAACTGCACGCTGGTTTATGGGCTGCGGTTCAGGGCAAAGTGATGAGCGTCGATACCCTGTTTGGCAAACGAAAAATGCTGACCGTCAAAATCAGTGATGGTAACGGCACTATTACGCTGCGCTTTTTCAACTTTACCGCCGCGATGAAAAACAACTTTGTCGAGGGTAAAACGGTCCACGCCTATGGCGAAGTCAAACGCGGCAGCTATGGGTTGGAAATCGTTCATCCTGACTACAAATTCTATGCACCACACCAACAGCCAGACGTCGAGCAAACCCTGACGCCAGTGTATCCAACCACCGATGGGCTTCGCCAAGTGACGCTGCGCAATTTAACTGACCAAGCCTTGGCGTTACTCGATAAAGCGGCGGTACAGGAGCTGCTGCCCCATGGGCTGTATGACAATCAGATTACTCTTGCCGACGCCTTACATACCATTCATCGTCCACCACCAAGCTTAGACTTAGAGCAGTTTGATAACGGCAAACATCCGGCGCAAGTGCGTTTGATTATCGAAGAGTTACTGGCGCAGAACTTATCCATGCTCGCGGTGCGCAGTAAAGGCCAGCGAGACAGTGCCTTACCCTTGGCAGCGCGCGATACGCTCAAACAGCAGCTCCTCAATAGTCTGCCCTTTACTCCAACGCAAGCTCAAACTCGCGTAGTCCAAGAAATAGAGCAAGACTTAGCGAAGCCTCATCCTATGATGCGTTTGGTTCAAGGCGACGTTGGCTCGGGCAAAACCTTAGTCGCCGCGCTAGCCGCACTGCGCGCATTGGAGCATGGTTATCAAGTGGCGTTAATGGCGCCAACAGAACTACTGGCCGAGCAGCACGCTATTAACTTCTCTGCGTGGCTAGAACCGATGGGGATGAAAGTCGGCTGGCTGGCGGGAAAACTCAAAGGCAAAGCAAAGCAGGCCCAGCTAGAACAAATTGCCAGCGGTGAGGCACAAATGGTCGTCGGTACCCATGCGCTGTTCCAAGAGCATGTGGAATTCCACCATCTGGCGCTGGTCATTATCGATGAGCAGCACCGTTTTGGTGTCCATCAGCGGCTTGAGCTGCGCGAAAAAGGCGAAAAACAAGGCGCTTTTCCTCATCAGCTGATCATGACCGCCACCCCCATCCCACGCACCTTAGCCATGACCGCTTACGCCGATTTGGAAACGTCAGTAATTGACGAGCTGCCGCCAGGG
Organism: Vibrio sinaloensis; assembly: GCF_023195835.1. NCBI lineage: Bacteria > Pseudomonadati > Pseudomonadota > Gammaproteobacteria > Vibrionales > Vibrionaceae > Vibrio > Vibrio sinaloensis. Next base: position 100,768 of record NZ_CP096199.1, on the reverse strand, counting down.
CGCACCCCAATCCAAACCGTCGCCATTCCCGACACCAAACGTGACGAGATTGTCGAACGGGTACGTCATGCCTGCTTAAATGAAGGTAAACAGGCGTACTGGGTGTGCACCTTAATTGACGAGTCGGAAGTGCTGGAAGCACAGGCAGCGGCCGATACCGCTGAAGAGCTGCAACGCAAACTGCCGGATGTAAAAATCGGCTTGGTTCACGGGCGAATGAAACCTGCCGAAAAGCAAACAGTGATGCAGGACTTTAAAGACAACAAGCTGCATTTATTGGTCGCTACCACTGTGATTGAAGTTGGGGTAGACGTGCCCAATTCGAGCTTGATGATCATCGAAAACCCAGAACGACTTGGTCTGGCGCAACTGCACCAGCTTCGTGGCCGAGTGGGTCGAGGCAGTGTCGCCAGCCACTGTGTGCTGCTCTATCACGCTCCGCTGTCTAAAACCGCACAAAAGCGACTAGGCGTTCTACGTGAGAGCAACGATGGGTTTGTGATTGCGCAGCGCGATTTAGAAATTCGTGGACCAGGGGAGTTACTTGGCACTAAGCAAACCGGGATGGCCGATTTTAAGATTGCCGATCTAGTACGAGATCAGAGCCTAATCCCCGAAGTTCAACGTATTGCACGCCATATTCACGACCGTTATCCCGACAGTGCCGCTGCTATCATCGACCGTTGGCTCGGCGACCGGGATGTGTATTCGAAGGCATAGCGAGTGGCGAGTGGCGAGTGGCGAGTGGCGAGTGGCGAGTGGCGAGTGGCGAGTGGCGAGTGGCGAGTGGCGAGTGGCGAGAAAATCTTGGAAGGTTGACATTAAGGCGTCAACCTTTTTCCGCATTTAAGACGTAAGTCCCTAACAACAAACTCTGTATCAGATACCTACTCAGCAGTTATAACGTGCACCTCTCGAAGGGCGAAGCCCGATCTCGAAGCGAAGCGCTCTAAATTCTCGCAGGGCGGAGCCCGCTCTCAATCCTTAACCTGCAAAATCCCATCCCATGGCAGGTTTTCATCACCTAACACAATAAAGTTTGGGTTCTCCAAAGTATCGCGCTCGTTGTAAGACAAAGGGTCGAGGTGAGTGCTAAGAATGCGCCCCCCCGCTTCTTCGACAATACATTGCGTCGCGGCCGTATCCCACTCCCCGGTCGGGCCAAGGCGTAAATAGCAATCGACCGCACCTTCGGCCACTAAGCACGCTTTAAGTGCAGCTGAGCCGAGTGGGACGAGATCGTAATTCCACTCACTGCTCAAACGGCGGGTAATGCGGTTAATGTCTTGACGGCGACTGATCGCCATCGCGATTGGGCTGGATTGACCATCATGACTGTGAGTTTTGATCCGCACATTTTGGTCAAGATCCGGTATCTTCCAGGCGCCTTTACCATGATAAGCGTAGTAAGTAACCCCAGACACAGGCCCGTACACTACCCCCATCACTGGTTTGTTGTTTTCCACCAGCGCGATAATGGTGGCAAAGTCGCCACTGCGAGCAATAAATTCTTGAGTGCCATCGAGTGGGTCCACCAACCAGTAACGACGCCATTGAGAGCGCTGCTCTAAGCTAATATCTGCATCTTCTTCAGACAATACCGGGATCTCGGGTGCCAGCTCAGAGAGCTTTTCCGTTATCAACTTGTGGGCTGCGATATCAGCACTGGTGACCGGTGTTTCGTCACTTTTGGTATACTCTTGGTACTCTTTTTTCTCGTATATTTCGAGGATAAGTTGCCCTGCGGAGCGGGCAATTTCTATCACAGCGGGTAAATGATGAGAGAGATCTTTGGTTATTGGCATAAACATTCCTTATTGCGCTGCGCAGTGACCTCTAGCGGGTCTGATTCGATGTAAGATTACGCAAGGCAAGCAGCAGCGCGGTAATACTGCGCGCTTCACTAAAATCTAGGTGCGTTAGCAACTCTTCTGCCTGAGCAAGGGGCCAACGGACCACGTCTAACGGCTCAGGCTCATCACCTTGTAATTGTTCTGAGTATAGATCTTGAGCGATAAATAGGGTCATTTTACTCGAGAAATAAGACGGCGCTAAAACCACTTCTTTTAGTGGTGTCAGCGTGTGTGCGCCGTAACCGATTTCCTCTTTCAGCTCACGCACTGCCGCTTGTTCGGCGCTCTCACCTGGGTCTATCAGCCCTTTAGGAAACCCCAACTCATAACGCTCAGTGCCAGCGGCATATTCTCGAACCAGCAACAGATCACCTTGTTCGGTCACCGGCACCATCATCACCGCATTGCGACCACTCGGTTTCATTCGTTCATAGGTTCGTTGCTCACCATTGCTAAAACGCAAATCGAGCGCTTCAATCGCGAACAATCGAGATTGCGCGACCGTGTGTTTGGCCAGAATATCTGGTGGAGTCCTTTTTGCCACAAGTTTGCTCCTTAGCACCGAGAGAGTTCTTAATATATGAGAAAACAACCGGGTTTGAAATCAAAAAAAAGGGTTCGCCTTGAAGCCAACCCTATGTATTTCATTCGGTTAAATGAAGTATACCAAACAGCATAAATATCTGGTCATTCTTGCTGGTTAAAATCGCTGATAGCGTCGTTATAGATTTTGTAGGTAGGTCAACTAGCTAGCTGCAATCTATGCCTTGCTCTCAGCAATTTTTCCTGCGCAATTATCTGCTCACCTATTTATCCCGTTTGGTATTAGTAATAAGAGTGCTCACCACGGTCGTGCTCGGTTGCATCACGTACCGCTGTTAGCTCGCCGGCAAACTGTTGCAGCAGCTCTTTTTCGATGCCCTCTTTCAGCGTAACGTCGACCATAGAACAACCGTTACAACCGCCGCCAAACGCAACAATCGCCACACCGTCATCCGTGATTTCGACCAGATTTACGTGACCACCATGACCAGCTAACTGAGGATTGACTTGAGTTTGGATCGCATATTCAACGCGCTCAACTAAAGGCGCATCATCAGCGACTTTGCGCATTTTGGCGTTCGGTGCTTTCAATGTCAGCTGTGAGCCCATTTTGTCCGTTACAAAATCGATCTCTGCATCTTCAAGGAAAGGCAAGCTCAACTCATCAACGTAAGCGGAGAAGCCCTCGAAAGCGAACTCTGTGTCTGTCGATTCAATCGCTTCTTGCGGGCAGTAAGAGACACCACACTCTGCGTTTTGCGTGCCAGGATTCACAACGAACACACGGATGTTGGTCCCTTCTGGCTGCTGGCTGAGCAGGTTAGCAAAATGTTTTTGGGCAGTTTCAGTAATAGTAATTGTATTTGACACGACGAATACCTGAGTAATTTTGTAGGCTATTAGTTGACCATTCTACTCCTGAAAATTCATAGATCTAGCCTTTTGCAAAAATTCGGCTAACTCGATGGCTCTGGAGTGCGGCAAATGCAGTAAATATCGACATTTTTCACCCCAGCATCAAGCAATAATTTGCACAAATGATGCACGGTCGTGCCTGTGGTGACCACATCATCCACAATCGCTACTCGGTTCACATTGGGTAGTGATGTCAGGGCAAATGCGTCGCTGAGATTATCCAAACGCTGCGTGCGAGTTAGCCCTTGCTGCGGGCGCGTGACGCGAGTGCGAGAGAACACGTTCGCTAAAGGAATAGCGAGTTGCTTGGACAGGGCGTGGGCGAGACGTTCACTTTGATTGAATCCACGCCTAGCGCAGCGCTGCCAATGCAAAGGGACATAAGTGATAAGCTCGGCGGGCTCGGTGACTTGAGGACTGAGCAGCTTTGCCAGTTTGTCTGCTTGCCAGAACTGACGCTGATACTTCAACCGCTGAACATAACTTGCCAGCGGCGCTTGGTAATCACCGACACAATAAAGCCGCTGCCAGAGCGGGGGATGGGTTAAGCACTGGCCACACTGCTCCGGCTCACCAACACAAGGCAAACCACAGCGCTGACAACGCTCTATCGGCGCAAAGTAAGCCAAACACGCGTGACAGAAACTGGCAGACTGCGCCTGCGCTTGTATCGGCAGCAAACATAGCTCGCAATGGCTGGGCAACAGGTCCGCGATGTATTTGTGGAATATTTGCGCTAACATGAGCTCGCTTGAAGTGGGCATCAGCCACAGTGTGACACGCAGTCGAATCAAGAAAGGATGAATAAAGTGCAACAAAGTGAGAGCAAACAGCCGGGGCTGTTTTGGCAAGTGAGCGGCCAAGGACAAGATCTGGTCTTAGTGCACGGTTGGGGAATGAATGGCGCAGTATGGCAACAAAGTGTCGACGCGCTCAGTCAGCACTACCGTGTGCATGTCGTCGATCTGCCCGGCTTTGGACACAGTCATCACACCGAATTTATCGGCATGGAAGACTTGACCAAGCAAGTGCTTGAGGGTGCACCGCAACAAGCAATTTGGCTCGGCTGGTCACTGGGCGGACTGGTAGCGACACATATTGCCCTGAATCATCCACAGCGAGTCAGCAAACTGATCACGGTAGCAAGCTCACCCAAATTTGCCGCGCAAAAATCTTGGCGCGGCATTCAACCTAAGGTACTCAATGCCTTTACCGAGCAGTTGGTCGACAACTTCCAATTGACCATAGAGCGCTTTATGGCGCTGCAAGCCATGGGCAGCCCCTCTGCGCGCCAAGATGTTAAGCAGCTCAAGCAAGCCGTGTTGTCACGTCCAACGCCAAACCCTACCTCCTTGCTCTCGGGCTTAAACCTGCTCGGTGATCTTGACTATCGCCACCGTTTGAGTGAGCTAACCATGCCGATGCTGCGCTTGTATGGCCGTCTTGATGGGTTAGTGCCAGTCAAAGTGGCCAATGACGTCGATAGCCTTAATCCACGGAGCCAAAGCCATGTGTTCAGCGCCTCTTCACACGCCCCTTTTATGACCGAGTTTGAATCCTTCTGCGAGCAAGTGCAGCGATTTATCGGCAGTGAGGCGACATTGTGTAACTCAATGTCAATCAACAACAATGCGTAAAATCAACTAAACATTTAGCAAAGCTGGTCGATAAATAGACTAACCGAAAGAGTTGTGACTCTGCCGGTTGGGCGTGAGGAGATTAAACGATGCTCGTATCACCGACGAACGTAAGTGTTCCACTCATCGCCCCATCGGTTAATGTGCAAACGGAGCAAGCAGCGCGCGACAATAAAGTTCGTGAGCCGGTTGCCCCGACCATTGCATTGACCAAGAGCAACGCAGAACGGAAAGTGACTGCAGATGAAAAACGGCGCAAGCAGTCGTCATGGGACCCCTCAGAGCATCCCAGCTATGAGACGGAACAGAGTGGCGAGTCGGTGTCGATTTATCAGGAAGAGCCTCAAGATACACTCGACAGGCTATTTCAATTGCTGGCACTCGATAGTTATAGCGAACATCAAGGTAAAGGCTACGCCATGCGCTTTCGCTTGCCGAAACGCATAATCGATGCGGCGATAACAGAAGGGACAATGGAAAAGCGGCGGACCGTGATCAAGTTTCATTACGGCGACGCTGTGGCCCCCAACACTCCCTCTGATGTCATTGCGGTGTTGTAGTACGTCATCAACCCTTAACGGCTGATGGCGTAATGCCCGAAAAAAATCCCCGTCAGTATCGCTACTCACGGGGATTTGTTTTTTTTACTATACTTATCGGCGATTAGCGATTAACGTTTCGCTTTGGCAAAAGCCGCAGCAAAGGCGCCACCCATTGCGCTATTGCCTTGAGACTCGTCGCGACGACGCGGCTTTTGCGCTTGGCGCTGCTGATCTCGCGGCGTACTTGAACGCTGCGAGCGGTTATCTTGCCCTGGTTCATCATTCAAACGCATCGACAGACCAATCCGCTTACGCTGTACGTCCACTTCCATCACTTTCACTTTGACGATATCACCGGCTTTAACCACGTCACGCGGGTCCGATACGAAGCGATCAGTCAGCGCCGAAATATGCACTAAACCATCTTGGTGCACGCCAATATCGACAAAGGCACCAAAATTGGCCACGTTCGACACCACGCCCTCCAAAATCATCCCCGGTTCGAGATCAGACACTTGGTTGACCCCCTCGGCAAAGGTCGCGGTTTTGAACTCAGGTCGTGGATCGCGACCAGGTTTATCCAGCTCTTTGATAATGTCGGTGACGGTCGGCACACCAAAATTATCATTGGTATAGTCGACCGCATGCAGAGTACGAAGGAACTGAGTGTCACCAATCAGAGCTTTGACATTCTTTTGATTCTTCTCTGCGATCGCTTTGACCACCGGATACGCTTCAGGGTGAACAGCAGACGCATCGAGCGGATTCTTTCCATCCATAATGCGCAAGAAACCCGCACACTGCTCAAAGGCTTTTGGCCCCAAGCGCGCCACTTTTTTCAAGGTCGTACGACTGTCAAAACGGCCGTTGGCATCGCGATAGTCAACAATATTCTGCGCCAGGGTGTTAGACAAACCGGCCACCCGTGTCAACAAGGCGGGAGAGGCGGTGTTCACATCCACCCCAACTGCATTCACACAGTCTTCGACCACCGCATCCAGTCGCTTGGCCAACAGAGATTGGCTCACATCGTGCTGATACTGACCGACACCAATTGATTTCGGGTCAATTTTCACCAACTCAGCCAGTGGGTCTTGCAAACGACGCGCAATCGACACGGCGCCGCGCAGCGACACATCCAAGTTTGGAAACTCTTTTGCCGCCAGCTCAGACGCAGAGTAAACCGAGGCTCCCGCTTCACTGACCATGATTTTTTGCACCTTGAGATTGCCGCGCTTAATCAGGTCCGCAACAAAGCTATCGGTTTCACGTGATGCGGTGCCGTTGCCAATGGCAATCAAGTCAACCTGATATTTTCGCACCAACGCATCCACAACCTGAGCCGACTTATCATATTGCTTTTGTGGCGGGTGCGGATAAATGGTGTCGGTGGCCAGCACTTTACCGGTCGAGTCCACCACCGCGATTTTACAACCAGTACGTAAACCTGGGTCGAGGCCTAGCGTGGCACGTGGACCCGCTGGTGCCGCCATCAGTAAGTCTTTTAAGTTGCTGGCAAACACGTCAATCGCTTCAATCTCGGCGCGCTCTTTCATTGCCGCCATCAGCTCGGTTTCCATATGCATCGACACTTTGATTCGCCACGCCCAACTGATCACCTGCTTACGCCAACTGTCTGCCGGAGCGCTACTCAGCGAAATGCCGTAATGATCGCTTACCAAGGTTTCACAGTGTGACTGTCGAGCCCCCTCTTCTTGGTGAGGGTCGGCATTGATCGCCAAGGTTAAGAAGCCTTCGTTGCGACCACGTAGCATCGCCAGTGCGCGGTGAGACGGCACTTTACTCAGAGGCTCGTTGTGTTCGAAGTAGTCTTTAAACTTCTCCCCAGCTTGCTCCTGCCCTGCGACGACGCGCGATACCAGTTCAGCATTGCGGTTAAGATAATGACGAATTTTCTCCAACAGGTTGGCATCTTCAGCAATGCGCTCCATGATGATAGCGCGAGCGCCATCGAGCGCCGCTTTACTATCCGCAATGCCTTGGTCTGGATTGATGTACTTGGCCGCTTCCGACTCAGGTTCAGTCTGCGGATGATGCCACAGTTGCTCCGCTAAGGGCTCAAGACCCGCTTCAATCGCGATTTGGCCTTTAGTGCGACGTTTTGGTTTATAGGGAAGATACAGGTCTTCAAGTCGCGTCTTGCTGTCTGCTTGTTCAATTTGAGCAGCGAGCTCATCGGTAAGTTTACCTTGGTCTTGAATTGACTTGAGAATGGTTTGACGTCGCTCTTCAAGCTCTCGCAAATAGGATAAGCGGCTATCGAGATTACGTAGTTGGGTGTCATCTAACCCTCCGGTGACCTCTTTACGATAACGGGCGATAAACGGGACAGTGTTGCCGTCATCAATCAGAGTGACAGCAGCGGTAACTTGCTCAGGGCGAACACTCAGTTCTTGAGCAATCAAATGACAGATAGCTTGGCTCATCCGTTGAATCTCTTTTTCGTTTTTTATTGTTAGCTATATTGGGGCCACGAGGCGAAAAGCCAATGCTTTTTGTCTTATCGCTCAAGGTTGCACGATTGTTTAATCAATTGGTTGGCATTTGTGTGAAATCTGTGTCAAAACTAATGTGAAATCAGAACTTAAGCTCGCTAAGCTTAACTAAGGTCATTCATACCCACTCCCTTAACGTGTCGATGGTATCGCTATGAAAAAACTGTTTTTGGCTTTCACACTGCTTGCTCTCACTTCTGTGCCCGGTTTGGCACTGGCCGATAGTCGCCTTCAAGACGCAAGCATCAATGCAACCACTAACGCCCCTGTCTATACGCTCGACGATAAACTGGTGCTAGGACGCGTCGAAGATGTCTACCTCAATAGCATTGATGAGCTGCAGCAAGTGCCTATCGTGGGGAAAATCGACACCGGAGCGGATACCACTTCGATCCACGCCACCAACATTCACGTGACCAGTAACCATGCCGAGTTTGAGACCTTGCAAGATGACGCTCTGCTGCAAGCGTTGGTCGAACATCCTGATATAAGCACCGTTGAATATGATGATTGGGATGGCGAGCTGTTTGCCCCCTACCAAGTGACAGTCAGCTTTGACCTCTCTCATCCTTACGATGGTGAACAGGTTGCCGTGAGCTTACCTCTGACACGAGTGGGTATGATTCGCAATCGAACCCAAACCAAGCCGATTATTCGCCCGACCGTTACCTTGCCGATGACCATCGCAGGCATCACTGTTGCAACCGAGGTTAACCTCACCGATCGCAGCCAGTTTTCGGCACCTATCTTGATTGGTAAAACGTTCCTTGAAGACAATGCTTGGGTGTTTGCTGGGTTCGATTACCTTCAGCAGCAGCAACAAGCGCTGTTGATCGGAAAGAAAGAACAAGTCAAGGTAGCTGGGATCACGCAAAAGCTCACTTATTCACTGACCAATAACTATAGCGTGCTCAATGCGGCTAACATCAAAGTCGATCAAAGCGCACAGCAAGTTACATTTGATATCAATGACCCCCAAGGCAACACCAGCACCTTGACGCGCCCACTCGTGCGGATGCTCAACGTCAGTGGTGAACCACGCCCGATGGTTTACATCCCGGTCAGTTACCCAGATAAGCAGCGCCAATATTGGCTGGTTTACCTCAGCGACCGCAGTAAATTGAGCAGCCAAATTCGCCTCGGTAAAGAGACATTGAATCGCCACTTTATGATTGATACTGGTGCTGAGTCACTGCTGAGCGGATCGGGCACTCGCTTTAATCCGAAATCCAAAGCCTTGCAGGTGTCGGGCCAAGAAACACTGACCCTCGATGGTGTCACCCTCTCGGCGGAGCCATCACTGTTTGTGAAAACGCCACTGCTCAAGGTGCCCAGTTTTGAAATCTATCAAGACCGAGGCAAAGATTGGGTCACCTACTATCTTTCAACGTCAGAGGGGGATGCGAAACAGTTCTCTAAACCGATCAACAAAAAACTCAAAGTCGGCGACACAGTACGTCCGGTGGTATTTGGTACTTTTGTCATCCACGGTCAAGAGGTGGAACTTCCCTATGCCATCGATGTACTCGATAAAGACCAAATCGACGAACACTTTATTATTGGTCAAAATATGTCGCCAGATGGTGTACTGATCAATTCGCGCAGCGACCACTTACTCGACTCCTACCCCTTGTTTAAAGCCGGCCATATTGAGGTGGCGCAAATCGATCAGCTGAGCTTTCCAGTCAAACTCGACACTGGCGCTGACGTCACTTCGATCAACGCGCAAAACATCAAGCTGTTTAAACAAGCGGGTCAACAGATGGTCAGCTTTGATTATCACAACGACTTAGGCATGCAGCAAACCTTTACCTTACCTGTGGTTGATACCATGACCATTACTGCCAAAGCCGGTGAAAAACCAACGGTGCGCCCAGTGGTGGAGATGTTCGTCAAGCTCGGTAAGCTTGAGAAAAAAGTCAGAGTCAACTTGCAAGATCGCAGCCGATTCCACTACAGCATGATTCTAGGCAAAAACTTTCTTCAATATGGCGCTGTCGTCTCAAGCGACGAAAACTACATCTTGACCGAAAAGCCTGCCGGGGAAAAATAGCTCACATACCAATCGCATTAATTAGATGTTCAGATAATGGGTGTGATTAGTAGACAACGTCCCGCGCAATGCGGGATGTTGCACGCTCACTGGTAGCGAATGCTATTCACAAACCACTCTTTTTCCCCTTGTGGGGTCCGGACCACAAACTCATCGTCGACCGCTTTCTTTAACAGGGCGCGTGCCATCGGTGAGTCGATCGAAATATAGCCTTTCGCGTCGCCATAGATCTCGTCTGGACCAACAATGCGAAACGCTTTAACTTCGCCAGCGTCGTTCTCAATTTCTACCCAAGCGCCGAAAAACACCTTGCCCTCTTGTTGCGGTGAATAGTCGACGACTTTGACTTGCTCTAAACGCTTGCGCAGATACCGTACGCGGCGATCTATCTCTCGTAGCCGCTTCTTGTTGTATTGATAATCGGCGTTCTCACTTCGGTCACCCAAGCTGGCAGCCCAGGTTACTTTCTTGGTCACTTCGGGACGCTCCTCTTTCCATAAGAAATCGAGCTCTTTCTTAAGTCGATCAAAGCCTTCGCGCGTTATTAGGTTTGTTTTCATAATTCTGACGTTAATCAATTGCAGTTAGCCCATACATTAGCTAAAAAGGAAATAAACGTTAACAATTCTTTGCGCCAATCCCGCTCGAACGGTGTTACATTTCAAGCTGCGCCAAGTGCCGCGTCTGCGGTTAGCTCGCGCAAGCTGATTGAATAGGTGGACCATTACATGCAAGAAAATCACAAGATCTTAGTTGTTGATGATGATGCACGACTTCGTGCCCTACTTGAGCGCTACTTGTCTGAACAGGGCTTCCAAGTGCGTAGCGTTGCCAACAGTGAGCAGATGGACCGCCTACTGACGCGCGAGACTTTCCACTTAATGGTGCTGGATCTGATGCTACCGGGCGAAGATGGCTTGTCTATCTGTCGCCGATTGCGGAACGCCAACAACACCTTACCGATCCTGATGCTGACCGCCAAAGGCGATGAAATCGATCGCATTGTCGGTTTAGAAGTGGGCGCCGATGACTACTTACCGAAACCATTCAACCCACGAGAGTTACTGGCACGCATCAAAGCCGTGCTGCGTCGCCAAACCACAGAGCTTCCCGGCGCTCCGAGTAGTGAAGAGTCGATTGTTGAATTTGGTGACTTTCGTTTAAATCTGGGCACGCGCGAGATGTTCCGTGGCGACGAAGCCATGCCGCTCACCTCTGGTGAGTTCGCGGTGCTCAAAGCCTTGGTCACCAACGCGCGTGAACCGATGTCGCGTGATAAGTTGATGAATATGGCTCGTGGTCGAGAATATTCGGCGATGGAGCGTTCCATTGACGTTCAGATCTCACGTTTACGCCGCATGCTTGAGGTCGACCCAAGCAAACCGCGCTATATTCAAACGGTCTGGGGACTGGGCTATGTGTTTGTCCCAGATGGCAAAGAAGCTTAACGGCTTATCGATATCAGAGTGCGAGCCTAGGCTCGCACTATTTTTATCCGCACTTGTTCAAGGTAGGTGCCATGCGTATTCGCAGCTCATTTACTCAATCGATTCTTATCTTTCTCACCCTACTTATCGCCAGTCAGGTTTACTCCTACTACGCCGTATTTAACTATGCTCTGATGCCGAGTTTGCAACAGTTCAACAAGATTCTCGGCCATGAGATTAATCTGATGCTAGACGACTCGGCCAATCTGGAAGATGGGTTAAACATGGACGGACCGCTGCGACAGCGCGTGTTGGAGCAACTCGGGGTGACCATTCATGCTGAAGACAGTCCGATGGCTCAGGAGTATTACGACGCCATGACCATCGACCTGATGAGCGAAGAGATGAGTAACGAGCTCGATTCGGTCACCGATGTGCGAATGATGCTTGGTAAAGAGAGCTATATCTTGTGGATGAAAATTGATTCTCTGCCGGGCTCGCTGCTGCGCATTCCGTTGTCTGAGTTACAAGAAGAGGACTTCACTCCGCTGTTTCGCAACAGTTTGATCATGGCTATGTTGATTGTCGCCGGAGGCTGGCTGTTTATTCGTCTGCAAAACCGCCCGCTGATCGCACTGGAAAAAGCCGCTAAGGGAGTAGGTCGAGGTGAAATCCCACCGCCGATCCCAGAAAAAGGCGCCTCTGAGATCCGTTCGGTCACTCGAGCCTTTAACCAAATGTCGAAAGGGATTCAAGCCCTTGAAGAAGACCGAGCGCTATTGATGGCCGGCATCAGTCATGATCTACGCACCCCATTGACGCGAATTCGGCTGGCAACCGAAATGATGTCTCCGGAGGACAGCTACCTCGCTGAAGGGATCATCAGTGACACCGAAGAGTGTAATGAGATCATCAGTCAGTTTATGGATTACCTAAAGCCGGTCAACAAGCAGTCGTTTGTCACTGTTGATCTCAACGACATCGCCGAAGATGTCGCCTCTTCGGAGGGGGGCTACGAAGTACAGATCGAGACCAAATTCCACCAGCCACTCAAACCCACCTTGGGCAGCCCAATTGCGATTAAGCGCGCGGTCAGCAATTTAGTGGTCAACGCGATTCGCTATGGTAACGGTTGGGTACGAGTGAGTACGGGTATTACCGCCGACAACAAGCTGGTTTGGGTGTGTATTGAAGACAATGGTCCGGGCATCGAGCAGAGCCAAATTGGCAAGTTGTTTGAACCCTTTACTCGCGGCGATACTGCGCGAGGCAGCGAAGGCACCGGACTTGGCCTTGCGATCGTCAAACGCATCCTCAGTCAGCATAGTGGCTCGGTCATCGTCAATAATCGCAGTGGTGGTGGTCTCAAGGTGCAAATTAGTTTTCCTGCGATGAAGTAATACCAAGCAGGCAAACAAATCGGGCAGCGTGTGCTGCCCTTTTTTATCTCAACTACCAGCGCCCCTGATAACTCAATGGGTACTTACCTTCACTGTCTGCCTGAGTAGGCAACCATTGCAACTGCTGCTTCAGATTTTCAGGAAATGAGGCCTCAGGTTTAAACCATGCCGACAGCGTATAGCTGTGGTTTGCGTTGAGCTGAGCGGTAAAGCCACTGCTGACGTCAGCACTGTTCTGCTCGCCCTGCGCCGTCATCACATTCTGCTGACAGCTCACCTCGGCCACCACTGGACCGATGTTCAGCTCCGCCATCGGGGTAACCAGTTTATCGGTGTTCCACACCAATGTGCCCTCAGCGCGCTGACAATAGGGATCGGCGTAGTGGAAGTCGCGTAAACTCAGCTCTAGCTGACCGGTTAAATCGAGCGGTATCGGCAAACTTGGCGCAAATTGCATCGCTTGTTCGACCGGCATCGAGGCAAGCAAATTTTGTGCGTACGCGCCTTGGGTTGAGTAACCGACTATGCCACGGCCTTGCACGCCTATGTCGCTACCGCGCCCGAAGCGCACCTCGGCTTCTAGCTTGCCCGCTAGTAATTTGGTGACATTAAGCTGCCAAGTTACCGAGCCGTAATTTTGCTGTTGCCACTTCAGTTGATGCACGGAGCCTTGCCACAAGGTTCCCTCGACACCAGTCAGGGTCAGTGGTGTCGGCAACGGGGCGTACATGAGTATAAATTGCGCGGGCAGATGAACCAGCGCGCTAGTGGCGAGAATCGACATCAGCAACAGTGCCGAGAAGATGATTTTTTTCACGCGGTTATCCTCTACCGAGCTGCAAGCGATTAATCTCGACCATACCATCGCGCTCGGCTTTATCGATATCTAAAAACTGCACGCCAATACCATGGGTTTCCTGCAAAAAAGCCAGCCAATTGACGAACTGGTTGAAAGGCATAGGCGCAACCCAAACTTGAAATGCCTCACCGCGCGGCTGCACTCGAATCAGCTCAACATTAAAACGACCAACGCTCGAAGAGACCGCCTGATTGATCGGCAGGCTCGACACGGGTTGCCCACCTTGGCCTCGCAATTGGCTAATCTCATCGGCTTTATCTTTCACCCAACTCAGCAGCTGCTTTTCGGTTTGAATTCGCATTTGAGCTTGAGCAGCACGCTCACTCACTGGTTGCACCACGCCCCAATAGAGACCGCCAACCAACAGCAGCAGGCCACACACAACAACCAGGCGCTGTTCACGCTGAGAAATACTTAACCACCACTGCTGTAAGGTATTGATTAATTGCTTCATATTCACCACCTCACAAAGGCTTTAACACAAATGAGCCGTTGACCACGTCACCAGAGCGATTCAACTGACCTTGCTCAACCGAAAACTGCTCAGACAGCAGTTGCGTGGCGCGCTCAAAGGTTTGAAAGTCTTTACTCTGTGCTTGCAAGCGGACTTCATTACGGCCGCTGTCATATTTAAAGCTGGTTAACGACAGCGCCGGAACCTCAGATAGCATCGGAGTCATCTCGACTAACAGCTCCAGCAGGGCATTATCTGCACCGCCCCCCGCTAGCCGTGACGCTTCACGTTCCATTTCACGCTTCAAATAACTGACGGTCGGAATTCTGGTTTTACCCGGCAGTGATTGACGAAAAATCCGCTCGCTTTCGGCGCGGTACGCTGCCGCTTGCGCTTCGTAGTTTTGGATCTTAAGCACATTGTCGACCACGACCACAGCCAACAACAAACTCGCAGCGATCGCGACCTTTTGCCACACTTTCCAGTAGCGATGAAAAGAAGACTTAGGTTTAAACTGCCCGGTCAGTAGGTTGATTTTGCTTGTCAGCGCTTGCTGAGCCAGCAAGGCCATCACTAAACTCGGCTCAGCATGACGCCAGGCTTGCTCAGGCGCTAATTCAAGTTCAGGCAAGGGTGAGTAGGCACTTAACGGCAAGAATGTATCGTCTTGCTTGACCCAGTCCGACTTGGCCACTAACGGCAGCCAATCTGACTCTACCGCCATGCCTAGATAGGGCGATTTCTTTAGTAGCCAGCTTCCATTCAGCTCAACCGCACTGATCCCGTCACAATCGGGTAAGGCCAACGCATCGGGCATCACTTTCACTATCTGGCAGCCAATATCACGCAGCTTCGTCAGCACACTCTCAAACCAGCTACTGTCGACCGCACATACCTGCGCTCGGCCTTGCGCCTTATGCAAAATGGTAAAATGCAATTGATCCACATCTTGCGCCAAGTCGTCTTCCAGCACATAAGGCAACATCGCTTCAAGCTGACGATTTGCCCCAGCGGGAATGGCAATATCGGCCAGCACTAGACTGTCGCTGGCCAGTAGGACCAAGGTGCGACGCTGCTCAGCATACCCAGCCAACTCGGCTAACTCATGGCTACTCGCAAGCTCGCCGCTGGCAATCACTTCCTTTTGCACTTCAGACCACACTAGCCATTGCACAGCTTGGTCTGAATTGTTACTCAGTCGAACGATCAGAAACTCGTTCACCGATACCTCCGAAGCGACGGCGAATAACCGTCGCAGTTTCTTTATTGTTACTGTAAAGCAAGCTACGCAAGCGAACTCGGGCTTCAGCGACGATGATTTCAGCATCCAGTTCAAAGAACTGACTGGTGACCGCCAAATACCCTTTAGCTTTATCTCGCGACTCCGCATTCACGCTGCTTAGTGCACTTTCACTTAAAAAATCATCCACACTCGCCCAGCCATCAAAAGGACGTTGCTCCAGAAGCTGCTGAGCTGCATCAACGCTCAGCACTGGATAAAACAGCGCCGCTAACAAAGCGCTATCCTCAGGCGCGATGGTATTGATATTGAGGCGCAAGTCCGCCACCGGCAGCGCACAAATGAGTGGCGCGACTTTTTCCATCACCTCGCCCGAGACTTGTTGAATCGCCCTTAGCTCTGAGCTATCTGCGACTAAACTATTGGCGCTCATGTACGCAGGCGACATAGATTCGTAAAAGCTGTCTTCCACACCCAAGCTTGAATTGACGCTGTTATTGCTGTCGACATATTCCCACAAGGATTGAGCTATGGTTTCAGCCTGATAGCTGTCCACTTCTCGCACTTCGAGTAAACGTTGCAACACTTCAACCAAGTATGGCGTACTACTCGACCCCGTTTGGGCGAGGGCCAGTGCGTTCAAGTTAAAACACGCTTGCTTATCCAGCAATCGCCCGGTCATGGTGCCATAATCAAGCGGATAAGTTTGCTGCTCAATCGCCCAAGGCTGCGATAAGTTGATGGTATCGGAGTCGCGAAAACTCTGCTCGAGCCCAACTTTCGCCAGCGCTTCCGCCCCCAGACTGTACCAGTAGGCCTGTTGATAATTAAGCTGATTGTTAGCGCGGCGAAATTGACCAAACAGCCGATCCGCCATACTCGCCGCAATACTCACCATCACCGCCAGCAGCAGTAGCACGATGATTAGCGCGACCCCGCGCTGTTTAGCTACTGCCATCGCTACTGCCCTCACTGGGCTCTATCGCCCCGCCACCGGTTAGGTAAATGCGCTCAATTTCCCCGTAGTCTTCCAAGGTCAGCTTCACCGCCACTGCCTCAGGTAGCGCAAGCTTGGTTTGCCAGGTGTTTTGCCACTGTTGGCCATCAAAAAAGCGCAGTTCAAACCCTTCAACCTGCTCCAGCAGCGGCATCACTACTGGCTCCTGCCCCGCTGGGGTATCAACATAGCGCCAAAATACCCGTTCAAGCTGAGCCTCTTTGATGCGATAGCCGACTTTGCTCACTTCACCGCGAGGAAACTGCTGCTGTGGGTTGTGCCAGCCAGATCGGACAAACATCACACCTTTAGCATCGGAGTCGAGCAGATAGTCTTGCCAGTGCACCAGCAGCGGGTCGGGATCTTCACCATTGGTGCGCGACTGACGCAGCGCCATCTGGCGAAAATCGTTATCCATATACACTAAGGCGCGTTGCAACGATTTGAGTCGCTCACTGCGCTCAAGTGATATCTCATTGCTGCGCTGGACCTGATTGAGAACCTGATACGCGCCGACACTTAAGCTGGCGAAGATGGCGATGGCCACCAACACCTCAATCAGGGTGAAGCCTTGTTGCCGGAAGCCGAGTTGCCGAGCACGCTTAGTTGGGGACATAACTTCTTACGCTGACCACAGGATCGCCTTTTTCACTGGTGGCGACTTTGACATCAAACGCCTGCAGCATATCGCCTGCTGTCGGCACAGGCTCGACCTGCCAGTACCAGTCTCGGTTCGCCAACTGCTCTCGACCTTTTTGCTTACTCGGCTTATTGCCTGCGAGCAGCACCTTGGCCATCTGATTGTCAGCCACCATCGCAGCAAATGTCTTCTCTTCAACAAAGCTGAGGGTATTGATGTGCTGGCTTACCGAACGAATCGTGGCGATGGCTGCCGTGGCAAAAATCGCCAGTGCCACCAACACTTCGAGCAAAGTAAAACCGCGCTCAGTCCGTGTCATCGCTCTCTCCCGGTGCTAGTAGCACAATCTGGCCATTTTCTTTGGCCACCACACGCCACGCGTCTTGCTCGCTATCTCCTTGTTGCGGGTAAATAGCGACAGAAAACGGCGTCACTTCACCACTCGACATGATAAAAATCTGTGGTTTAGGCAAATTTTTCGCATCACTTTGCTCAGCGAACATCTGCTCGTCAAACAAGCTACCTGGGTTAAACAGGCGCTGCTTGTCGTTCCACACATCACCGCCTAAATCGAATTGCAAGGCAAGATTTGATGCCAGCTGTAACTCAGGTTTTATCTGCCGATCATCGAGTGATGTCCACCCTTCGCTGTCCAACGCCATAAAGCGCAGCAACGACGTTTTATCATCGATATACAAACCAAAGTCTTTTCCGCTCAGCATCGACTCTTCATTGAGTAGCGACACCCGATGGTAGAGTGACTGCGCCTGTTTCTTAGCGCCGTCTTCGGCGCTCACGGGCAAAGTGGAGATCACGGCCACCGAGGCCAGCGACATCAGCACCAACACCAGCAATATTTCAAGCAGGGTAAACCCCGAGTCACGCCCCATATCAGGTTCCGCTATCGATTACTGGAAGTCTTGAATGTTCCAGTTACCAATATCCGCATTGGCACCCTCGCCCCCTTCTTGGCCATCGGCTCCTAGGGTAAAGATATCCACGCTGCCATTATCACCTGGGCTCAGGTACTGATAATCATTGCCCCAAGGGTCTGTCGGTAGACGCTTGATGTAACCGCCACTGCGGTAATTGCGCGGCTCTGGGCTTGATGGCTTAGTCACCAGCGCTTGCAGACCTTGGTCGGTCGAGGGGTAAACGCTGTTGTCGAGTTTGTACATGTCGAGCGCATTTTCCAGCGCTACGATGTCGGTGATGGCTTTCTGCTGATCCGCTTTCTCTTTGTTGCCCAGCAAGTTAGGCACCACAAAGCTGGCAAGAATGCCCAAGATCACCACGACCACCATCACTTCCAATAAGGTAAAGCCAGACTGTTTGTTGTTTCTTTTGTTCATTGTTTTCTCCACAAGCGCAGCGCGATTAAAACCGCGCTATTATGAACTCATTAAGTTATTCATTTCTAAAATCGGCATTAAGGTTGCCATCACGATAAACAGCACCAACCCCGCCATTAATGCAATCAATACCGGAGTAAATATGCCAAGCGCAATATTGACCGTCGATTCAAAACTGGCGTCTTGGTTATCAGCAGCGCGAGTCAGCATGCTTTCCAGTTCACCACTCTGTTCACCACTGGCTATCATATGCAGCATCATAGGAGGAAACAGTTTGGTTTGTTCCAGAGCACGACGTAAGCTCGCCCCTTCACGGACATTCTCCGTCGCCACTAACACTTGCTGTTTGACATAGTGATTGGACATCACATCAACCGCGACGCGCATCCCTTCCAAAATCGGAATGGCACTCGACGTACAGATGGATAAGGTACGGGCAAAACGCGAGGTATTCAGACCGCGCGCTATCTTGCCCACCATCGGCATGGCAATCACTTTGCGATCCCAGCTTAAGCGCACCTTAGGTTGACTCAAGGCAAACTTCAGCAAGTAAAGCGCCATAATAAACGCCACCAGAAGATAGACGCCATAGCCCTGAACAAAATCACTGGCGGCGAGCAAGATCTGGGTCGATTGCGGCAGCTCTTGGCCCATTTGGACAAATTGGCCGACAATTTTCGGCACAACCGCCGCTAACAAAAACGCAACGATACCTACCGCAAAGACCACCAGCACCACAGGGTAGATCATCGCTTGCAGCAGTTTCGAGCGCATCTTTTGTCGATTTTCAGCATAGTCGGCTAGCCTTTCAAGCACCGAGTCGAGGTGACCGGACTTTTCACCCGCTGCGACCATAGCGCGAAACAGCTCGTCAAACACATGCGGAAAATCGGCCAAGCTGTCTGCCAAAGTGTAGCCTTCGGTCACCTTAGCGCGCACCGCAAGTAACATGGTGCGAATACGCGGTTTTTCCGATTGCTCCGACACCGCTTTTAAACACTCTTCCAGCGGCATTCCTGATTGCACCAGGGTGGCCAGTTGGCGAGTAATCAGTGCTAAATCTGGGGTACTCAGCCCACGCTTAAACTGTAGTCCGCCACTTTGACGACGTTTAGCGGCTTTCTGTCTGGTTTCGCTAACCTCAACCGGAATCAAGCCTTGCTCTTTGAGACGCGCACGCACTTGGCGAGCGTTATCGCCCTCTATGACCCCTTTTTTGCTCTTTCCTTTGGCATCCAGCGCCTTGTATTCAAATGCCGCCATTAGCTGTCCCTGGTCACTCTCAGCACTTCTTCTATCGAGGTCACGCCAGCAAGCACTTTATTTAACCCATCTTGACCAATGCTTGGGGTGCGAGCGCGGATGGCTTTTTCTATCGCCTGCTCGCCCGCTTCGCTGTGAATTAAGCTTTGTACCGCCTCATCGACCAGCAACAATTCATGGATCCCGGTACGCCCACGATAACCTTTGAAATTACACTGTTCACACCCACAGGCGCGATACAGCGTTAGCGATTGTTCAGCGGTCATATCGAACAGCTTTTTGGGTTTTTCATCTGCTTGGTAAGGGGTTTTACAATCTTGACATAGAGTGCGCACTAAGCGCTGTGCCAGCACCCCAAGCAGCGACGAAGAGATCAAAAACGGTTCGATCCCCATATCTCGCAAGCGAGTAATCGCGCCGACCGCGGTATTGGTATGCAGGGTCGACATCACTAAGTGGCCAGTCAACGAGGCTTGCACCGCGATTTGAGCGGTTTCTAAGTCGCGGATCTCCCCCACCATCACCACGTCTGGGTCTTGACGCAGAATCGCACGCAAGCCACGGGCGAACGTCATATCGACTTTAGGGTTGACTTGGGTCTGACCAATACCATCAATATCGAATTCAATCGGGTCTTCGACTGTGAGGATGTTGCGCTCGTTGCTGTTGATTTCGCTTAACCCCGCATACAAGGTGGTCGACTTACCCGACCCGGTTGGGCCAGTGACCAAAATAATGCCATGCGGGCGCTGAATCATCTGCCTAAACGCCTCGTGATTAGCCTCGGTCATACCTAAGCTGTGAAGGTCGAGTCGTGTCGCGTTCTTATCTAACAAACGCATCACCACCCGCTCTCCGTGCGATGAGGGCATAGTCGATACACGTACATCAACCGCACGACCACCAATACGCAAAGAGATACGTCCGTCTTGGGGAACGCGCTTTTCTGCAATATCTAACTTGGCCATCACCTTGACGCGTGACACCAACAGCGGGGCCAGTTTGCGGCTGGGCGCTAGGACATCACGCAGCACACCATCGACCCGGAAACGGATTGATAGGCTTTTTTCAAACGTCTCGATATGAATATCCGATGCCCCTTCTTTGATCGCCTCGCCCAACATGGCATTGATCAATTTGATGATGGGCGCATCGTCTTCTGACTCAAGTAAGTCTTCATCATGCGGTAAATCTTCGGCTAACGAGAAGAAGTCATCGCTATCTGCGCCGATGTCTTCCATCAATTGACGCGCCTCTGAGGAATCACGCTGATAGGCTTCAGTGAGCTTACGCTCGAACCCATCAATGTCCATCGCCTGCAACGTCAGTTTGCGGGTGCACACTCGCTTAACCTCAAGCAAAGCGGGCATCGACACCGGCTCGACGTAATACAGCAGTAACGCCTCCCCTTTTTGCTCCAACACCATTTTGAAACGGTTGGCAAAACTAAACGGCAGACGTTTTAACTTCGATGTGACCAGCGCGTCCATTACTCGGTTTCCATCTGATCGAGGAAAGCTTGGATTTCAGCCGGATGGCGAATCTCGTCGCCAAACTTTGGCAGCACAGGAATATGCGCGTCATCCATCAACTTGAGACCTTGGTCCGCTTTATACAACTGCTCTGCGCGAATAAAGTTGTATTTGCGTTGGGTGATGCCATCAGCCGTCATACCATCGCGAATAATGGTTGGCTTAATAAATACCATCAGGTTTTTCTTCTCAACTTGGGTACTGGTTGACTTAAATAAGTGACCCAGATAAGGAATATCGCCCAGCAGCGGCACTTTAGACTCACTTTCAAGCGCACGCTCGTCAATCAGCCCGCCCAGCACAATCATCTGACCATCTTCGACCATCACCGAGGTGTTCAGCTGGCGCTTGGCAAAGCGTACGTCCACGGCGCCATTGGCTCCCAGCACGTTTGACACTTCTTGTTCTATATTGAGCTGAACTGAATTGCCTTCATTGATTTGTGGCACCACTTTCAATTTGATTCCAACCTCTTTGCGATCCACCGTCTGAAATGGGTTGTCGTTATTGGAACCCGCGGTAGAGCCCGTGATCACTGGCACTTCTTCACCGACGATGAACGAGGCTTCGCCATTGTCCATCACGGTAATACTTGGTGAGGAGAGAATATTGGAGTTGGAATCGGTCGACACAGCGCTAATCAGTGCCGTCCAGTCGCCCATGACCACACTTAGCGCAGCGCCATTAACGCCGCCCAGCGCAGTAGCCAGTGTAGAGTAGTCGCCTCTAGTGGTGGTCTCTTCGTAATATTTGATCGCGCCGGTATTGGCGTCACGAATCGGTTTTTTCTCCACCTTGTCTTTGGCTTCTTCTAAACCGACCATCACCTGACCGATCGGTGCACCCGCGTTGCCATATTGGATCACCCCACCACTATCAAGCGATCCCCACTGCACGCCAAGATTAATACCATCCCCTTCTGCCATTTCGACAATCAGCGCTTCAATCAACACTTGCGCGCGGCGAATGTCGAGCTGAGAAATCACGTCTTGCAACGCAATCATAATATCCGGCGGCGCTGTCAGTACCAGGGCATTGGTTTCTGGGTGCGCGGCGATCATCACCTCTCCGCGGGTTGAGCTCGAGCCTTGCTTAGAGCCGCTCGATTTTTCCGCTTGCAGATTATCCGATACCCCTTTAAGCACATCGACTAAGTCTTCGGCTTTGGCGTACTTGAGGTAAACCACACGGTTATTGCCTTTGGACGCCATTTCGACGTCCAACTGCCTGATCAGCTTGCGCAGACGATCGCGCACTTTGGGATCGCCTGAAATCAAAATCGAGTTGGTTCGGTCATCCGCCACCAGCTTAGGTTGCAAAAACTCTGGCGTGCTCTTGGCATCTGCCGATTTGTTGAGCGCTTCAACGATGCGCACCATCTCTGCGGCGGAGGCATTGGCTAAGTCGACCACTTCGATCTCTTTGTCGCCCGCTTGGTCGACACGCTTGATAATATCGGCCAAGCGGTTGACCACCGCAGCACGGCCGGTGATCAAAATGATGTTTGCTGGGTCGTAATGCACCACGTTACCCGCTCCGGCATTGTCGTTGAGCTGACGCAGCAGCGGCGATAACTCTCGCACCGAGACGTTGCGTACTGCGACGACGCGAGTGACCACTTCGTCACCCTTAATGTCGCCATCGCCAACCACTGGTACCGCAGAGGTTTTCGCGTCTTTCGACTTGATGACTTTTAAGATGCCGTTATCCATCTCAATCACAGCAAAACCATACACTTCAAGTACGTTAAGGAAGAAGCTGTAATATTGCTCCTCACTGAGCATATCGTAGCTGCGCACATCCACCTTGCCGCGCACAGAAGGGTCAACAATGATGGTTTTTTCTAAATTGCGTCCAACAATATTGATGAATTCTTGAATGTCGGTGCCCTTAAAACTGGCACTGAAATCATTGGCCGTCACCATCATAGGTGAGGCCAGTAAGCTTCCCGCTAAAAGCCATGCGCTTTTGTTAAGCCAATGGTTCACTGTGTACTCCTTGAGTCAACGACTGCTTGGTCGCTGTCTTATAATTCAATATAGATTTCATAGGGTTGACCGTCTCTTTCTACGGTCAAAGTCAACTCGGTCAGCTGAGAAAGATTGCGAAATATCTCCCCCATCACCGCAGGGTCGGTCAAATCCATGCCATTGATTGACAACGCAATATCCCCCGATTGTAAGCCGACTGACTCAAATAGCGCATCGTCTTTGCCCGGCGTAAGGCGATAGCCAATAATCGCTTCATCCTGCTTGATTTGCGACATGCGCACGTATTGGAAAATCTGTTTCGGGTCTTGGCTTATTTCCTGCTGGATTTTTTCCAGCGCATCGCCCGAGATTTGAGTTCGGGTCACGCCCTTAGTTTCTTGGTTAGCTGGCGCAGGCTGACTGAACTTAAGCCCTTCCAGCATAATGGTTTCGTTGCGTCCGGAGTTATCTACGATCACTCGGTCTGCTTGCACTTGCACCAGCTTGGCTCGTGTACCCTCAATCACTTCGTTAATCCCGTAAGTGGCTTGTTGGCCACGGTTGGCGATCACCGCTAAGCTTTTATTTGGATTAGAACTGGTCACGACCCCGACCAACACCACATTGAGACGACTTTTCGGCGCATCTTGCACTTTAGGCTGTTTCACAACTGGAACCGAGTTCTGATATTGGCCAAAAATGTGGCCATTTTGCAGCTGCGACAGATCGAGACGCGACGCCGTGCTCTCTTCTGGTGCGCCGACTTTTGCCGGCTGCCATACGGAGATGACAGGTTGCTGCCAAGGGTGCCAGATCATTTGGCCTGCGATCCACGCACAAATCGACAGCAATACCAGCATGACGATATAACTCACTCGGTGCTGTACACGCACATCCTTGAACGTATCAGTTAACTGATATAGTGCATTTACACTAATTTGTTTCACCCACTGTCCTTATTGATTGATTTCTCTAAAAGATACGTATTTATTTACCACGATGACTTGGTGCGTTTTTTCCGCCAAAGCAGGAAGCGAAGATTGTAGCAAAACATGAAACAACCTATACATTAAACCGTGGTACGTCACTTTAACCGCGCATAATTTTTATGATTTCGCTTGAAAAATGCCACACACGTCACCATTGTTACAGCAACTGACTGGAATCAACGCCAATTATCTTATTCGTTACCCAACAACCTTAGAGAGAAACAATCACCATGGGTTCCCAAACAGAAGCAGTGAGACTCGATAAATGGCTATGGGCCGCACGTTTTTATAAAACGCGCTCCATTGCTCGCAATATGGTCGATGGTGGCAAAGTTCACTATAATGGCCAGCGCAGTAAACCGAGCAAGGCGGTGGAACTAGGTGCGGTGATCACTCTAAGGCAAGGGCATGAAGAGAAGACTGTGGTGATAGAGAAAATCTCTGACCAACGACGCGGCGCTCCAGAGGCACAAATGCTCTACTCAGAAACGGCTGAAAGCGTCAGTCAACGCGAAGAAAATGCAATGCGCCGCAAACTGCACGCCCACAATCCAAGTCCAGACCGTCGTCCTGACAAAAAACAACGTCGCGACATCATTAAATTCAAGCACCAATAAAGCTGGAAAAATTAACGAGGACCCGCCACATGGCAAGCAATGTTTTGAACCGCTACTTATTTGAAGATCTTTCAGTTCGTGGTGAGTTGGTACAATTGGATGAAGCTTACCAACGTATTATTTCTAGCAAGGATTACCCAGCACCACTGCAAAAACTGCTTGGTGAGCTTTTGGTTTCAACCACACTGTTAACCGCGACGCTTAAGTTTGAAGGTTCAATCACTCTGCAGCTGCAAGGCGATGGTCCGGTATCACTAGTGGTGATCAACGGCGACAACGAGCAAAAAGTTCGCGGCGTTGCACGCTACGAAGGCGACATCGCAGACGACGCCAACATTCACGACATGATGGGTAAAGGCTACCTAGTGATTACTATCGACCCGAAAAAAGGTGAACGTTACCAAGGTATCGTTGGCCTTGAGGGTGACTCTTTAGCCGAGATTCTCGAAGGCTACTTTGCCAATTCAGAACAGTTAAAGACACGTCTGTGGCTGCGCACCGGTGACCAAGATGGCAAAGCTCATGCTGCTGGGATGCTGATTCAAGTGATGCCTGACGGCACTGGCAAACCCGAAGACTTCGAGCACCTAGAGCAACTAACCGAAACGGTAAAAGACGAAGAGCTGTTCACCTTAGAAGCCAACGAGCTGCTCTACCGCCTCTACAACCAAGAGCAAGTTCGTCTATTTGAACCTCAACCGGTTGAATTTCATTGTGGCTGTTCACGCGATCGCAGTGGCTCTGCCATCGTTACCATTGATCGTACGGAAATTAATGACATTTTGGCCGAGGTTGGCTCAATTTCTTTACATTGTGATTACTGCGGCACGACTTATACGTTCGACGAGGCACAAGTTTCCGAGCTTTTCCGCGAAGCCGGATCGGGCAATAACACGCTGCATTAATTTTTGCGGCACAGCAACCCTGTAATTTACCTATCAAAAGGCTCGCACATGCGGGCCTTTTTGTGATCAATCCCGCGCTATACCTAGCCTCAGCCGTAATAAACTAACCTGTTAATTTTAATCGAATATTAATGCTTTTGCCCTAGCGCAAAGCTTTGCGCACACGATAAACTAATCGCGCCAATATGTGATGCGTCGCTTAATCCCCCATGAAAAATACGGATATTTTTTGAGCTATATCCCTGTTTTCTCGAAAGCCCATTGCTAGCATGGTGAGCAGATAAAATTAAAAAAATCATTACAAAATCCCTACAAAATATTCCTAATAAGGAGCACCTATGACCGTTATGGAACATACAAAGGCTGCAACAATCGATCTTACCAAACACGGACTTCACAACGTTAAAGAGGTGGTACGCAACCCAAGCTACGATGTGTTGTTTGAAGAAGAAACTCGCGCGGATCTCGAAGGCTACGAAAAAGGCGTAGTGACTGAGCTTGGCGCTGTCGCAGTCGACACCGGAATTTTTACCGGACGCTCACCAAAAGATAAGTACATCGTTAAAGACGCAACCACAGAAGAGCACATGTGGTGGACATCCGATACGGTGAAAAATGATAACAAGCCGATCACCCAAGAAGTGTGGGACGATCTTAAGCAGCTTGTCACTAACCAGTTGTCTGGCAAACGCGTGTTCGTGATTGATGGCTACTGTGGTGCCAACCCAGATACTCGTCTCAGCATTCGTGTGATTACAGAAGTGGCGTGGCAAGCACACTTCGTTAAGAACATGTTTATCCGTCCTAGCGAAGAAGAACTCGCGACATTCGAGCCAGATTTCGTGGTCATGAATGGCGCTAAATGCACCAACCAGAAGTGGAAAGAGCACGGTCTGAACTCGGAAAACTTCACGGTATTCAACCTCACTGAGCGCACCCAGTTGATTGGTGGTACTTGGTACGGCGGCGAGATGAAGAAAGGTATGTTCGCGATGATGAACTACTTTTTGCCGCTCAAAGGCATCGCCTCGATGCACTGTAGTGCCAATATGTGTAAAGAAAATGGCGAAGTGGCGATTTTCTTTGGCTTGTCTGGTACAGGTAAAACCACGCTCTCTACCGACCCTAAACGCGCATTGATCGGTGATGACGAGCACGGCTGGGATGACGATGGCGTCTTCAACTTCGAAGGCGGCTGTTACGCGAAGACCATCAAACTCTCCAAAGAGGCCGAGCCAGACATCTACAACGCCATTCGCCGCGATGCACTGCTAGAGAACGTCACCGTACGCTCTGATGGCTCGATTGACTTCGATGATGGTTCAAAAACCGAGAACACTCGTGTTTCTTACCCCATTGAGCACATTGAGAACATCGTTAAACCTGTGTCGAAAGGCGGCCACGCCAACAAGGTTATTTTCTTGTCAGCCGATGCGTTTGGAGTACTACCACCAGTCTCCAAATTGACGCCAGAGCAAACTAAGTACCACTTCCTATCAGGCTTTACCGCTAAACTTGCTGGTACTGAGCGTGGCATCACTGAGCCAACACCGACCTTCTCGGCTTGTTTTGGTGCGGCGTTCTTGACTCTTCACCCAACTAAGTATGCAGAGGTGCTGGTCAAACGTATGGAGCAAGCGGGCGCAGAAGCTTACTTGGTGAACACAGGTTGGAATGGCAGCGGCAAGCGTATCTCTATTCAAGATACTCGCGCGATCATCGATGCGATTCTCGATGGCTCAATCGAGCAAGCCGAGACCAAACAGATCCCTATCTTCAACTTAGAAGTGCCTGTCGCGCTGCACGATGTCGATCCATCAATCCTCGACCCTCGTGACACCTATGTGGACCCACTACAGTGGGAAAGCAAAGCCAAAGATCTGGCGACTCGCTTCATCAATAACTTCGAAAAATACACCGACAACGCAGAAGGCCAATCATTGGTGGCTGCAGGTCCACAGTTAGATTAGTGACCTACCTAGAAGTTGTTTAGCTAAGCCCCTCTTTCGAGGGGCTTTTTGTTGCTTGAATAGCAAAACTCATTCAAGCTAGAAAAATATTTGCATGAGTGAGCACAGGAGGGTAATTGTGAAAAAAGCACTGTGGTGGCTAGTTATGATAACGTTCTCTGGTTTGGTGCTATCGTTACTGACTTTGTATGCTTTGCTGCAAAGCCGCTACGCCGCGCAGACGGTCACAACTTTGTTCAATCAGCTCACTCCCTATACGCTCAGCACGACCGAGGCTCACTATCAGCCGCCACTACAATTGACCTTAGCTAACGTTGAGTTGAGTGATACCAACCGCACCCTACAACTGCCTAAACTGACTCTTTGGTTAAGCCAGCAGCCTTGGCAACAAGGTAAGCTGACGTTCGACTCAATCCTGATCGAAGGCGCCAATCTACAACTCGATCAATTGCAGCACCCGATCTTCAATCAAATTCAGCTCCAGCAGTTAGCGCTCAAGAACGTCGACCTCAGCGCACCGAAGTGGTCTGCCCGAGATGTAAGCGTGCAGCTCAATCAGCCGCAGTGGCAACACAGCGAACAAACCATCCCTTATGCCGATATCCAGTTCGCCGCCAAACAGCTTTATATGCAAGGTGAGGCCCTGGATGACCTATTGGTCGATATGCGCTACCGAGCCAACAACAGCACTATTTTCGGCAGCTCGTTTACTTGGCGAGATGCCAATTTCTCTGGTCAAGCCGAGCAGTATCAGTACGGTTGGTCATTGGTCAATGTCACTATAGATAAACTCACGCTACCGGCTGAAACGCCTTTAGAGCGACTGCTGACCACATTGGGTAATTTGCAATTGCCGATCAGTCATATCAACAGTCTCGACATTCTTGGTGGCTCGTTCAATTTCCAAGGGTGGCGCTTTGAAAACCTAGACGCTTCACTAGAAAACCTGATTCTTAATCAAACACTTTGGCAGCAAGAATTGGGCTATGCCTCTTTTGATGCCGAGAGTATTACCGATGGCCGCTTGCTGCTAATCTCGCCCCGCGCCAAACTGGGAATGACCGGCGGCAACTTACTGATTGATGAATTTGACACCGATTTCAAGCAAGGACGGATTCAATTGCAAGGAGAAGTGTCGCCACAGGGCGTTCATTTGGACAAGCTTGATATCAATGGCGTGAAATGGCTCGAACAAACTGAGCAGTTGCTCGCTGATACCCGTCAGTTGATGGCACCACTGCAAAGCCTGAGCATAGATCAACTTGAGGTCACCAATAGCCAACTGATCCAAGTCGAACACAAACCCTACTGGCAAGTTTCTGGGCTTAATATCGAGGGCAGCAATCTAAGCCTGATCAAGCAAGCGCAATGGGGACTATGGCAAGGTTCAGTTAGCCTCAGTGCCCACAGTGCCAACCTAGATAGCTTACTCACGACTCAAGCAAAGGTCAGCTTGAGCGCCGATAACGACAGGCTGACCTTATCACGGGCCTTTGTGCCCCTTGAGCAAGGATATATTGAAGCTCGTGGTTGGTGGGACCGAGCTACTGTGAGTGCGCCCTGGCAGATAGAGCTGCACGCGGACGGCCTGCCTCTGCAACACTTTTGGCTTGAGCAGAGAGTGCCGTTTGAATTAACTGGTCTGGCGGAGATGGATATGACGCTCTCTGGCTTATCCGGTGACTACGCAATGTTGGCGCACAGCCTCAGTGGTCAAGCGAACATCAGTATCCGTCAGGCATCGATTAACGCCAGCGCCGCCGATGGTGAACAGCAATTTGAGCAGGATTTTGCTTTAGATGAAGTGGTGGCCCACGCCGACCGCGGTCGTATCCGCGTCCAAGGTCAAAGTGATCCGGTGCAGTTGGCCGGTGAGTGGGATCTAACCAAGCCAGCGTTTGCCAGCTTATTGCTGCAGAGCCGACAGCAGTGCGCTGAGTTGTGGTCAGACATTCTCTCTCATACCAATGTGATCAAGTCCGTCTGCGCTCCCGCAAAGTCACCGGCCAACAGCAATTAATCGTCGCTACCGAGTACCGCTTGATAGTCAGGTATCAGCATATAGGTACCGATAAACTCGACCGCTGGCACGTCACCACTCTGAATGGTGACATGAATGACAATGCGCGCTTTTCGCCCCGCCGCCAGTCGGTCTAGATCACCACTAATCCCGTCGAGCGAGGTTGACGCGACCGGGCTTTCGGTCACCGGGTGACGGTAGCGAATCCGGCTGTCGGCCAACACAATGTCTCCGGTGAGGTTGCGCTCTTTCATCAACAGCCAAGTCATCCCCCAGCCGGTTAACGTGGCTAAGGTGAACGCCGAGCCGGCAAACATGGTGTTGTGTGGATTAAGGTTTGGGTTGAGCTGCGCGCTGCACTCAAATTGATATCCAGTGTACTGATTGATTTTGATCCCCATCTTGTCACTGATCGGAATCTGGTTTTCCCAGCGCTCCTGTAGCTCAGTACACCACTCAGGTTTGCGCAGTACATCGGCCATAGGATCAAGGTGTTTAACCATTTGTTGGTGGCGGACAGGGCCGCGCTCATCGGTCAGCTCTCCGCGTCGCTCAAAACCACTCTTCTCATAAAATGAGATCGCATCTTCGCGAGCGTTACACACTAAGCGTTTAGCCCCTTCTTGACGCGCAAGTGACTCTAGAGCCACCAGCACTAACGACCCCATGCCTTTGCTACGACGATTATTTTTTACCGCCATAAAGCGAATCTGGCCTTCACTGTCTGGGGTAATATACAGCCGACCGATCGCCATTGGTCGGCCGCGTCCATCAACAATCATGCGATGATGGCTCATCGGGTCATATTCATCGCGCTCGGAACCTATCGGCATCTGCCAAGGCTCTCTCAGCATCTGCCAACGAAAGTGATAGTACTTATTGAGTTGATTATCCGTCTTCGGCGTGATCAGCTTAAACATAAAAATCCTTTTTTAGTTTTGGCGGCGTGATGAGTGCAACGCAGACATTGATTATACCTGTAGCCAGAAGGTGACCGGGCCATCATTGACCAAAGAAACCTTCATATCGGCCGCAAACCGGCCACGCTCAGTCGGCAACACTTCGGCACAACGGTCAGAAAAATAGTCGTACAATCGCTCGGCATCAGCAGGGTGTGCGCCACGAGAAAAGCCGGCTCGCGTCCCTTTTTTGGTATCAGCGGGCAAGGTAAACTGCGACACCACCAATACCTTACCTTCGATTTGTTTCACATTGAGGTTCATTTTGCCCTCTTGGTCTTCAAACACTCGATAAGTGGTCACACGTTCCATTAGTCGCTTGGCCTTGGCTTCATCGTCGTCTTTTTCGACACCGAGTAGAACAAGCAGACCTTGATCTATCTCGCCGACCACTTGACCGTCTACTCGAACGGCCGCCTCACTCACTCTCTGAATCAGTGCTATCACTGGTTTTCCCTTTTACTATTAATCGATTGCGTGATGGTGCTGAGTGTACCATTTCTTGTGGTAATTCTCTCCATTGCTCTCTTTCACCAAGCGCAGCGGTCACCTCGGCACCGACGAGTACAATCAGCCAACATAAATAGACCCAAACGAACAGAATTGGGATTGCCGCTAATGCGCCGTAGATGAGTTGATATGAAGGAAACTGAGTAATGTAGGCGGCAAAGCCTTTTTTGCTTGCTTCAAACAGCAGCGCAGCAACAATCGCCCCGAGCGCCGCATGGGATAAGCGCACTTTTTTATTCGGCACCAACAGATACAAGCCAGCGAAGGCAAAGAAAGACAACCAAAATGGCAACCAGCGCAGTAACTGGTTGTACACGCCGCTCAGCGCCTCATGATCGATAATTTTCAGTGAGGTGACGTAGGAAGTCGCCGCGATACTGGCACCGACTAAAATAGGCCCCAAGGTCAACACCATCCAATACATAGAGAACGAAAATACAGCGCGACGCTTTTTACGCACTCGCCAAATATAGTTGAGATTCTTGTCGATGTTAGAAATCAGCATCAAAGCGGCGACAAATAGAAAACCGCCCCCCACCGCACTCATTTTGCCGGTATTGGCGACGAACTCGAGCAGCGCCCCTTTCACCGCATCGCCGGCGGCTGGAACAAAATGGGTAATAACAAAGTCTTGAATCGCATCGCCGGCGTTTTCAAAAATCGCAAAGGATGAGAGGACAGATAACAGCACCGTTAACATCGGCACAATCGATAGCAAAGTAATGTAGGCCAAGTATCCAGCGTTAACATTGACTCTATCATGCTTCATTCGTGTAAAAAGATAACGCGCAAACAGGATCGCTTGGGTTATCAAGGGTTCGATTTTCAACTTGTCACTCCCCACTATATCCGTCATCCTAACAGGGTAATTTTAAAGGAAAGGATCCCATCATGCCGTACTTACTGGTGTTTGTATTGTCGATTTTTACCCTAACAGGGTGTCAGTCTGCTTACTACTCTGCAATGGAGCAAGTGGGTTATCACAAACGTGACATCATGGTGGATCGCGTCGAAGATGCCAAACAATCGCAGCAAGACGCCCAACAAGAGTTTAGTAGCGCTCTAGAAGCCTTATCCGTATTGACCCAATTTGATGGCGGCGAGCTTGAGACCATTTACAACGACATCAATGACAAATATCAAGACAGCGAAAAGGCCGCGCAAGAGGTGAGCGACCGCATCCAAGCGATCGAAGATGTGTCGGACGCACTGTTTGCAGAATGGAAGAATGAACTTGAGCTCTATACCAGCAGTAAACTGCGCCGCGCCAGTGAGCAAAAACTGCGTGACACCCAAACCTCTTATAACTCGATGCTAAAAGCGATGAAGCGTGCCGAAGCGAAAATGACGCCGGTACTCAACACCCTGCGTGACAACACCTTGTATCTCAAGCATAACCTCAACGCCAGCGCCATTGGCTCGCTGCAAGGCGAATTTGCCAGCTTGGAACAAGATATCCAGTACGCGATCAGAGACATGAACGAGGCGATCGCCGAATCGGATAAGTTCTTGCAAAAACTCAATCAAAAGTAAGCTCAATCAAAAATAGACTAACTACCACATAAAAAAAGCCCCGAGCATAACTCGGGGCTTTTTATCATGGGTGTCAGCAACGATTATTTTGCTGCACGTGAAGCACGTTTACGGTCGCTTTCCGTTAGGAACTTCTTACGGATACGAATGCTTTCAGGTGTGACTTCAACTAGCTCGTCATCATCGATGAACTCAAGCGCTTGCTCAAGAGTCATGATGATTGGCGGAGTCAGAACCTGCGCATCATCGGTACCAGAGGCACGAACGTTGGTCAGCTGCTTACCTTTCAGTGCGTTGACCGTTAGGTCGTTGTCACGGCTATGAATACCAATCACCATACCTTCGTACACTTCTACGCCGTGACCGATGAATAGACGGCCGCGCTCTTGCAGGTTAAACAGTGCGTTGGTCAGTGCTTTACCCGCCGCGTTGGCAATCAGTACGCCGTTGATACGTTGACCGATGTTACCGCCTTTGTGTGGGCCGTAGTGATCAAACGTATGGTAGAGCAGGCCAGAGCCTGACGTTAGCGTCATGAACTCAGTTTGGAAACCAATCAGGCCACGAGAAGGCATGATAAAGTCCATACGTACACGACCTTTACCGTCTGGAGACATATCTTTCAGTTCACCTTTACGTAAACCGATGTTCTCCATGATGCCGCCTTGGTGCTCTTCTTGAACGTCAATGGTCACGGTTTCAAACGGTTCCATCAACTGGCCGTTCTCTTCTTTAATGATAACTTCAGGACGCGATACTGCTAGCTCGAAACCTTCACGACGCATGTTTTCGATCAGGATAGATAGATGAAGTTCACCACGGCCTGATACGCGGAACTTGTCTGGATCGTCAGTTTGCTCGACACGTAGCGCAACGTTGTGAACCAGTTCCTTCTCTAAACGCTCAAGGATGTTACGTGATGTCACGAACTTACCTTCTTTACCCGCGAACGGAGAAGTGTTCACCTGGAACGTCATGGTTACTGTTGGCTCATCAACAGAAAGAGCTGGAAGCGCTTCTACAGCGTTTTGTGCACAGATAGTGTCTGAGATTTTTAGCTCACCAAGACCGGTAATAGCGATGATGTCACCCGCGTTTGCTTGGTCAACTTCGTGACGCTCTAGGCCCAAGTAGCCCATGACTGTGCCCACTTTACCGTTGCGAGTCTTACCGTCTGCACCGATAACCGTCACTTGTTGGTTTGGCTTAACAGAGCCGCGAGTGACACGCGCAACACCGATAACACCCACATAAGAGCTGTAGTCTAGCTGAGAGACTTGCATTTGTAGTGGGCCGTCTAGGTCAACATTTGGCGCGTCAACCACATCAACGATGGTTTGGAATAGCGGTTCCATGTTCTCGCCCGTTTCGCCTTCTTCAAGAGAAGCCCAACCGTTAAGTGCCGATGCGTAGACCACTTTAAAGTCTAGCTGGTCGTCAGTGGCACCTAGGTTATCGAATAGGTCGAACACTTGGTCCATTACCCAATCAGGACGCGCACCCGGACGGTCAATCTTGTTGATAACAACGATTGGCTTTAGACCGTGAGCAAACGCTTTTTGGGTAACAAAACGCGTTTGTGGCATTGGGCCATCAACCGCATCAACGATAAGCAGTACTGAGTCGACCATCGACATGATACGCTCAACTTCACCACCGAAGTCCGCGTGTCCCGGAGTATCAACGATGTTGATTCGGTAGTCATTCCAGTTAATTGCTGTGTTTTTAGCAAGAATGGTAATACCGCGCTCTTTCTCGATATCGTTTGAGTCCATGACTCGCTCTTCAGCTTCACCGCGAGACTCTAACGTACCTGATTGCTGGAGTAGTTTATCAACCAGTGTTGTTTTACCGTGGTCAACGTGCGCGATGATCGCGATATTTCTTAATTTATCAATCTGTGGAGTAGCCATGGATTTGATTCGCTCGAATAGGCAGAAGCACGCCGAAAACACAATCACTGTGTTATCCGCGCCCTTACTTGATTAAAAAAACGGCCATAATGTACCAGATTTTAGCGAAAAACCCAGAAATATGTGATCTGATTCGCCTCATGTGGCGAGATATTTTTTGATTGAACGCAATAGTGCGGCGAGTGTGGAGAAATCCCGATTGACATAATGAGCAATTCTAGGCTGAATGGAGGACGATGGTTGTTTACTCTTGGTGCAAATCTATAACTCGCACCAATACAGTGCACAATAAAGATCATTTTGGTGCAACCGCATGCACCATTTTAACACCTAGCCCGCTAATTTATTGAAATTAATGGATTAATTTTTTTGGCATGGTTTTGGCTTTAACTCAATCAGCATCGATTAATAAGTTTGCAATGTAATTAATCAATGCTGGACTCAACATGAGCACCAAGCTAAACCGCTTTAACAACACTGGAGGTTATCCAAGATGTCAGTAGAAAACGTTCTATCGCTGATCCAAGAAAACGAAGTTAAGTTTGTTGACCTACGTTTTACAGATACAAAAGGTAAAGAGCAGCACGTATCGATTCCTGCTCACCAAGTGGACGCAGACTTCTTTGAAGAAGGTAAGATGTTCGATGGTTCATCAGTTGCTGGCTGGAAAGGCATCAACGAATCTGACATGGTAATGATGCCAGACGCGTCATCTGCCGTTCTTGACCCATTCACAGAAGACGCAACGCTAAACATCCGTTGTGACATTCTTGAGCCTGCAACTATGCAAGGCTACGACCGTGACCCTCGCTCTATCGCTAAGCGTGCTGAAGATTACCTACGTTCGACAGGCATCGCAGACACAGTGCTTGTTGGTCCTGAGCCAGAGTTCTTCCTATTTGACGACGTTAAGTTTGCAACCGACATGTCTGGTTCATTCTTCAAGATCGACGACGTAGAAGCGGCTTGGAACACAGGTACTGACTTCGAAGGCGGTAACAAAGGTCACCGTCCAGGCGTTAAAGGTGGTTACTTCCCAGTAGCGCCAGTTGACTCTTCTCAAGACATCCGCTCTGCAATGTGTCTCATCCTTGAAGAGATGGGCCAAGTAGTCGAAGCGCATCACCACGAAGTAGCCACTGCGGGTCAGAACGAAATCGCAACTCGCTTTAACACGCTAACGGCAAAAGCGGACGAAATCCAAGTTTACAAGTACGTAGTACACAACGTTGCGCACGCATTTGGTAAAACAGCGACATTCATGCCTAAGCCACTCGTTGGCGACAACGGTTCTGGTATGCACGTTCACCAATCTCTAGCGAAAGACGGTGTTAACCTGTTCGCGGGTGACAAGTACGGCGGCCTATCTGAACTGGCTCTTTACTACATCGGTGGTGTTATCAAGCATGCGAAAGCAATCAACGCATTTGCTAACGCATCAACTAACTCGTACAAGCGTCTTGTACCAGGCTTCGAAGCGCCAGTTATGCTTGCTTACTCTGCACGTAACCGCTCGGCTTCTATCCGTATCCCAGTGGTACCAAGCCCTAAAGCACGTCGTATCGAGCTACGCTTCGGTGATCCATCAGCGAACCCATACCTATGTTTCGCAGCAATGCTAATGGCGGGTCTTGACGGTATTAAGAACAAGATCCACCCAGGCGAAGCGATGGATAAAGACCTTTACGATCTACCAGCAGAAGAAGCAGCTGAAATCCCAACAGTGGCTTACTCACTAAAAGAAGCGCTAGAGTGCCTAGACGCTGACCGTGAGTTCCTAACTGCTGGCGGCGTATTCTCTGATGACTTCATCGATTCTTACATCGCACTTAAGTCTCAAGATGTTGAGAAGGTTAACATGACCACTCACCCACTTGAGTTCGAACTGTACTACTCAGTATAACGGTTACTCAGTTGCGCTAAACAGCGCTATTACATAAATCCAAGGCTCACCTCGCAGGTGAGCCTTTTTGTTTTTGGCCACTCCCCCTTTGACGCTAGAGTCGTTATTCTGCATTGAACAAAAAGGGGGGGATGCGAATGACTCATCGCTGGTTACTATATGTAATCGCTTGCTTTTTCTGGTCGGCTCAAGCGAAAACCATCTATACTTGGCAAGATACACAAGGCATAACCCATTTCAGTGATATCCCTCACCCACAAGCAACCACATTTCACCTTGCAGATACGCAACCCGCGACAAAACCACCGGCGCCGACCGGCGCATCGCAACATCCCAAACGCGTTGCCAGTACACCACTAGAACTAACAATACTCTCTCCGTTAAATAACCAAGCAATACGCAGCAACAATGGCGCTCTGACCATAAAGGCAAAGCTGAATCGCCCACTAGACGATGGCGAGACCTTGAGGCTACTACTCAATGAAGAAACCGTACTCACTCCAGAACAAAGCCTTGTCTGGCAGTTACGCGAACTCCCGAGGGGGAGTCATCAGATTCAGTTAGAGGCATTTCAATACGGCAAGCTTATTGCATCTTCACAACCTATTACGGTGCATTTATTGCGAATAACCGCCATTTCGGTGAAATAAACAGCGTTAACGCACAGCATAACGATGTTTTACCTTCTGTTATTAGTGGTAATGCGCCATACTTGAATTTTCCATCGCACCATTTTGGTGCAGTGCACAGTTCAGGTTCAAGGAAAGGGTATAGCAGTGGATAGCGAACTCAACGAACTCATCTTAAATCATCAAGTAACCGCGATTCTGATCATGAATGAGTCGTTGCAGGTCCGTTATGCCAATCCATCGGCCGAGCAGCTGTTCTCTCAGAGTGCGAAACGCATTGTCGATCACCCTCTTTCTCACCTAATTCAACATGCCTCGATGGATTTGGCGTTGTTGTCACAACCGCTGCAAAGTGGCCAGAGCATTACCGATAGCGATGTGACATTTGTCGTTGACGGCAAACCGTTGATGCTAGAAGTCACCGTTAGCCCCATCTCGTGGAACAAAGAGTTAATGCTACTGGTGGAGATGCGTAAAATAGGTCAGCAGCGCCGCCTGTCACAAGAGCTAAACCAGCATGCTCAGCAGCAAGCTGCTAAGTTGTTGGTTCGCGGCTTGGCCCATGAAATCAAAAACCCGCTCGGTGGTCTGCGCGGCGCGGCGCAGCTTTTGGAACGCGCATTGCCCGACGCCAGTTTAGGCGAATATACCCAAATCATCATCGAGCAAGCAGATCGGCTCAGAGCCCTGGTGGATAGATTATTAGGGCCACAAAAACCGGGTAAGAAGAAACCGGCCAACTTGCACCTGATTCTGGAAAAGATTCGCCAATTGGTCGACTTAGAGGCGAATCAAAGCGTGAATATCGTTCGCGATTACGACCCTAGCCTGCCTGACATCATCATGGACGCTGACCAAATAGAACAAGCGCTGCTCAACATCGTCAGTAACGCAGGTCAAATTCTTAAAGACCAAGTGGATGGTCAAATAACAATACGCACCAGAACAGTGCATCAAGCCAATATTCACGGCCAGCGCTGCAAATTGGCGGCGAGAATCGAAATTATTGATAACGGTCCCGGTATCGCTACCGATCTGCAAGACACGCTGTTTTATCCTATGGTCAGTGGCCGTGAAGGAGGAACAGGCTTAGGTCTCTCTATTGCACAAAACCTTATCGATCAGCACCAAGGTAAGATAGACGTAGAAAGCTGGCCTGGTCGCACAACATTTACTATTTATTTGCCGATTCAAAGTTAGTGGCATTGCTGTAAGGAAATCATTGTATGAGTAAAGGATACGTTTGGGTCGTCGATGACGACAGCTCTATCCGCTGGGTCATGGAGAAAACCCTCTCTTCGGCGAACATCAAGTGTGAAACCTTCGCCGACGCGGAAAGTGTGCTTATGGCGCTGGAGCGTGAAACTCCGGATGTGCTGGTGTCCGATATTCGCATGCCAGGTATTGATGGCATTGAGCTGCTCAAGCAAGTTCATCAACGCTCACCTGACTTACCTGTTATTATAATGACCGCTCACTCAGACTTAGACGCCGCGGTCAATGCTTATCAAAAAGGCGCCTTTGAGTATTTACCCAAGCCGTTCGATGTCGATGAAACCTTAACCTTGGTAGAGCGAGCCATAACTCACCGCCACGAGCAAAAACAAGAGCAAGCGTCACTGAGCGATGATAGCTATACACCGCCAGAGATCATTGGTGAAGCACCGGCCATGCAGGAAGTGTTTCGTGCTATCGGCCGCCTCTCTCGCTCATCGATTTCTGTGCTTATCAACGGCGAATCGGGCACGGGTAAAGAGTTGGTCGCGCACGCACTGCATCGACACAGTCCGCGCGCGAGCAACCCTTTTATTGCCCTCAATATGGCGGCCATTCCCAAAGATCTGATTGAATCCGAACTGTTTGGCCACGAGAAAGGCGCCTTTACCGGAGCCAACAACGTCCGCCAAGGTCGCTTCGAACAAGCCAATGGTGGCACACTGTTTCTCGATGAAATCGGTGATATGCCGCTAGATATTCAGACACGCTTACTGCGCGTTCTCGCCGACGGTCAGTTTTATCGCGTTGGCGGTCATTCACCAATTAAAGTCGATGTACGTATTGTCGCGGCCACCCATCAAAACCTTGAAAAATTGGTACATAAAGGCAAATTCCGCGAAGACTTATTCCATCGCCTCAACGTGATTCGTATTCAAATCCCAGCGCTGCGCGAACGTAAACAAGATATTGAGAAACTGACACTGCATTTCTTAGCGCTCGCGTCTGAAGAGCTTGGGGTCGATGTCAAAACCCTTCATCCAAGTACGGTAGAAACACTCAATCGCCTTAACTGGCCGGGTAATGTGCGCCAACTGGAAAACATTTGTCGTTGGTTAACAGTTATGGCCAGCGGTAGCGAAGTTCTGCCCAGCGATCTCCCAAGCGAACTGTTGGAGGAGAAAAACCACAACGAAGCAGTCTCAGGCGGCTCATGGCAACAACAGCTAGCAGGGTGGGCGCGCAATGCGCTATCACAAGGCGACACTGAACTACTCTCTTTTGCCTTGCCGGAGTTCGAAAGAATTTTGTTGGAAGCGGCACTGGAGCACACTAATGGCCACAAACAAGATGCGGCCAAAGTGCTAGGTTGGGGCCGTAACACGCTGACCCGTAAGTTAAAAGAGCTCTATTGATAGAGTGCAAGCGGTTCAAGCTAAATTTGAAGACAAGGTTAAAAAATGATTAGAAATTAGGGATTAAACGCTAAAAAACATCAGCAAACTGGCTTAATTTTATTAAGATATATAAAGACCCTCTCGCAATTATTGATGAAGTGATGCCAGCAACGACGCAAATTACCCTAAGAACAGCGGTTGTATTGCCTTTTGTACTGATATTTATCTTTACTATCGGCATCATCGTCACGGTACAAAAAAATAATTACCAAGAGATGGTTGTCGACATCAGCGACAAGCAGTTAACGGCACTGACAGACAATGTTAATTTGGAGCTCGGCCGTTTTCTGCAAGAGCCATTTCAAGCCAGTCTCGCACTGAGCCACTCGATTGGCTTCAATCGCTTATACCAGCGTGGCGATACCAGCGCCATAGAGCAGTATTTTCTCACCTCGTTTCGCAACCTATATCAAACCATCCCACAACTGGACGTAATTGGATTTGGTGGTGAGGGGGCGGAATATGTCGGCTTTCGCAAAGAGCCCAACCAAGGCTACACCTTAATGATACAAGACCAGCGCACGCAAAATCGTCTGGTGATCTATCGAGGACAAGTGGTCAGTGAGGACATACGCTCCGTCATCGATGGCTATGACCCGCGTATTCGCCCTTGGTATGCCCCGGTTGCACAAGCGCTCACCCCAATGTGGTCCTCTATCTATGCCAATGCCGATGAGCGCCAAGAGATCACCTTATCGGCATTAACCCCGGTATTTTATGCGCAAGACTTTCAGGGCGTAGTGGTGACAGACATCAAAATCGACACCTTCAACACATTCCTGCGTAACCAACAGAATAAAACCAGCGCGACTCTCTATCTGGTCGATGATAAGCAGCGTCTGGTGGCGCACTCTACCTCTGGGAGCGTCGTTTCATGGGGGACAGAGTTCAGCAAAAAAGGGGACAGGTTGCTGGCCACGGAAAGCGACAACCCGATCATCAAAGCGCACGCGACACACAACGCCCAGCACAAGCTGTATCAACAGAATCAGGTCCAGCGCTTTACTTTAGATATCAATAACGAACGTTACTTCAATCATCTCACCCCTTACACCGATGCCTACGGTTTAAAATGGTATATCGGCGTGGCAATTTCTGAGTCGAATTTGCTCGGCAACTTGCCCGAAACGCAGCGCAATAGTTGGATCATCGGCATCATTGCCAGTTTTGTCGGCATCTTGCTCGGCTTGGTTGCGTTTAACCGTGTTGTGGCACCCATTACATCCACCGCGGCGGCCGCTAAGCGCCTGGCGAAAGGAGACTGGGAAAGCCATATGCCTAAGCCTGGTGGCATCTATGAAACCAGCCTGTTGGTTTACGCATTTAATGAGATGGCCAACAACCTTAAAGTTTCATTCAAAGCCCTGCGTTCACAACTGCTCTATGACTCACTGACTAAGCTGTATAGCCGAGAAGGACTGATTGATACTTGCGATAAACTGCCAACCCTTGATGGCACGCTGCTCATTATCGGGATCAACAAATTCCGTGATATCAACGACAGCTTAGGTCACTATCAAGGCGATCAGTTACTGGCGATCATCTCTCAACGCTTACAGGCTCTATTTAGTGAGCAAGATTATTTAGCGCGAATTGGCGGTGATGAATTTGCCATCTACTTACCCAAAGCACAAAGCCATGAACAATCTCTGCTCATCGCCAATCGCATCTTGCAGGTCTTTGCCGCTCCATTCCCAATGGAGGGGAACAGTGTCGTGGTCAGTATCAGCATAGGTATTGTTGAACAAGGCCCCACCACCAATATGACTCAATGGCTGCGTAACGGTAGCATCGCTCTGAGCAATGCTAAGCATGAAGTCACCAATATCAGCTACTACCGCCCAGAAATGGCCGATGTATCGCGCAAACGGACCTTGATGCAAGCCAAAATCAAAGACGCGCTGGAACGGGATGAATTTATCCCTTTTTACCAACCCTTAGTCGACCTTAACAGCGGCGAGATCATAGGCGCAGAAGCATTGGCTCGCTGGCTTTCGCCAACATCAGGATTAACGCCACCGGTTGAGTTTATCCCTATTGCAGAAGAAAGTGGCTTGATCGGAGCGATAGGCGAGACGATTTTGCGCCAAGCATGTAAAGATGCGGTGCAAGGTATCAAAGAAGGCAAGTGGACCAAAGCCTTCCACATGCACGTCAATCTCTCAGTTAACCAGCTATCTCAGCCAGACTTCATCGATTCTTTAAAGCAGATCCTCGACGAGTCGCAACTAAGCCCTAATAACCTCACCTTAGAGCTCACCGAGTCGCGCATAGTCGATAACGATCCCATCACGCTTGAGAACATGCAAGCGATCCGCAACTTAGGTGTACACATTGCTATCGATGATTTCGGTACGGGTTATAGCTCGCTTGCCTACTTACATAAGCTGCCGTTTAGCTGTCTAAAGATCGACCGCACCTTCGTCAATAAGCTGTCTGCCGATAATCTCGATACCTCAATCGTCGCCGCTATCATCAACATGACCCGCAGTATGAAAGTCAGTATTGTCGCTGAAGGTATTGAAACCCCTG
The DNA here is from genome assembly GCF_023195835.1 of Vibrio sinaloensis. Classification (NCBI taxonomy): domain Bacteria; kingdom Pseudomonadati; phylum Pseudomonadota; class Gammaproteobacteria; order Vibrionales; family Vibrionaceae; genus Vibrio; species Vibrio sinaloensis. The sequence continues at coordinate 58,423 of NZ_CP096199.1, read as the reverse complement.
AACAAGCGAAAATGCTGGTGCAACTTGAATGTCCCCTTGGCCAGGGCTTCCTTTATAGTCGCCCTGTCCCGTATCAAGAATGGCCAACAGATTTGGTTAACATGAAATAAAAACCAACATTTATGGCCGGTTTTATGCGCTTAGTCTGCTGACACTCCCGCTATTGATTCTTATACTTAGCCCAATTGACTTAACTGGAATGATGATAATGATAACCAAGAACCTTCCACTGACAGACTTACACCGCCACCTTGATGGTAATATCCGTACGCAAACTATTTTGGATCTGGGACAAAAATTTGGTGTCGCTCTTCCTGCCTACGATGTTGAGTCTTTAACCCCACACGTTCAAATCGTCGAAGCTGAACCTTCATTGGTTGCCTTTTTGTCGAAGCTAGATTGGGGTGTCGCGGTTCTTGGAGACCTTGATGCGTGTCGCCGCGTGGCATATGAAAACGTAGAAGACGCGCTGAATGCGCAAATCGACTACGCTGAACTGCGCTTCTCTCCTTACTACATGGCGATGAAACACAAACTGCCAGTAGCGGGTGTAGTAGAAGCGGTGGTCGATGGCGTTCAAGCAGGTGTGCGCGACTTTGGCATCAAAGCCAATCTTATCGGTATTATGAGCCGCACTTTTGGCACCGATGCGTGTCAGCAAGAGCTAGACGCAATCCTAACTCAAAAAGACCACATTGTTGCCGTCGACTTGGCAGGAGATGAGTTGGGTCAACCTGGCGATCGCTTTGTTAGTCACTTTAAACAAGTAAAAGATGCAGGCTTGCATGTCACGGTTCATGCGGGTGAAGCGGCTGGCGCAGAAAGTATGTGGCAAGCAATTCGAGACTTGGGCGCGACCCGAATTGGTCACGGCGTTAAAGCTGTGCACGATCCTAAGTTGATGGATTACTTAGCCGAGCATCGTATCGGCATTGAGTCATGTCTGACCTCAAATTTCCAGACAAGCACCGTCGACTCCTTAGCCAACCATCCGTTGAAGCAATTCTTGGATCACGGCGTACTGGCATGTCTCAACACGGACGATCCTGCGGTAGAAGGTATTGAACTTCCCTATGAGTATGAAGTAGCTGCACCTCAAGCGGGTTTGAGCCAAGAGCAAATTCGTCAAGCGCAGATCAACGGCCTTGAACTGGCGTTCATTTCTGAGGCAGAAAAGCAACAATTGAGAGAATTAGCCCTTTCTAGAGGCTAAAAAACACCGTTCGTAAAAAACCGATGCTCATGCATCGGTTTTTTTATATCTCACCGCCAATTGAGCCAATGAAGATTTGTAACAAAATAAAAGCTTCAGTTTATCAGGCACGCTGGCTATAAGTCATTGCCATATAAGCCACGACGATTTTCTAGCACGCATAGCGCCCCTTAATTGGCTTTCAGAATAAACATTTCTAACAATAACTTATCAATGAGTCGATTGTCACATTAGTGAACATTAACCCCTCAAGCACCAGCCTGTGTGAGCCCTGTCAATTTTATCTTTTATTTTACTCTGTAAAGTAAATACACATTAGAGGTCGCAGATGACCCGATTTTTATTTTTTATATCTAAAAACTAACTGTCTGATCACTCGATCAGATAAATCAAAATTACCGGGGGGTAAATTTATGAACGTTTTCGGCACTATGCAGAAAATGGGTAAGTCACTAATGCTGCCAGTGGCATGTATGCCAGCAGCAGGTATCTTACTAGGGATTGGTGGTAACGCTGAAGTAGCGAAATTCTTGCCAGATATCGTGGCACAAATCATGACCGAGGCGGGTCTGGGTGTGTTTGCAAACATGGCATTGCTATTTGCTATCGGTGTAGCGCTTGGCTTCACTAAAAACGACGGTGTTGCAGCACTTGCGGCGGCATTGGGCTACCTAACGATGACTCGCGTACTTGGCGTAGTGGCTGAAGGTACCGACGTTGGTGTGTTCGGTGGTGTTATCATGGGCCTTGTTGCGGCTCAACTGTTTAACAAGTACCACAAAATCAAGCTACCTACTTACCTAGGCTTCTTCGGCGGTAAGCGTTTCGTTCCAATCGTGACGTCTCTCGCTGCGTGTATCGTTGCTGGTGTTCTTGCTATCGTTTGGCAACCAATCGGTGCCGGCATCGCGGCATTCTCACACTGGGCAGCTTACCAATCACCTGAACTCGCATTCGGCATCTACGGTTTCGTTGAGCGCTCTCTAATTCCATTTGGTCTGCACCACATCTGGAACGCGCCATTCTTCTACGAAGTGGGTTCATTCACGACCGCAGCCGGTGAAGTTGTTACTGGTGAAATCCCACGTTACCTTGCTGGTGACCCAACTGCGGGCAACCTAGCGGGCGGTTACATGTTCAAGATGTTCGGTCTACCTGCTGCATGTTTGGCAATGTACGTAACAGCTAAGCCTGAGAACAAACTAAAAGTGGCTTCTATCCTAGGTTCTGCGGCATTGACTTCATTCCTAACAGGTATCACTGAGCCAATCGAATTCGCGTTCCTATTCGTTGCTCCTATCCTATACGTTGCTCACGCTCTGATCGCAGCGACTGCGTTCCCAGTGATGATCATGATGGGTATCAAGCACGGTACAACGTTCAGCCACGGTCTATTCGACTTCACGCTACTATTCGGTAACTCTTCAAACGGCATGATGCTTGTTGTGATGGGCCTAGTATACGCAGCTATCTACTTCGTTGTGTTCACTACGCTAATCAAAGCACTAGACCTTAAGACGGTTGGTCGTGAAGAAGAAGACATGGGCGAAATGGCTAACCTAGAAACGTCTGAGCAAGCTCAACTGGTTCTAGAAGCATTCGGTGGCAAAGACAACATTGAGTCAATCGACGCATGTATCACTCGCCTACGTATGACAGTTAAAGACGAGAAGAAAGTGAACCAAGATCGCTTGAAAGAGCTCGGCGCGACTGCAGTCGTACGCCCATCTGAGAACAACCTGCAAGCCATCTTCGGCACGCACTCAGAGATTCTTAAAGGTGAAATTGAGCCCCTACTTCAATAACACCCCAAAAACACCTACATGAATGCTCCTGTAGACGTTTTACCCCACTCGTAAGAGTGGGGTTTTTCGTTTATATTCTCAGACACTCCTGGCAACCCAGAGAAATATAAAGGCCTGTCCCTACATTGAGTTAGTCATAGCCCGTCACGTTACTTCTAGGCTTATACACAGCCATTATGTAAAAAGTGCGTTGCAAACGGACTAAAGGCTCTTTAATTGCACCTGATTTCGGCCCAAGGATTTAGCTTGATAGAGACACTCATCAGCAACCGAAAGCAGCATCTTTTTAGTGATACGTCTATCAGCTTGATGAGATGCCACTGCAATACCCACTGAAGCGGAGACATAGCCCAATTCACTTGCCAAGTGAGCAATACCTAAACGCTGGAATTCGACGGGTAGCCCGCTCAACCAGTCCTCATTGTGCTCATCATGCACCGCGACTAAGATGAACTCTTCACCTCCAAACTTCACCACCAAATCTGCATCTTGCAGAGAAAGCAATTGCGCCACTTGGACCAAAACCCTATCCCCCTCTAGATGACCATAGGTGTCGTTATATTGTTTGAAGTGATCGATGTCTATCATGGCTACAGACAGGTGTTGCCCAACCTCTAGATTCGCCAGCAGCGTTGAAATCTCTTTATCAAATCGGTAGCGATTGTCGATACCAGTTAATTTGTCAGTCTGCGCCTTGGTTTGTTCGGTAAGCTCGTGTTTATAGTGGCTTCGAAGCAGCACATCGGTTTGGAACTGCATAGCCCCCATAACCAATGCGGCAATCACAAAAAAATGCAGACTCCACTGGACGTCAATTTGGCTAACCCATTGAATATACACTAAGCCAAAAGCCAACAAACACCAGTAAATAGCTTTATGCCCAAGGTGAAGAATAGGAATGGCAGTAATCACAATGGCGCAAAACATTGGGCCACCTTCATACAATACCTGGTGCCTAGTGGCATAATTGATAAAAAACGCGACCATAATAGCACTGAGGATCGCACCCAAAACAAACCAAAGCTGATGCAGATAACGGTCATCCACCTTGGTCGTCAAAACGCCAAACACAACAAACACAAAGACGATAAGCAAGCGATAAGTGTTATCTAGCGGCTTTACCATCTCAGGGGGTTCAAAAAGAGTAGCGATACTGAACGAGAGGAGTGCAACAATGGAAAGGAGACAGATAACAATCAAGTTTTTCCGTGAACGCTGATTTAGCGCGTACTGAAATCGTCGCTCTGTTTTTGCGTCAAAGTAGAACCAGGCTGGCAGCCAATTTCGTGGGATCATCGAACAATATAGTATAGATAGACATCAAGCCATAGTAGAGGATATTTTCATCATGAACAAAGAATCGACAAGCAGAAATGCAAAAAGCCCGTTGCGTTAGCAACGGGCTTTTTCAATAGTGGCGGAGAGATAGGGATTTGAACCCTAGATACGCTATTAACGTATGCCGGTTTTCAAGACCGGTGCTTTCAACCACTCAGCCATCTCTCCACAAATTGTCATCTTCAGATTAGTACACTGATGATGTTGTTACACGTAGATACGAGTAACGATATTTAAAGCCTGGCGATGTCCTACTCTCACATGGGGAAACCCCACACTACCATCGGCGCTAATTCGTTTCACTTCTGAGTTCGGCATGGAATCAGGTGGGTCCAAATCGCTATGGTCGCCAAGCAAATTCTTTATCAATTTGCTCGCAAATTCAAACGCACTTTAGTGCGGCCCTTTAGGGTGAGATTTGCTTGCAAATCGAATAATTCGGAAAGCTGTTATTGTGTTCTCGACACATTCAATCTGCTCTTGCTTTGAGTCCATCAAAACCCTTTGGGTGTTGTATGGTTAAGCCTCACGGGCAATTAGTACAGGTTAGCTCAACGCCTCACAACGCTTACACACCCTGCCTATCAACGTTCTAGTCTCGAACAACCCTTTAGGACCCTCAAAGGGTCAGGGAAGACTCATCTCAGGGCTCGCTTCCCGCTTAGATGCTTTCAGCGGTTATCGATTCCGAACTTAGCTACCGGGCAATGCGTCTGGCGACACAACCCGAACACCAGAGGTTCGTCCACTCCGGTCCTCTCGTACTAGGAGCAGCCCCCTTCAATCTTCCAACGCCCACGGCAGATAGGGACCGAACTGTCTCACGACGTTCTAAACCCAGCTCGCGTACCACTTTAAATGGCGAACAGCCATACCCTTGGGACCGACTTCAGCCCCAGGATGTGATGAGCCGACATCGAGGTGCCAAACACCGCCGTCGATATGAACTCTTGGGCGGTATCAGCCTGTTATCCCCGGAGTACCTTTTATCCGTTGAGCGATGGCCCTTCCATTCAGAACCACCGGATCACTATGACCTGCTTTCGCACCTGCTCGAATTGTCATTCTCGCAGTCAAGCGGGCTTATGCCATTGCACTAACCTCACGATGTCCAACCGTGATTAGCCCACCTTCGTGCTCCTCCGTTACTCTTTGGGAGGAGACCGCCCCAGTCAAACTACCCACCAGGCACTGTCCTCAACCCGGATAACGGGTCTAAGTTAGAACATCAACACTACAAGGGTGGTATTTCAAGGACGGCTCCAACGATACTGGCGTACCGTCTTCAAAGCCTCCCACCTATCCTACACATGTAGGGTCAATGTTCAGTGCCAAGCTGTAGTAAAGGTTCACGGGGTCTTTCCGTCTAGCCGCGGGTACACTGCATCTTCACAGCGATTTCAATTTCACTGAGTCTCGGGTGGAGACAGCGTGGCCATCATTACGCCATTCGTGCAGGTCGGAACTTACCCGACAAGGAATTTCGCTACCTTAGGACCGTTATAGTTACGGCCGCCGTTTACCGGGGCTTCGATCAAGAGCTTCGTCCAAAGACTAACCCCATCAATTAACCTTCCGGCACCGGGCAGGCGTCACACCGTATACGTCATCTTACGATTTTGCACAGTGCTGTGTTTTTAATAAACAGTTGCAGCCACCTGGTATCTGCGACTCTCAATAGCTCCATCCGCAAGGGACTTCACCGTCAAGAGCGTACCTTCTCCCGAAGTTACGGTACCATTTTGCCTAGTTCCTTCACCCGAGTTCTCTCAAGCGCCTTGGTATTCTCTACCCGACCACCTGTGTCGGTTTGGGGTACGATTCCAACTTATCTGAAGCTTAGAGGCTTTTCCTGGAAGCATGGCATCAATGACTTCACTACCGTAGTAGCTCGACATCGTGTCTCAGCCTTAAAGAGAGCCGGATTTACCTAACTCTCAAGCCTACGCACTTGAACCTGGACAACCGTCGCCAGGCCCACCTAGCCTTCTCCGTCCCCCCATCGCAATAAGTTGAAGTACGGGAATATTAACCCGTTTCCCATCGACTACGCCTTTCGGCCTCGCCTTAGGGGTCGACTTACCCTGCCCCGATTAACGTTGGACAGGAACCCTTGGTCTTCCGGCGAGGAGGTTTTTCACCCCCTTTATCGTTACTCATGTCAGCATTCGCACTTCTGATACCTCCAGCAAGCTTTACAACTCACCTTCAACGGCTTACAGAACGCTCCCCTACCCAATACATAAAATGCATTGCCGCAGCTTCGGTTTATAGCTTAGCCCCGTTACATCTTCCGCGCAGGCCGACTCGACTAGTGAGCTATTACGCTTTCTTTAAATGATGGCTGCTTCTAAGCCAACATCCTAGCTGTCTAAGCCTTCCCACATCGTTTCCCACTTAGCTATAATTTGGGACCTTAGCTGGCGGTCTGGGTTGTTTCCCTCTCCACGACGGACGTTAGCACCCGCCGTGTGTCTCCCGGATAGTACTTACTGGTATTCGGAGTTTGCAAAGGGTTGGTAAGTCGGGATGACCCCCTAGCCTTAACAGTGCTCTACCCCCAGTAGTATTCGTCCGAGGCTCTACCTAAATAGATTTCGGGGAGAACCAGCTATCTCCAGGTTTGATTGGCCTTTCACCCCTAGCCACAAGTCATCCGCTAATTTTTCAACATTAGTCGGTTCGGTCCTCCAGTTGATGTTACTCAACCTTCAACCTGCCCATGGCTAGATCACCTGGTTTCGGGTCTATATCCAGCAACTCGACGCCCAGTTAAGACTCGATTTCTCTACGGCTCCCCTAGATGGTTAACCTTGCTACTGAATATAAGTCGCTGACCCATTATACAAAAGGTACGCAGTCACAGGACAAAGCCTGCTCCTACTGCTTGTACGTACACGGTTTCAGGTTCTATTTCACTCCCCTCACAGGGGTTCTTTTCGCCTTTCCCTCACGGTACTGGTTCACTATCGGTCAGTCAGTAGTATTTAGCCTTGGAGGATGGTCCCCCCATATTCAGACAGGATATCACGTGTCCCGCCCTACTCGATTTCACTGATGATGAGATGTCGGTTACGGGGCTATCACCCTGTATCGCGGCACTTTCCAGAGCCTTCACCTGTCTCATTAAAAGCTTAAGGGCTAGTCCAATTTCGCTCGCCGCTACTTTCGGAATCTCGGTTGATTTCTTTTCCTCGGGGTACTTAGATGTTTCAGTTCCCCCGGTTCGCCCTGTTAACCTATGTATTCAGTTAACAGTACTAGCTTATGCTAGTGGGTTTCCCCATTCAGAAATCCCAGACTCAAATGGTTGTTACTACCTAATCTGGGCTTATCGCAAGTTACTACGTCTTTCATCGCCTCTGACTGCCAAGGCATCCACCGTGTACGCTTAGTCACTTAACCATACAACCCCAAAGGGTCTTACAGTCAAACAACCAAAGTTGTCTCCAATTTTTTAAACATGATGGAGACACGATTTTGCCGGACTCAAATATAAACATCACAATAAATTGTGGTGTTTCCAAGAACACTTGAATGTGTGTTGGTACCTATTCAAAAGAATAGGATTTGAGAACTTTTAATTGAATAACAACGCATCTCAAAGAGATGGGGATTGTTGTTATTCGTCAGCTTTCCAAATTGTTAAAGAGCAATGTTTCTTCACGAGGAAGTACATTTTCTAAAGATTCTTAGACGGTCGAAAACCCGAACCACGCACGTTTTACTGAAGTGGTTTGGAAGTAGACATCCAAAAACATTTAGAGAATGGTGGGCGATACCGGGCTCGAACCAGTGACCCCCTGCTTGTAAGGCAGGTGCTCTCCCAACTGAGCTAATCGCCCACATTGTTTTTTCATTCTCGTGGAGAGAATGGTGGGTCGTGCAGGATTCGAACCTGCGACCAATTGATTAAAAGTCAACTGCTCTACCAACTGAGCTAACGACCCAATGGTATCCCGTAGGGGAGTCGAACCCCTGTTACCGCCGTGAAAGGGCGGTGTCCTAGGCCTCTAGACGAACGGGACACTAAGTCGAAGATATTGGGATATCTTCTTATCTCTTAAACTACATAAACCATCAATCTGTGTGGACACTTGCTTGGATAATCATCGTATAAGGAGGTGATCCAGCCCCAGGTTCCCCTAGGGCTACCTTGTTACGACTTCACCCCAGTCATGAACCACAAAGTGGTGAGCGTCCTCCCGAAGGTTAAACTACCCACTTCTTTTGCAGCCCACTCCCATGGTGTGACGGGCGGTGTGTACAAGGCCCGGGAACGTATTCACCGTGGCATTCTGATCCACGATTACTAGCGATTCCGACTTCACGGAGTCGAGTTGCAGACTCCGATCCGGACTACGACGCACTTTTTGGGATTCGCTCACTCTCGCAAGTTGGCCGCCCTCTGTATGCGCCATTGTAGCACGTGTGTAGCCCTACTCGTAAGGGCCATGATGACTTGACGTCGTCCCCACCTTCCTCCGGTTTATCACCGGCAGTCTCCCTGGAGTTCCCACCCGAAGTGCTGGCAAACAAGGATAAGGGTTGCGCTCGTTGCGGGACTTAACCCAACATTTCACAACACGAGCTGACGACAGCCATGCAGCACCTGTCTCTCAGTTCCCGAAGGCACACTCGTATCTCTACAAGCTTCTGAGGATGTCAAGAGTAGGTAAGGTTCTTCGCGTTGCATCGAATTAAACCACATGCTCCACCGCTTGTGCGGGCCCCCGTCAATTCATTTGAGTTTTAATCTTGCGACCGTACTCCCCAGGCGGTCTACTTAACGCGTTAGCTCCGAAAGCCACGGCTCAAGGCCACAACCTCCAAGTAGACATCGTTTACGGCGTGGACTACCAGGGTATCTAATCCTGTTTGCTCCCCACGCTTTCGCATCTGAGTGTCAGTATCTGTCCAGGGGGCCGCCTTCGCCACCGGTATTCCTTCAGATCTCTACGCATTTCACCGCTACACCTGAAATTCTACCCCCCTCTACAGTACTCTAGTCTGCCAGTTTCAAATGCAATTCCGAGGTTGAGCCCCGGGCTTTCACATCTGACTTAACAAACCACCTGCATGCGCTTTACGCCCAGTAATTCCGATTAACGCTCGCACCCTCCGTATTACCGCGGCTGCTGGCACGGAGTTAGCCGGTGCTTCTTCTGCAGCTAACGTCAAAGATGCACGCTATTAACGTACACCCCTTCCTCACTGCTGAAAGTACTTTACAACCCGAAGGCCTTCTTCATACACGCGGCATGGCTGCATCAGGCTTGCGCCCATTGTGCAATATTCCCCACTGCTGCCTCCCGTAGGAGTCTGGACCGTGTCTCAGTTCCAGTGTGGCTGATCATCCTCTCAGACCAGCTAGGGATCGTCGCCTTGGTGAGCCCTTACCTCACCAACTAGCTAATCCCACCTGGGCATATCCTGACGCGAGAGGCCCGAAGGTCCCCCTCTTTGAGCCGAAGCTATTATGCGGTATTAGCCATCGTTTCCAATGGTTATCCCCCACATCAGGGCAATTTCCCAGGCATTACTCACCCGTCCGCCGCTCGACGCCGTTAACGTCCCCCTAAGGTTCAGTTAACTCGTTTCCGCTCGACTTGCATGTGTTAGGCCTGCCGCCAGCGTTCAATCTGAGCCATGATCAAACTCTTCAATTTAAAGTTTTGATTCCCTAAATAAATAGGGGAGGCTCAATGAATACTGATAAGTTTCTAGTGACTAGAAGCTAGTTCCTAGAAAACTTGAATTGACTGTGCTCGAATGATTGCTCATTCAAATGGTCACTCAGTTCATTGAAACCTAAATTGTTTCCGAAGAAACTATTTGGATTATCATCAACGAGTGCCCACACAGATTGATAGGTTTATATTGTTAAAGAGCTTTCTTGTTTGTGACTCATGTCACTCACAAAGAGGCGGTCATTTTAGCGAGATAAAGTTTAGTGTCAACCACTTTTTTAAAACTTTTTTCAAGCGCTTTGCTTGGCTAATTGACCTTGCTGAATCGGCTTTGGTGTCTTTCGAACCGTTCCCGTGTCAGCGAGGGGGCATTATAGAGATCGCCATCACATTGGCAAGCCCTTTTTGGTGTTTTTTTTGATTTTTTTGTTGTTTGCGTATTTTCTATTCAAAACGACCTGTTTTTGCCACTTTTCTCGCTCTAAAGTAGTCAGGTTCCCGCTAAATAAGGAGATGGAATGAGCTCTCTACGCAGTTATAAAGGTATTCACCCTCAAATCGGACAACGTGTCTATATAGATAGTAGCTCTGTGCTGGTCGGAGATATTAAGATTAGCGACGATTCGAGCATTTGGCCGTTGGTTGCTGCTCGCGGTGATGTTAACCATATTCATATCGGCAAACGGACTAACGTACAAGATGGCTCTGTCCTTCACGTCACGCACAAAAATGCCGAAAACCCTGAGGGCTATCCGCTTATCATTGGCAATGACGTGACCATTGGCCACAAAGTCATGTTACACGGATGCACTATCCATGATCGTGTCTTGGTCGGTATGGGCGCGATAGTGCTCGATGCTGCGGTAATAGAAGAAGAGGTAATGATAGGTGCCGGTAGCTTAGTCCCACCAGGTAAGGTTCTAGAAAGTGGTTACCTTTATGTTGGTAGCCCAGTCAAGCAAGCACGCCCGTTGAATGATAAGGAGCGTGCGTTCTTACTGAAATCTGCGGACAACTATGTGCAAAATAAAGAGGACTATCTTCATCAAGTCGATCAGATCACGCCATAATTTCTATTTGGCCTGAACTATTGTACTGCTCATCCTCTATTAAACCTTCAGCAAGCTCCTCAAGATCAAAACGGCACTGGGCAAATACCGCCAGAGCTTGCTGCTGATCAGAAATGCTTTGTCCGGATAAGTTTTCCAGCGCTTGCTTAGAAACGATGCACTCAATCAGCGCACCACTTTGCTGCGCTGGGAAGCTCATCACTTGAGCTTCGTCGTGCCAAGTTTGCATGTCTGGAAATAGTATCGATTGGTTCAAGGCTTACATTCCTTCTAAGTTTTTGCGCAGCTCACGCAAAATTTGTTTGGTGCCTGGTCTAAGTCCACGCCACAACATAAAACTTTCGGCCGCTTGGCCAACTAACATACCTAAGCCATCGTAAGCCGCAGCAACGTTATTATCCAACGCCCACTGATTAAAAGCGGTGTTCCCCGCGCCATACATCATGTCATACGCATAGGTGTGCGCAGTAAAAATCGCTGCGGAAATATCTGGCAGCTCACCACTCAGGCTGGCTGAGGTGGAGTTGATCACCACATCAAAGCCATCGTTTATCTCTGACATCGCGACCGAACGAACATGACCATAGGGTGAGAACATTTGTTGTAGCTGCTGAGCTTTTGACAGCGTTCGATTGGTAATCACGATTTCACTCGGCTGCTGATCAAGCAGCGGCTTAATCACTCCTCGCGCCGCACCACCGGCACCAATCAGCAAAATACGCGCGCCTTTGAGCGGTACTTGATATTGCAGCAAGTCTTGAACAAGGCCTTCTCCATCAGTGTTGTCGCCAATGATTTCACCATCATCCAGTTTCTTTAGTGTGTTTACCGCTCCTGCCAATTGCGCTCGCTCGGTGAGCCGGGTGGCCAGCTGATAGGCGTCCTCTTTGAAAGGTACCGTGACGTTACAACCCTTGCCGCCATTGGCAAAGAAGGTTTCAGCAGCACGGGTAAACTCCCCCTCTGGTGCGAGTTCAGCTGTATAGGTAAGAGGCTGATTGGTTTGACGCGCAAATAGAGTATGGATGAAAGGGGACTTGCTATGTCCGATGGGATTGCCAAAAACGGCATAACGGTCTATTTGCTGTGTCATATCCTTACCTGCAAAAAATAAAAAGGCCAACTTGATTAAGTTGACCCTATCACTATCTCTATAAGGAGGAAAGCGTTACCAATCCCTTGGCTTAAGGTAGTGATCGTAGAGTTCAGCTTCTGGTGAACCTGGCTCAACTTGATAAGCGTATTCCCAACGTGCCAGCGGCGGCATTGACATTAAAATCGACTCAGTGCGCCCACCACTTTGCAAACCAAATAAGGTGCCTCGATCATAGACTAAATTGAACTCGACATAACGGCCGCGGCGATATAACTGAAATTGACGCTCACGCTCACCAAATTCCGTCGCTTTACGGCGTTCAACAATCGGCAAATACGCTTGGGTATAACCTTCCCCGACCGCTTTTATATAGTCAAAACACTTATCAAATGGCCATTGATTGAGATCATCAAAAAATAGCCCGCCCACCCCACGAGTCTCATCTCGGTGCGGAAGATAGAAATATCGGTCACACCACGCTTTATGTTCTGGATACACATGGCTACCAAATGGTGCACATAATTCTTTGGCGGTGTTGTGCCAATACTGCGCATCTTCTTCAAAAGGATAGAACGGCGTTAAGTCGAAGCCTCCACCAAACCACCAGATAGGATCTTCTCCGTCTTTTTCGGCGATAAAGAAACGTACATTGGCATGTGATGTCGGCACATATGGGTTATTGGGGTGCATCACTAAAGAAACACCCATGGCTTCGAATCGGCGTCCTGCCAACTCAGGGCGATGTGCAGTGGCAGACGCAGGCATTTCTTTGCCTTGAACATGCGAAAAGTTCACGCCACCTTGTTCAAACACTGCACCTTCTTTCATCACGCGAGTCCGACCGCCACCACCGAGCTTTTCACCAGGCTCTCGGTGCCAAGCATCTTCCACAAACTGGGCCTGACCGTCGGCTTGTTCGAGTTGGTGACATATTGAATCTTGTAGCGCCATCAAGAATTGCTTGACCGCTTGCTTATCTATCGCTGACATACGATTTCCTTTACTGCGCAGGGTTATCCCTGTCTTAATACTTGTGAGCGTTTGGCGTCACCAATGGCATCCGGTTCGCTCGGCTACCGTTAAAGGTTAACGGCTTTGCTAGAGCATTACTAGCCAATTGCTTCACCATAATACCAAACCGATGACACAATCCTGTTGCATTAGTGCCAACAACTCCATGCGATTGTCAGGGCTTGCCTCCATGCCCATAGAGTTCGATATAAACCACACGCAAACGTTTGCTTAAGAGTAAAATCCCCGTATAATGCGCTCAAAATATTTGCTCACTATGCTATTCGCTTTGAAGGAGTTTGAGATGAAAGTCGGGATCATTATGGGTTCAAAATCAGATTGGCCAACCATGAAACTAGCGGCAGACATGCTAGATAAGTTTGGTGTTGAATACGAAACCAAAGTGGTGTCAGCACACCGAACCCCTCAGCTTCTTGCCGACTACGCCACCTGCGCCAAAGAGCGTGGTCTTAAAGTGATTATCGCTGGTGCTGGCGGCGCAGCTCACCTACCGGGCATGGCTGCTGCGTTTACTTCATTACCAGTACTGGGTGTTCCTGTTCAATCTCGCGCACTTAGCGGCCTTGATTCTCTATACTCTATTGTGCAAATGCCAAAAGGTATTGCGGTAGGTACGCTTGCTATCGGCGAAGCGGGTGCGGCAAACGCCGGTATTTTAGCTGCGCAAATTCTTGGCACTCATGATGAAACTGTGATGGCGAAAGTTGAAGCTTTCCGCGCCGAGCAAACGGAAACGGTTCTCGCTAACCCAAACCCAGCTGAGGACTAATCGATGCATGTTCTAGTGCTAGGTGCAGGCCAATTGGCTCGTATGATGTCACTCGCTGGCGCGCCACTGAATATCGAAATTTCAGCCTACGATGTGGGTAGCAAAAATATCGTCCACCCTTTAACTCAAGCTGTGATTGGTCATGGTTTAGAGAGTGCGATTGCGAGCGCAGATGTCATTACCGCTGAGTTTGAGCATATTCCACACGACATCCTTGCGGTATGTGAGCAAAGTGGAAAGTTTTTACCTTCAACGGAAGCCATCAAAGCCGGTGGAGATCGCCGCATTGAAAAACAGCTGTTAGATGACGCCGACGTTCGCAATGCAAAGTACTTTGTGATCAACACGCGTGAAGATTTTGACCGTGCAATTGAGCACGTCGGAATTCCAATGGTACTGAAAAGTGCTCTGGGTGGTTACGATGGCAAAGGCCAATGGCGTCTAAAGGATTCCAATCAAGCGGAAGCGATATGGACTGAAATGGCCGAGTGCATTGCTGCCTCAGACTCCCAAGCGATCGTTGCTGAAGAGTTTGTGCCATTTAACCGTGAAGTATCCCTCGTCGGTGCTCGTGGTAAAGATGGTAGCGTTGCCGTTTATCCATTAGCAGAGAATGTTCACACCAATGGCGTGCTGACTCTATCCACAGCAATAGCAGACACCGAACTGCAACAGCAAGCGAAAACCATGTTCACTGCCGTGGCGGAGCATCTAGAGTATGTGGGCGTGTTGGCGCTGGAGTTTTTTGATGTCGATGGCACTTTACTGGTTAATGAGATTGCGCCACGGGTACATAACTCAGGTCACTGGACTCAACAGGGCGCAGAAACTTGCCAGTTCGAAAACCATCTGCGCGCCGTTTGTGGTTTGCCATTGGGCAGCACCAAACTGATTCGAGAAACCTCTATGATCAACATCCTAGGCGAAGACACTTTACCTGAAGCGCTACTGGCAATGGATGGGGTTCATATTCACTGGTACGGCAAAGAGAAACGAGCAGGTCGCAAGATGGGGCATATCAATGTGTGTGGTGATTACAGCGGAGAACTGCAGCGCAAACTGTGTGCACTCGCTGATGTGTTAGACAAAGAAGCCTTTCCTGCCGTTCATGAGTTTGCAGCAAGCTTTGCCGAGTAATTCAGTTCATTGATATATTGCAAAAACGGCGCTCGATGCGCCGTTTTTTTTAATCTTGTTGGATGTGGTGACACTTCCGCTCGGCGCACTGCCGTTTTACGCCACTGGCGAGCTTCTTCTCGACTAACAGCGGAAAACCACACTTCTCGCAGTTGCCCTTAGCTGGGGGCTGATTGACCGCAAACTTACACTTAGGGTAGTTATCGCAAGCATAAAACAGTTTACCGAAACGAGTCTTGCGCTCAACCAAATGCCCTTTTCCACACTCTGGACAAAGGTGATGCTCAGGTTGCTGCTGTTGTTGCTTAGGTTGGTCTATCGACTCGATATGGTGACATTCGGGATAGTGACTGCAGCCTATAAACATCCCATAACGACCCTGTCGCAACACCAGTTCATTGCCGCATTCCGGGCAAGCGACACCGAGCTCTTTAATGATGTGACCATCATTTTGGTGCAGAGGCTTAATGTAATCACACGTCGGGTACTGATCACAGCCCAAGAAAGGGCCATGTTTGCCGTGGCGCAGGTGAAGCTCTCCGTTGCGCTGCTCCTGCTGACACTTAGGACAAGCCTGATGCTCTAAGGCATGCTCATGGGCTGAGAACAGTTGACTGTCTATTTTGTTACTCATATCGACTCTTGGCGATTAGTGCAGAATACCTTGTTCCTTGGTATACAGCAGCTCTTCCATTAGCGTATAAGCGTTTTCATTGCCTGGCACATTAAACAGCACCATCAACACGATCCACTTGAGGTCATCGAGCTCAAAATCGTCAGTTTCTAAACCCATAATGCGATCAATGACCATTTCACGAGTCTCGGTGGTCAACACGTTGACTTGTTCAAGAAAGGTCAAAAAACCACGGCATTCGATACTCAAACGTTCACACTCTTTCGCGGTGTAAATACGTGTCGAGTTTGAGGCGCTGCACACTGAAATTGCAGAGTGAGTTTCACTTTGCTGCAGTGCCGCTAGCTCTTCTAGCCAGACAAGGGCTTTATAAATGTCTTTTTGATGAAAGCCAGCGCGAAGAAGCTCTTCTTCTAGCTCATCTTGATTGACCTGTAACTCTGCATCGCTATGGATGTAAGTCTCGAATAGATACATTAGGATATCCATCATCATAGCTAGCCCCTCCCCTTACGAATATAGCCACCGGAAACTGCAACAACATACCCTTGAAGCTCAAGCTCCAAGAGCTGCATCATGACTTCCTGCACAGGTATATTGGTCCTGTTTGCAAGAATATCAACTGGTGTAGCCTTACTTCCTACGTTAGCTAACAGTGAAGCAAATGGCAATTGTTGTTTGATTGCTATTTTTTGTTCAAAAAGCGGCAGTTGGGTTTGATTTGACCAATCAAGCAACGAGTCAAGCTCATTGAGGATGTCTTCGATATTGAGCACTAGGCATGCACCTTGCTTTATCAAAAGGTTACAACCTGTTGCTTGTGGGTTGTGCACCGAGCCAGGCAGGGCAAACACCTCGCGACCCTGTTCAAGCGCATATCGTGCCGTGATTAAAGAGCCGCTCTTTTGCGCCGCTTCAACCACCAACACCCCAAGCGATAAGCCACTGATGATTCGGTTGCGACGTGGAAAGTGATCCGCTTTGGGCTTAGCGTTAGGATGGAACTCAGAAATCAACGCGCCGCCTGCGCCGACGATCCGTTCTGCTAACTGGCGATGCCGCGCCGGATAAATCGTATTGAGTCCGCACCCAAGCACAGCCAAAGTTGTGCCACTCGCTTGCAATGCCCCATCGTGAGCATAACCATCTACCCCTAACGCTAGCCCGCTGGTCACGGCCAGTTGATGCTCCACCAGCGCTTTTGCAAAACTGCGCGCACTGCTCAGTGCATCGACACTGGCATTTCTGCTGCCAACTATCGCCAACTGAGGCAATGCCAGCGTCTCCACTCTGCCTTTGACAAACAGCACTGCAGGTGCGGCCGCCACTTGGCGCAGTTGCGGCGGATAGTCACTATCTGATTGCAGCAAAATTCGATGATCCGTTGCTGCCTGCTGCCATTCCAAGCACAACGCCACCTCAGCCAAAGCTTGATGACGCAAGAACTCTCGCTGCTTTAATGTTAACCCGAGCGCCTCCATGGCAGCTGCGGACGACGCGACGATATTTTCTGGCGCATCGCGAGCGAGCAGTTTATTAAAGGCTTTGGGGCCGATCCCGGGGGTAAAATAGAGCGCAAGCCAGGCAGAAAGCGAGTGTTCAGACATAGACGAAGGGACACCAGTGAGGAGAACAGGGAGAGCCTAGGTCAAGGTTCAATGGGCCGCTGTGCGCCAGACTGGCTCACAAAGGTCACTCTTTTCTCAATCAAACAGAAGGATGAATCTGAAACACAGGCCGTTCAAAAGCGTTTTGATGCTGTCATTTGGCGCATAAAATGTCTAGAATTGAGCCAACGAGGTTTATCCTGATCCAGCACAGTTCAACATTTCGAGTGTATATGTCTGTATTACAAGTATTAACATTCCCAGATGAGCGCCTACGCACGGTAGCAAAGCCGGTAGAAAAGGTGACTCCTGAGATTCAAAAATTAGTCGATGACATGATTGAAACCATGTACGACGAAGAAGGTATTGGCCTAGCCGCAACGCAAGTGGATGTTCACCAGCGTATTGTCGTGATCGATGTTTCCGATACACGTGACCAACCTATGGTTCTGATCAACCCAGAAATCATTGAGAAACGCGGTGATGACGGTATCGAGGAAGGTTGTTTGTCTGTTCCCGGTGCGCGCGCTTTAGTGCCGCGAGCTGCTGAAGTGACAGTCAAAGCACTGAACCGCGACGGTGAAGCGTTCACCTTTGAGGCCGACGACCTGCTGGCCATTTGTGTGCAGCATGAACTTGATCACCTAGAAGGCAAGTTGTTTGTTGACTACCTTTCACCATTAAAGCGCAAACGCATCCAAGACAAGCTTGCGAAGATTAAGCGCTTTAACGAGAGAAACGCAAACGCCTAACCGCTAACTATAAGAAGGAAGGTACCTTGAGCAAACCTTTGAAAATTGTTTTTGCTGGTACTCCGGATTTCGCCGCCCGTCACTTGGCGGCGTTGTTGTCTTCGGAGCACGAGATTATCGCTGTTTATACCCAACCTGACCGTCCTGCAGGTCGTGGCAAAAAGCTAACAGCAAGCCCGGTAAAAAATATCGCGGTTGAGCATGATATTGCGGTTTACCAGCCTGAGAATTTCAAGTCTGATGAAGCCAAACAACAGCTGGCCGACCTCAATGCCGACCTTATGGTAGTCGTGGCTTACGGGTTACTGCTACCGCAAGCGGTACTGGATACTCCGAAGCTGGGATGTATCAATGTCCATGGCTCGATTCTTCCGCGCTGGCGCGGCGCGGCACCGATCCAACGCTCTATCTGGGCTGGAGATAAAGAGACGGGCGTGACCATTATGCAGATGGATATCGGCCTAGATACTGGCGATATGCTGAAGATTGCCACCCTGCCGATAGAAGCGACAGACACCAGCGCTTCCATGTACGAAAAGCTAGCAGAACTCGGTCCACAAGCGCTGGTCGAGTGCCTGACCGATATTGCCAACGGCTCTGCCGTGGCAGAGAAACAGGATGACGCGCTCGCCAACTACGCGAAGAAACTGAGTAAAGAGGAAGCGCGCATCAACTGGAACGACGACGCAGCACACATTGAACGTTGCGTTCGTGCTTTCAATCCTTGGCCGATGAGCCACTTTGTTGCAGCCGAGCACAGTATCAAAGTTTGGCAAAGCCGGGTTGAGGCGCAATCTGCAGATAAGCCAGCAGGCACCATTTTGCGCGCTGATAAGTCAGGTATCTACGTGGCAACAGGCCAAGATGTATTGGTGCTTGAGCAACTGCAGGTTCCGGGTAAAAAAGCCATGCCTGTGCAAGATATCCTCAATGCCCGCGCGAGCTGGTTTGAGGTGGGTAGCGAGCTTAGCTAATCCCCTATTCGAGCCTGACCAACCAAGTCAGGCTCACTATTACGAACTTTTCGAAGGCAGAGATGCCTTCTCAGCAACAAGGTATTCAACATGAATGTTCGCGCTGCAGCAGCCAACGTCCTATTTCAAGTGGTCGATAAAGGTCACTCTCTTTCCAACGCCCTTCCTGCGGCGCAACAAACCATCAAGCCTCGTGATCACGCACTGTTACAAGAGATCTGCTACGGTGCTCTGCGTTACCTACCGCGTTTAGAATCGATCGCCAATGAGCTGATGGATAAACCGCTCAAGGGGAAGCAGCGCGTTTTTCATCACCTGATCTTAGTGGGCATCTACCAACTGAGCTTTATGCGAATTCCTGCACACGCGGCTGTCGGCGAAACAGTAGAAGGCACCAAAACGCTGAAAGGCCCGCGCTTGCGTGGCTTAATCAACGCGGTATTACGCAACTACCAGCGCAATCAAGAAGAATTAGACGCTTTAGCGGTGAGTCATAACGCCGGCAAGTACGGCCACCCTAGCTGGCTACTTAAGCTGCTACAGGAAAGCTATCCGCAGCAGTGGCAAGAGATTGTTGCAGCAAACAACAGTAAGGCACCGATGTGGCTGCGTGTGAACCATCAACACCACTCGCGCGATGAGTACCTTGAACTGCTTAAAAATGAAAACATAGATAACTCGATTCATAGCGAAGCCAAAGACGCCGTAAAATTAGCCGCACCGTGTGATGTCACTCAGTTGCCAGGCTTTGACAAAGGTTGGGTGTCGGTTCAAGACGCGGCGGCTCAGTTATCCATCAACTACCTGACGCCACAAGATGGTGAACTGATCTTAGATTGCTGCGCTGCACCCGGTGGCAAAACGGCGCATATCCTAGAGCGTACTCAAGGCTGTGAAGTGGTCGCTATCGACTGCGATGAGAGTCGTTTAAAGCGCGTTCACGATAACTTAGAGCGCTTGAACCTCAAAGCCAAGGTGATTTGCGGTGACGCACGAAATCCACAAGATTGGTGGCAAGGTGAGCAATTTGATCGCATTCTACTCGATGCCCCTTGCTCAGCGACTGGCGTGATTCGTCGTCATCCAGACATCAAATGGCTACGTCGAGCCGACGATATCGAGGCTTTGGCCAAGCTGCAAAGTGAAATTCTGGATGCGATGTGGCAGCAGCTAAAGCCAGGTGGCACGCTAGTTTATGCGACTTGTTCTATCACTCCGCAAGAAAACCGTGAGCAGGTGAAAGCCTTCTTGGCGCGAACCAAGGATGCTCAACTGCACGGTTCGACAGTAGACAATCCTGGTCGCCAAATCTTGCCAGGTGAAGAGGACATGGATGGCTTCTACTACGCCATCCTCAACAAAAACGCGTAACCGATACGGCGGCAGACATACTGGCGCCTTTTTGATTAGTTAAACGAGAAAACGGTATGAAAATCATCATCCTTGGTGCAGGACAGGTTGGCGGTACACTGGCAGAGAACTTAGTCGGCGAGAATAACGACATTACCATCGTAGACCGAGACAGTGACCGCTTGCGTGAGCTACAAGATAAGTATGACCTGCGCGTCGTTAACGGCTACGCTAGCCACCCAGACGTTCTACGTGAAGCGGGCGCGCAAGATGCCGATATGTTGGTCGCAGTCACCAATATGGATGAAACCAATATGGCTGCCTGTCAGGTCGCTTTCTCGCTGTTTAACACCCCAAATCGTATCGCACGGATTCGTTCACCCCAGTATTTGGCCGAAAAAGAAGCCCTATTTCAATCTGGCGCGGTTCCGGTTGACCACTTGATTGCGCCGGAAGAGCTAGTGACTAGCTACATTGAGCGCTTGATTCAATACCCGGGCGCCCTGCAAGTGGTCAGTTTTGCCGAACAGAAAGTCAGTTTAGTGGCGGTCAAAGCCTACTATGGCGGCCCATTAGTCGGGAATGCCTTATCGGCGCTGCGTGAGCATATGCCGCACATCGATACTCGCGTCGCGGCGATATTCCGCCAAGGCCGTCCGATTCGACCGCAAGGCACCACCGTCATCGAAGCCGACGATGAGGTGTTTTTTGTCGCGGCCAGCAACCATATTCGCTCGGTGATGAGTGAGCTGCAGCGTCTGGAAAAACCTTATCGCCGCATCATGATTGTCGGCGGGGGCAACATCGGCGCCAGTCTCGCACGTCGTCTTGAGCACTCTTACAGCGTCAAACTGATTGAGCGCAGTTATCAGCGCGCCGAAAAGCTGTCTGAAGAGCTAGAAAACACCATCGTTTTCTGTGGAGACGCAGCAGACCAAGAGTTATTGACCGAGGAAAATATCGATCAGGTCGATGTGTTTATCGCCCTGACCAATGAAGACGAAACCAACATCATGTCTGCCATGTTGGCCAAGCGGATGGGCGCGAAAAAAGTGATGGTGTTGATCCAACGCGGCGCTTACGTAGACCTAGTACAGGGCGGCGTGATCGATGTGGCGATTTCGCCACAACAAGCCACGATATCGGCACTACTGACCCACGTTCGTCGTGCGGATATTGTCAACGTCTCTTCACTACGTCGCGGCGCCGCCGAAGCGATCGAAGCCATCGCTCATGGCGACGAAACCACGTCTAAGGTGGTTGGCCGTGCCATTGGTGACATTAAGCTTCCACCGGGTACCACCATCGGTGCGATTGTCCGCGGCGACGAAGTGCTGATCGCCCATGATAGAACGGTCATTGAGCAAGATGACCATGTGGTGATGTTCTTAGTGGACAAGAAGTACGTGCCCGACGTCGAGGCGCTATTCCAACCGAGCCCGTTCTTTTTGTAGGCCGAAGCCATGGTGAACTTCCGCCCAGTGCTCTTTGTGATAGGACTGGTCCTGTCAAAACTGGCGCTGTTTATGTACGTGCCGACCATAGTTGCCTTTGTGACTGGCAGCGCTGGCTTTCTCGAATTTGGCCAGTCAGTGCTGATCACCCACTTGGCCGCGTTTATCTGCTTAAGTATAGGCCGAACTAAGGCGTTCAAACTGAGTGTACGGGATATGTTCTTGATCACCAGTTTGGTGTGGATAATCACCAGCGCGTTCGCCGCCTTGCCCTTTGTGTTTATCAACCACATTAGCTTTACCGACGCCTACTTTGAAACCATGTCTGGCATTACCACCACAGGTTCTACTGTGCTGAGTGGGCTAGATAACATGGCGCCCAGTATCCTACTGTGGCGGTCAATTTTGCAGTGGCTCGGTGGCATTGGCTTTATCGTCATGGCCGTGGCGGTACTGCCGATGCTCAACGTCGGAGGGATGAAGCTATTCCATACCGAATCCTCCGACTGGTCAGATAAAAGCAGCCCAAGAGCCAAAACAGTGGCCAAGAATATCGTTACTGTCTATCTAGCGCTCACCGGCTTGTGCATCGTCGGCTACCTGCTAACGGGCATGAACCTGTTTGAAGCGATAAACCACGCTTTCACTACCCTATCGACCGGTGGTTACTCGACCTCCGACGGCTCAATGAACCATTTCTCCAACGGTGCACACTGGGTCGCGACTCTGTTTATGTTCCTCGGAGGTTTACCTTTCTTGTTATTTGTCGCCGCCATTCGCAAGCGCAGATTCCACGAGCTGCTTGATGATGCTCAGGTACGCGGTTTTAGCTACCTGTTTCTCATCTCTAGTTTGATTATCGCAGCCTGGTTGGTGATTCGTGATGGCTATGCGGTGCTTGATGCGTTGCGTGTGTCGATGTTCAACATCGTGTCTGTGGTGACCACCACAGGTTTTGGCTTAGAAGACTTCACCGCTTGGGGCGCACTGCCGACCACGCTATTTGCTTTTTTGATGATGGCCGGCGCGTGCTCCGGGTCAACCTCTGGCGGCATCAAAATATTCCGTTTTCAAATCGCAATGACACTGCTTAATAAACAAATGATGAAGCTGATTCACCCATCGGGGGTGTTTGTGCAGCGATACAATCAGCGTCCAGTCAACGACGATATTGTTCGCTCGGTGGTGGCTTTTGGTTTGACTTTCTTTATCACGATTATTGCCATTGCCGGTGGCCTCAGTGCAATGGGACTCGATCCGATCACCAGCATATCCGGCTCGATTACCGCAGTGGCGAATGTCGGCCCTGGTATGGGTAGCGTCATCGGCCCAACCGGTAACTTTGCCCCGCTACCTGATGCCGCTAAATGGTTGTTGAGCTTAGGTATGTTAATGGGGCGATTAGAGATCTTAACCTTACTGGTGCTCTTCTTTCCCGCTTTCTGGCGACGTTAAACAGGCTCGACATAGAGATAAATCGCCAAAAAGTGACAGGCGCATCCCGCCAGGACAAAGCCGTGCCAAATCGCATGGTTATATGGGATGCGTTTTGCGACATAAAAGATAACCCCGAGTGAGTAGATCACGCCACCTAGCGCCAACAAGGTTAATCCTCCGATCGACAAGGTGATCGCCAGTTGGTAAATCACTATCAGCGACAGCCAACCCATCAGCAAATACGTCACCAAAGACAACTTCTTAAAGCGGTAAACAAACGCCAGTTTCATCAAGATGCCAAACAGCGCAATCCCCCAGATGACGGCCATCAATCCCATTGCCAGCGGGGTGCGTAAGCTCACCAGCAAAAAAGGCGTGTAGCTGCCGGCGATCAACAAGTAGATAGCGCAGTGGTCAAAAGTCTTAAGCGCGCGTTTGGCTCGTTGATGAGGGATCGCGTGGTACAAGGTCGAAGCGAGAAACAACACAATCATACTTGCGCCGTAAATAGCCATACTGGTGATGGTTAATGCATCGGCATCGTGTTGATTGGCCTTCACCAAAAGCAGCACTAAACCAACAATACTTAACACCATGCCAATCGCATGGGTCAGCGTATTGGCAAACTCTTCCTTGGTACTGTACTGAGAGGCAGGGATAGCAGACATCAACACCATACTCCGAATCATGTTTAGAATAATGACTCAAGAGTATGGCATATTAAGCTTACACCTGTAAGCTGAAAGCGGTTAAATTTTGGTTAAGAGTGCTGGTCTAAATAGGCTAAGACTTGCTGACCGGCCTCTTGCGCTGAGGTGTGAAGCGGGATCGCCAGTTGACGTTTCAATTGGCCGATGCCAAGCAAGCTAGCAAGCATGCCTTTCGCTCCCTCACGGTGGCGATCTATCTCAAACCACATTTGCAACTCATCGTCGGTGCGGTACGCCACCACTTCTAATTCGCGCCAGCGGCCATGAAAAGGTCCGGTAGTCGGCACAAACTCAAACTCTTGAACAAACGGCAAAGCAAAGCCATCCACCTCTTCACACTCCACCTGACGAATACGCAGTCCTTGCTCCTCCAAAGCGGTAAAAATACCATCGAGTAGCGCATCTGGTCTCACGGTCAAAATATCGGTATCGGTTGGGTCTTTGGCCATCGCAATATCCAACCCTGTCTCTAACCATACTTTGGAGTCACCCACCGTAATCGGGGTGTTCCAAGGCACATCCAGCTCAACATTGAAATCGCGGGTCTCGCCAGGTTTGATGGTAAACGCATACGGCAGTGACCATTTGGCCAACGCATAGTTTGCCGGTACTCGACGCATTCTTCCGGCATTATTCTGACTCTTATCAGGGTCCGCGGGGACCTCTTTGATATAGCGACAATAGAGTTTGAGGTCGATGTTATCGATCTCTTGCTCGGTCGAGCCGCCATAAACATGAATGGTAATATTGACCTTTTGCCCCGGGTACAGCACTTCTTGCTGCAATACCGAATCGACTTTTGCAGAACCTATCCCAAAACTCGCCAAGGTTTTTTTGAATAACGACATACTTACCTCCGTGGCATCAACGAGACAATCTAGAGATGTCCATACTAATCTGCATCACCGTATCACGACTAGTGAGTTGTTCACATAATTGTAGTGGATTGACATCGATTATTTATCGACCAGTCAAACTGTTAGTGCTAATCTATTTATTGATATGCGTGCATATCGATAACCCTGATTAATTATTTGGATTGGCGTAAGCCAGAAAGAGCCAAACTTCAGCGATGAAGCTCAACTCATAGTTAATCAGGCCATTACATTGGCAATGGATATGCCTGACAGTTAGGTACCTTAATGCGCCCAACAGCAGTCAGGTTTTCGCACACCAACCGTAGTGCGATGCGCCGTCGCAGTGGCTTTGTCGCCGCTCCAATGGCAAAAAAATCTGCTCCGGCGATGACTTTGGTCGAGCAAGCAGCCGTAATGGCCACCGCTCCTGCCAAAGTTGTTCAAGCAGCTTAATACCAAACAGCATAAATATCCGATCACATATTTATCCCGCTTGGTAAAATTAAAAAGCGCAGTGCCCACTGCGCTTTTTTCTTACCTTCGATGGCTCAATTTGATACCTTTGGCTACAAATCATTATAAAAAATGTGGAGAAAGCCGATGAAATGCCATCGCATTGAAGAGTTACTCGAGCTGCTTGAGCCCGAGTGGCAAAAAGACCAAGAACTCAACCTGCTACAGATGATCGTTAAGCTTGCTCAAGAAGCGGGCTATGAGGGCAAACTAGAAGATCTGACAGACGATGTTCTTATTTACCATCTTAAAATGCGCAACAGTGACAAAGACGAAATGATTCCGGGCCTAAAGAAAGACCAAGAAGACGACTTTAAAACCGCCATTTTGCGTGCCCGTGGCCTGATCGACTAAACATTTATACGCTAAGTAAGCGACCTGTGGGTCGCTTTTTTTATATATAAATCGTTTTAAAACAAAAAACTGTTAGGCGATTTATTTATAGAACTGTTGTGCACTTTGTTGTTAAAGGTTGATAGCCTTAAAGAAATAAATTTGTTATCGGGTATATAATCGCCGTCCATAAGAACTTACTAAAATATAAAACCAGCACAATACCGAGCGAGAGCAATAGAAATCTCGCCATTTAGCCTTAAAAGGAAGCGTAATGAGTCGGGATAAAATTGATGTCAAAGATGTGACTCCCAAAACCTTTAACCCCAAGACCCACAAAACCAAAGGGGACAGGTTTAACCCTAGCAATCGAATCTATGTTCGCGAAAGTAAAGGAACATTTCAGAAACTACGTCGCTATGGAGGCTGGTTTTTATTGGTGCTGTTCGGCATGGTGCCATGGATCCCCTACGGCGATCGCCAAGCGATCTTGTTGGATATCGGCAACCAACAGTTTAACTTTTTTGGCACCACCCTCTATCCGCAAGATCTGACCTTACTCGCCCTGTTGTTTATGATAGCCGCCTTCGGTTTGTTCTTTCTCACCACCTTTTTAGGCCGTGTCTGGTGTGGCTACTTGTGTCCGCAAACCGTGTGGACCTTTATGTACATCTGGTTTGAAGAGAAACTGGAAGGCAGTGCCAACAAGCGTCGCAAACAAGACGCCAACAAGCTCACCTCGAATCTACTGATGCGTAAAGTGGCCAAACATGCCGCCTGGATTGCCATCGCTATCGCCACTGGCCTGACATTCGTCGGCTATTTTATTCCCGTCAAAGAGCTGGTTGTTGGGTTCTTTACCTTTGATGCCGCTTTCTGGCCGGTATTTTGGGTGCTGTTTTTTGCCGGCTGTACCTACGCCAACGCTGGCTGGATGCGCTCAATTGTGTGTGTTCATATGTGCCCGTATGCGCGTTTCCAATCTGCGATGTTCGATAAAGACACCTTTATTGTCGGTTACGACAGCAAACGTGGTGAAACTCGTGGACCTCGTTCGCGCAAAGCCGATCCCAAAGCACTCGGTTTAGGGGATTGTATCGACTGTGACTTGTGCGTGCAGGTGTGTCCGACCGGTATTGATATTCGCGACGGCCTGCAGTATGAGTGCATAAACTGTGGCGCTTGTATTGATGCCTGTGATCAGACCATGGAGCGCATGGGTTATGAAAAAGGGCTGATTAGCTATACCACTGAGCATCGTCTCTCTGGCAAACACACTAAAGTCGCGCGGCCGAAACTGCTCGGTTATGGCGCTGTGTTGTTGGTGATGATTGGTCTGTTCTTCGTCCAAGTGGCGAGTGTCGACCCTGCGGGTTTGAGCGTACTGCGCGACCGAAATCAGCTATTTAGAGTCAATGGCATGGGCGAAGTCGAAAACACTTACACGCTCAAGATCATCAACAAAACTCAGCGAGCACAAGAGTATCGCCTCAGCGTCGAGGGGCTCAGCGATGTCTCATGGTACGGCAAGCAAACTATCCAAGTCGCCCCAGGCGAAGTGCTTAACTTGCCAATGAGTTTGGGCGTCAATCCAGACAATCTTAGCTCTCCGGTTTCCACAATTCAGTTTATACTCTCGGATAGCCAAGACTTCTCTACTGCTGTCGAAAGCCGTTTCATTAAGAAACTGTAATCACCAGCACACTAATGGAAAGGGGTTCAGCAATGAACCCCTTTTATTTTATGACCGAACACGCTTTTAACTTTGATGCTTTAACCCCCGACTTTATGTGGTACGCGCTGGAAAGCATCGGCATTCGCGCTGAATCTGGCTTTCTTGCGCTCAATAGCTATGAAAACCGGGTCTACCAATTTAGCGATGAAGAGCGCCAACGCTACGTAGTCAAATTTTACCGACCCGAGCGCTGGAGTCAGGCGCAAATACAAGAAGAGCATGACTTTACCCTAGAGCTTATCGAGTCGGAGATCCCTGTGGCTCCGCCAATTCGCATCAACGGCGACACCTTACATCATTACCAAGGCTACCTGTTTGCCCTTTTTGCCAGTGTGGGTGGACGTCAATTTGAAGTGGACAACTTTGACCAACTTGAAGGTGTGGGCCGCTTTTTAGGCCGAATCCATAAAGTGGGCGAAAAACAGACTTTCCAGCATCGCCCGACCATAGGTCTGGAAGAGTACCTTTATCAGCCACGTAACTTGCTGCAACAATCTGCGTTTATTCCAAGTCATCTTGAAAACGCTTTTTTTAGCGACCTTGATCTGCTAATCCAATCTCTTGAAAACCACTGGAGTGAATCTAGTCAGTTAATCCGCTTGCATGGTGACTGCCATCCCGGCAATATTTTGTGGCGAGATGGCCCGATGTTTGTCGATCTGGATGATTCGCGCAATGGGCCAGCGGTGCAAGATTTATGGATGCTATTAAGCGGGGAGCGTCATGAAAAGCTGGCGCAACTGGATACGATTCTGGAAGCCTATCAAGAATTTTGTGATTTTGATGTTAATCAATTGAAACTAATTGAGCCTTTACGCGGTCTACGGATGGTGCACTATATGGCATGGTTAGCAAAAAGGTGGCACGATCCTGCATTTCCTATCGCCTTCCCCTGGTTTAATGATCCAAAATATTGGGAAAGTCAGGTGCTTGGGTTTAAAGAGCAGATATCCGCGCTCAACGAGCCGCCTTTGTCTTTAATGCCTCAGTGGTAACCAAGCCGAATCAATGGAGTAAAAATATAATGAAAAAGCTGTTTACACTTGTTATCTCGCTGATGCTGAGCTTCGCCGCTCACGCAGAAGCATTTAAAGAAGGCCAACACTATCAGGTTCTCGACCTTGAACCATCGACCAAACCGACAGTCACCGAATTTTTTTCGTTCTACTGTCCTCATTGCAACAGCTTCGAGCCATTGATCAAGAATTTGAAAACCAAGCTGCCAGAAGGGGTGAAGCTACAGAAAAATCACGTCTCTTTCATGGGTGGCAATATGGGTCTATCGATGAGCAAGGCATACGCCACTATGGTGTCGTTAAAGGTTGAAGACAAAATGTCAGCGGTGATGTTCAATCGCATCCACAACATGAACAAAGCGCCAAAGAACGACGAAGAGCTGCGTCAAATCTTTATCGATGAAGGCATTGATGGTAAGAAGTTTGATAATGCGTTCAACGGTTTTGCCGTTGATTCCATGGTGCGCCGCTTTGACAAAAAATTCAAAGACTCTGGCATTCAAGGCGTTCCTTCAGTGGTAGTCAACAACCGCTACCTAGTACAAGCTCGCTCAGCAGAAGAGTTTTACCAAATCGTCGACTTCCTACTGAAAAAGTAAAGCCGACCAGACTAAAGGGAGCACCTGCTCCCTTTAGCGTCGATAGATCTGTTTCAGCTGACTATCTTTTTCTTGCCAAATCCCACCAAGCCATTGCTGAAACTGCCTTTTGTAAGGCTTATCATCAAAGTAATTGCCCAGTACCCGTTCATCCACCGGCAACAATCGGGTCCGCACCACTATCTTGGTCATCCGCCCCATCAGCATATCTTTAAACGGTTTATTGGTATTGTCTGGATATGCCAAGGTCACATCAATGATGTTATCAAACTGCTCGCCCATTGCCGCCAAGGTGTAAGCAATCCCTCCGGTTTTGGGTTGTAGTAGGTATTGATACCCAGCCTTGCTGTTGCACTGTTTATCCTCGGTAAAACGGGTACCTTCAACATAGTTCACCACCGTGGTTGGGGTATGTTTAAACTTGGCACACGAGCGGCGCGTGGTCGCTAAATCTTGGCCACGCTTCTCTGGATGGCGGATCAAATACTCACGCGAGTAGCGGCGCATAAACGGCATATCGAGCGCCCAACAGGCCATACCGATAAAGGGCACATACAATAGCTGCTGTTTAAGAAAGAACTTCGGCATCGGAATGCGATCTTTAAACACGCAACATAACACTACGATATCTGTCCAGCTTAAATGGTTGCTGATCATCAGATACCAGCCATTCTTGTTCAGCGCCTCTCCTCCTTGAACGTCCCATTCAACCGGGTTGGAGATATTTAAAATCACAGCGTTAATCGTGGCCCACAACCACATCACCTTGTTTGCCACTTGAGTCGCAGCAGATTTGAGTCTGTCGCCTGGCAATAACAGCTTGATCACAGCGACCAAACAGATAGCAACTGAGCATACTGCCGAGTTAATAATGACTAAACAAACATTCAAGAATAGGAGTAAATGTGCCAACATAGCGCTTAAAAGTGAGATTAATTAGAAATTTAACCAATT
The DNA here is from genome assembly GCF_023195835.1 of Vibrio sinaloensis. Lineage (NCBI taxonomy): Bacteria > Pseudomonadati > Pseudomonadota > Gammaproteobacteria > Vibrionales > Vibrionaceae > Vibrio > Vibrio sinaloensis. The sequence goes on along the minus strand of NZ_CP096199.1, from coordinate 28,348 downwards.
CTTCGTACGAAGAATAAAACAGCGTGTAAGTATACAAGCCAACGCCAAGTTTGAAACAAATCAAACGATGGTCCGAGTAGTTTGTCGCATCTAACCAGATGAGGTTCAGCCTAACAAGGTCACCAGGGAGAATGGAAATGCCAACCAAACCGATATTTTTTGCACTTGCGCTATTATCTAGCCCACTCGCTTTTGCCCAACTGTCCGACTCTGCGGGCATCAGTGGCGAGATCTCACTGAGTGCAGGTTATATATCCTCAAGCTCCAATTTCAATACCGATAATGACGCGATCATTAGCGACAACAACCAAAAAGCGCCAAGCGATAGCAAATTTTTACCTCTGCCGCTAGGCAACATTGCCTTTACCTTTGGTCAAGGGTTAGATAAACAGCTCTATGCCGGTACGTCGCGCGAAGACATCGCCATTGGTACCTTAGCGCTTGAGCTCGGCTTCAAGCAGAAATTAGCCAACGGAACAGTCATTGATATCTCCTACCTACCGACCATTATGTCTGGTGAAACATGGGCCGATCCATTTGTGGTCGGTTCACCACGCACTACCACCGACGAACAAGGCAACGCTTATCGACTAAAGCTGTCGAACATTGCAGGTTCAGGCTTTACCTTGGACACAGCAATCGCACAGCAAGAGATTGATAACGAACGATCTGGCCTTGATTCGGGTTATAACGCCAGCTTACTCAACCGCAACGCCGACAAGCTGTATGTCAAAGGCAGTTTCCGCCTCTTCTTAAGCCGCAGTACGTTCCTAGTTCCCTCTATCAGCTATCTAGAATCAGACGCCAAAGGAGATGCGCATTCGTTTAACGCTTGGAGCGGTGAATTATCACTATTTCAACGCTTTGACCGCCACCAGTTGGCACTCACAGCCAGTTATACTGACCTTAGCTATGAGGCGGTTCATCCGGTGTACAGCCTCACTCGTGATGACAATGATTTAAGCTTTTTTGCCGCTTACGAGTTCCAGCAGTTGATGGGGTGGCGCAATCTCTCTTTTGTCTCGTTCGCAGGTTACGGGCAAACAGATTCGAATATCCAGTTCTATGATAGCGAACAGCTTATTCTCTCTGGTGGTATCAACTTGAAGTTCTAATCATCTTGGTCCACCTGCGCAAGCTTAGTTAAACCGCTTGCGCAGTTAATTGCCGCAGCAGCCTATCCATCGAGCGATAGCCAAGTGCCTCCGCTAGATGGTGGCGCTCGATGTCGGCGCCGCCCTCTAAATCGGCAATGGTTCGGGCCACCTTAATGATGCGATGGTAGGCCCGAATCGATAAACCCAAACGGTGCAGCGCACTCTCCAAGAACTCCGCGTCTTGCTTATGCAATGGGCAGTAGGTCTCTATTTCTCGACTGCCTAGCAGAGCATTCACCTTACCAGCGCGAGACAACATGGTTGCTCGCGCCGTCAGAACGCGCTGGCGAACCACCTCCGTAGGCTCTCCTCGGTCGCCCCCTTCTGCTAACGTGCCTTTAGGCAAAGCAGGGATCTCCAACGACATGTCAAACCGGTCCAACAGCGGCCCCGACAAACGGCTTAAATAGCGCAATATCGATTGTGGGTTTACCCGTGATTGATTGCCTTCATAGTAACCTGTCGGGCTGGGGTTGAGCGCACCAACTAACTGAAATCGAGCCGGAAAACGGGTTTTGCCTTGAGCGCGAGAAATGATGATCTCCCCAGATTCCAGTGGTTCACGCAACGAATCGAGTACTTTGCGTTCGAATTCGGGCATCTCATCGAGAAACAATAATCCATTGTGAGCCAAAGAGATCTCTCCCGGCCGAGGGATGGAGCCGCCGCCAACCAACGCCGCCATCGAACTGGAATGATGCGGTGCGCGAAACGGGCGCGACTTCCAATTGTGCTCATTGATCTCTTGCTGCGTCAGCGATGCCACCGATGCGGTCTCTAGCGCTTCTTGATCGCTCATTTCCGGCAGTAAATCGCACAGCCTCGACGCCAGCATGGTTTTTCCGGTGCCTGGTGGGCCTAAAAACAACAAGTTATGGTTGCCTGCCGCCGCAATCTCTAACGCTCGCTTACCTTGCTGCTGTCCGATAATGTCTTGCAAGTCACGGGAAGACGAACCGGTTTTCTCAGGCACGAGACTGGGGTGCAGTCCCAAACGCTGCTGCCCCGCTAAATCGGCGCACACCTCGAGCAAACTCTGTGCAGATTTATGTCTATCGCGGCCAACCAACGCCGCTTGCCCACTGTTATCCATCGGCACCACCAACTGCCTTTGGGCATGATTGGCCGCCAATGCAGCAGGCAACACCCCTTTAACTCGGCGCAACTCACCTGACAACGCTAATTCACCAACAAACTCTTGATGATGCAAATCACTGAGCGGGATCTGCTCTGACGCAGCCAAAATACCCAACGCAATCGGCAAATCAAATCGCCCTCCCTCTTTGGGTAAATCTGCGGGCGCCAAATTGACCGTAATCCGCTTTGCGGGAAACTCAAAGCGGGAATTAATGATGGCACTACGCACTCGATCGCGCGACTCTTTAACCGTCGTCTCTGGCAAACCGACCAAAGTAAAACCAGGCATCCCATTACTAATGTGTACTTCCACCGTCACTGATGGCGCTTCAACCCCGACACAAGCTCGGCTGTGAATCACTGCTAACCCCATAGTGAAATCATCTTGTGGTTGAACATTATTTATCCCCTTGATAGTTCATTTAATTTGTTATCAAGGTTGTTATATAGCTTGCTCAGATGCTTAGAGAATGTGAAAAAAGAATGAGTTTTTGCTTGTCATTTAACGGAATTGTGTGTTACCACTAGAGACGCAAACAATTTCGTGCCTTATTAGGCAAACACAACACAAGAAATAACAATGAATATCAACGCCCGCTTCAACGCACTGATTGCCCTGATTATCGTGGTCATTATTGACACCGCGCGGGGTCTAGTGGGCGAAAGATAGCCACAGAATAGAAAAAACCCCCGCACTGAAAAGTCCGGGGGTTTTTTTACAATTAGTACGCTGAAAATTTTGGCTGACATAGAAACTAAGCTCAAGAAAACCAAGAGCAGACAGGAAGAATGGGAGCGCACATGACGTGCAACACAACACAAAACCAAACTAGGGACAGCCGAGGAGGTGCACGATGACTGGAGCCGAGTTAGTCGTAGCGGCACTTCACCAACAAGGAATTAAAACCGTTTTCGGTTACCCAGGCGGAGCCATCATGCCCATCTATGATGCGCTGTATGATGGTGGCGTTGAGCACATCCTCTGCCGCCACGAACAAGGCGCAGCCATGGCGGCCATAGGGATGGCGCGTTCAACCCAAGATGTCGCGGTCTGCATGGCGACTTCTGGCCCTGGGGCAACCAACCTAGTGACCGGCCTTGCCGACGCCTTTATGGACTCTATCCCTCTTGTTGCCATTACCGGGCAAGTCGCCAGTTCTCATATCGGCACCGACGCTTTCCAAGAGATGGATGTGATCGGCATGTCGCTCTCCTGTACCAAACACAGTTACCTCGTGACCGACATCAACGAGCTTGCCCCAACTCTGGCAGAAGCCTTTGAAGTCGCAAAAACCGGTCGCCCTGGCCCAGTGATTGTCGATATCGCCAAAGATGTTCAACTCGCTCAAGCGCCAGTCACCACGCTACCTGGTTTTACCCCACCTGCGATGCCTGTTGCCGAGCAAAGCGCCATTTCTCAAGCGCAGCAACTGCTGTCACAAAGCTCTCGTCCAGTTCTCTATGTAGGTGGTGGAGTTCAGCTTGGTCATGCGACCGATTCAGTACGTGAGTTCCTACGCCTCAATCCCATGCCTTCTGTCAGCACCCTAAAGGGGCTTGGCACGATTGAACGCCATGATCCGCATTATCTCGGCATGCTCGGCATGCACGGTACCAAAGCAGCGAACTTAGTGGTTCAAGAGTGTGATCTGTTGATTGCGGTTGGCGCTCGTTTTGATGACCGAGTGACCGGAAAGCTCGATACCTTTGCGCCAAACGCCAAAGTGATTCACATCGATGTCGATGCCGCAGAAATCCACAAACTGCGCCAAGCCAATGCCCCAGTTCGCGGCGAGATCCCAACCATCTTGCCACAACTGGAGTTAGTGCAAGATATTACCCCTTGGCTCAAACACAGCGAGAGCCTGCGCAGCGGCTTTAAGTGGCGTTACGACCATCCAGGAGAGCTCATCTACGCCCCTGGTCTACTGAAGCAACTGTCCGACCTAATGCCAGACAGCTCGATTGTGTCTACCGATGTTGGCCAACACCAGATGTGGGCAGCGCAGCATATTCAGCCGCGCAATCCACAAAACTTCATCACCTCGGCAGGTCTTGGCACTATGGGCTTTGGTTTACCTGCCGCCATGGGCGCGGCAGTGGCACGTCCTGGAGACCAATCGATTCTCATTACCGGTGATGGCTCATTTATGATGAATGTGCAAGAACTTGGCACCCTCAAGCGTCGCCAGATCCCGGTAAAAATCGTCCTGCTCAACAATCAGCGCTTGGGTATGGTCCGTCAGTGGCAATCACTGTTCTTTGATGGCCGCCACAGCGAGACGATTCTTGATGACAACCCTGACTTTGTCATGCTAGCCAAAGCTTTTGATATTCCTGGCAAAACCATCACCAAAAAAGAAGAAGTTGAGCCAGCGCTAAAAGAGATGCTAGAAAGTAACACCTCATACTTACTTCATGTTTTAATCGACGAAGAAGAAAACGTATGGCCGCTTGTACCACCTGGTGCATCGAACAACGATATGCTGGAGAACACCTAACATGGAAAGATATCTCATCGACATCAAAGCAGACGATAAACCGGTACTGTTAGAACGTGTTCTACGTGTGGTTCGCCACCGCGGCTTCATTGTCAAGCAAGTGGCGGGGACTCAGAACCACGAAAGCAAGATTGCCAGCGTTGAAATCATCGTCGACAGTGACCGCCCTATCTCATTCCTCACCAACCAAATTGAAAAGCTGTGGGATGTGCGCACTGTTGAAGTCACGCAAATTGCGAATGACGAACTCCCAAATAACAACTTACAACAAAAAATTTGTGCATAAGGAAGGCAATAAATGGCTACAAAAACAGCAGACTACATTTGGTTTAACGGTGAAATGGTTCCATGGGCAGAAGCCAACGTTCACGTTTTAACCCACGCGATGCACTACGGCACTTCCGTTTTTGAAGGCGTGCGCTGTTACAACACACCAAAAGGTCCGATTGTCTTCCGTCACCTTGAGCACGCTAAGCGTCTAAAAGACTCGGCAAAAATCTATCGCTTCCCGATTCCATACACGGTAGAGGAAATCATGGAAGCGACCCGCGAAACCCTACGTCAAAACAAACTTGAGAGTGCCTACATTCGCCCGCTGGGCTTTGTGGGTAATGTGGGTTTAGGCGTGTGCCCACCGGTTGGTACCGAAATGGACCTGATCATCGCCGCTTTCCCTTGGGGTTCATACCTAGGTGAAGAAGCCTTAGAAAAAGGCGTGGATGCGATGATCTCCAGCTGGAACCGTGCGGCACCGAATACTATCCCAACAGCAGCAAAAGCTGGGGGTAACTACCTATCGTCACTACTGGTTGGTGGTGAAGCACGCCGCCACGGTTATGATGAAGGTATCGCACTCAGCGTTGATGGTTACCTATCTGAAGGTGCGGGCGAAAACATCTTCGTCATTAAAGATGGAGTGATCACCACACCACCAGCCACCAGCGCCATCCTACCGGGTATCACACGTGACTCGATCATGACATTAGCTCGAGATCGTGGTTACGAAGTCCGTGAAGCGAACATCGCGCGCGAAGCCCTATACCTAGCCGACGAAGTCTTTATGACCGGTACCGCAGCAGAGGTCGTTCCTGTTGCCACTATCGATAAAATTGAAGTTGGCAGTGGTAAACGTGGCCCGATCACCAAAGAGCTCCAAGAAGCTTACTTCGGCCTATTTAATGGCACCACTGAAGATAAATGGGGTTGGCTCGATTACGTTTACCCACAAGACGCAGACAAAGCCTAGACAGCACCGGCAAATATAGGAAGTAACACAATGCCAAAATACAGATCCGCAACCACAACACATGGACGCAATATGGCCGGTGCGCGCGCTTTATGGCGTGCCACCGGCGTAAAAGACGAAGATTTCGGTAAACCAATCATCGCCGTGGTGAACTCATTCACCCAGTTTGTTCCAGGCCACGTGCACCTGAAAGACATGGGCCAACTGGTTGCAGGCGAAATCGAAAAAGCAGGCGGTATCGCCAAAGAATTTAACACCATTGCCGTTGATGACGGCATCGCGATGGGCCATGGCGGCATGCTGTACTCACTGCCATCACGTGAACTGATCGCCGACTCCGTCGAGTACATGGTGAATGCCCACTGCGCGGATGCCATGGTATGTATCTCGAACTGTGACAAAATCACTCCGGGAATGCTGATGGCGTCGATGCGCCTAAACATTCCTGTGATTTTCGTTTCTGGCGGCCCGATGGAAGCGGGTAAAACCAAACTTTCTGATCAGATCATCAAACTCGACCTTGTTGATGCGATGATCCAAGGCGCCGACCCGAAAGTCTCAGATGAGCAAAGTGAGCAAATTGAGCGCAGTGCCTGTCCAACCTGTGGCTCATGTTCAGGTATGTTTACCGCCAACTCGATGAACTGTCTCACTGAAGCACTCGGTCTTTCTCAGCCAGGTAACGGCTCAATGCTAGCAACGCACGCAGACCGCGAGCAGCTGTTTATCAATGCCGGTAAACGCATTGTTGAACTGACTAAACGTTACTACGAGCAAGACGACGAATCGGCATTGCCACGCAGCATCGCTACCTTTGATGCGTTTGAAAATGCGATGGCACTGGATATCGCCATGGGCGGCTCAACCAACACCATTTTGCACCTACTGGCCGCCGCGCAAGAGGGTGAAGTGGACTTCGATATGGAAGATATCGATCGCCTGTCGCGCCAAGTACCACACCTATGTAAAGTGGCGCCTTCTACTCAGAAATACCATATGGAAGATGTACACCGCGCTGGTGGTGTTATGGCGATTCTTGGTGAACTTGACCGCGCAGGCCTGCTGCACAATAACGCGCGCACGGTACTGGGTCTGTCAATGAAAGAGCAGCTCGCCAAATACGACATCATGCAAACGGAAGACGAAGCCGTGCTTAAGTTCTTCCGCGCAGGCCCGGCGGGTATTCGTACCACTAAAGCCTTCTCTCAAGATTGTCGCTGGGATCGCCTTGATGATGACCGCGCTGAAGGCTGCATCCGCTCGATCGATAACGCTTTCTCGCAAGAAGGTGGCCTAGCGGTGCTTTCAGGCAATATCGCCCTAGATGGCTGTATCGTTAAGACGGCCGGCGTGGATGAAAGCATCCATAAGTTTACCGGTCCTGCGGTTGTGTTTGAGAGCCAAGAGGATGCGGTAGAGGGCATCTTAGGCGGCAAAGTCAAAGCTGGCGACGTGGTGGTGATCCGCTACGAAGGCCCGAAAGGGGGTCCGGGCATGCAAGAAATGCTCTACCCAACCACTTACCTCAAATCCATGGGTCTTGGTAAAGAGTGTGCACTGCTAACTGACGGCCGTTTCTCTGGTGGTACTTCTGGCCTGTCTATCGGTCACGCATCGCCAGAAGCGGCGAACGGCGGCGCGATCGGCTTGGTGAAAGAGGGTGACATGATCGCCATCGACATTCCAAACCGTTCTATCTCACTACAAGTGTCTGAGCAAGAGCTTGCTGAGCGCCGAGCGAAACAAGACCAGTTAGGCTGGAAACCGGTTGACCGTCAACGTGAGGTTTCATTCGCACTTAAAGCGTACGCGAGTATGGCGACCAGTGCAGACAAAGGCGCGGTACGAGATAAATCTAAGCTAGAGGGCTAAAGATGACTCTGACCAAACAAACTGGCGCAGATTACCTGCGCCAGATCTTAAGAGCCCCTGTCTATGAAGTGGCCACGGTCACCCCACTGCAAGAGATGCCTCGCCTCGCAGCGCGCATTGGCAACCATGTGCAAATCAAGCGTGAAGATCGCCAGCCGGTGCACTCGTTTAAGCTGCGCGGCGCGTACAACATGGTCGCGAGCCTGACGGATGAACAAAAAGCGGCGGGCGTGATTGCGGCATCAGCAGGCAACCATGCTCAAGGGATGGCGCTGTCGGGGACTAAGCTGGGTATCAAAACCACGATTGTGATGCCAAAGACGACCCCAGATATCAAAGTCGAGGCGGTACGCGGTTTTGGCGGCAACGTGGTGCTGCACGGCAGTAATTTTGATGAAGCGAAAGCCGAAGCCGAGCGCTTATCAGCCGAACATGGCTACACTTTTGTCCCTCCATTCGATCATCCGTTGGTCATTGCGGGCCAAGGGACAATTGGTATGGAGATGCTGCAGCAAAACGGTCATCTTGATTACATTTTTGTCCCCGTTGGTGGTGGTGGCTTAGCCGCAGGTGTCGCGGTACTGGTGAAACAGCTGATGCCTGAAATCAAAGTGATTGCCGTCGAACCAGAGGACTCTGCGTGTCTCAAAGCAGCGCTCGATGCAGGCGAGCCTGTGGTTCTCGATCAAGTGAGCATGTTTGCCGATGGCGTTGCGGTTAAGCGCATTGGCGAAGAGACCTTCCGTCTGTGCCAAAAATACATTGATGGCCATATCTCGGTTTCCAGTGATGAAATTTGCGCAGCAGTCAAAGATATCTTTGAAGACACTCGTGCGATTGCTGAGCCATCCGGAGCACTGGCACTGGCTGGTCTGAAGAAGTTTGCCGAACAAAATGGGCTTAAGGATAAAAACCTAGGGACCGTCTTATCCGGGGCCAACACTAACTTCCACGGTCTACGCTATGTGTCTGAGCGCTGTGAGTTGGGTGAAAAGCGTGAAGGCTTACTGGCAGTAACGATTCCTGAGCGACAAGGCGCGTTCTTTGAGTTTTGTAATCTGATCGGTGGCCGAGCAGTGACCGAATTTAACTACCGCTACAACGATGACTCACTGGCCAATATTTTTGTCGGTGTGCGTCTGCTAGGCGGTCAAGAAGAACTCGATCATATCATTCACGACTTACGTGATGGCGGCTATCCGGTGGTTGATCTGTCGGATGATGAGATGGCCAAACTGCACGTGCGCTACATGATTGGCGGGAAGCCCTCGAAACCGCTTAAAGAGCGTTTGTACAGCTTTGAGTTCCCAGAATACCCAGGCGCATTGCTCAAGTTCTTGAGCACCTTAGGTACCCATTGGAATATCAGCCTATTCAACTACCGCAATCATGGCGCGGATTACGGACGAGTATTGTGTGGCTTTGAACTGGACGAGTCGGATTTATCTCGATTTTCAGCGCATTTACGCGAGCTAGGTTACCAATGTAAGGATGAAACCGACAATCCATCCTACAAGTTCTTCCTTTCCTAACATCTCAAGCCCTTAACTTTTTGCTTTAAGGGCTTTTCTTTTTTCGATCCCGTTCACGTACTGCTGCTCATTAAGCCTTGGCTAAAATGCGTGATACGCATAGATATAATGCTAAAGTTTCATTTTAGTCATGCCAATTTTAAGTCTACACTCTAAGCCAGTTGTTAATTTGCTGCTCTATTTGTGGAGACCACCTATGTTTAACGCACTGATTCTAAACCAAGAAGACAAACGTACTATCGCAACTATCGAACAGATCGATGACGCGCAACTGCCAGAAGGTGAAGTACTGATTGATGTCGATTACTCATCTCTCAACTACAAAGACGGCTTAGCCATTACCGGCAAAGGCAAAATTATCCGCAACTTTCCCATGGTGCCAGGTATTGATCTTGCGGGAACCGTCGTCAGTTCAGAGGATGAACGCTACCAAGCAGGTGACAAGGTCGTCCTCACGGGTTGGGGCGTGGGTGAAAACCACTGGGGCGGCATGGCGCAGCGCGCGCGGCTAAAAGCAGACTGGCTGGTACCACTTCCTAAAGGCCTCGACAGCAAAAAAGCGATGATGGTCGGTACCGCAGGCTTCACTGCAATGCTCTGTGTTCAAGCCATCATTGATGGCGGCGTTAAACCAGAAGACGGTGAAATTCTAGTGACAGGCGCCAGTGGGGGTGTTGGCTCAGTAGCGGTGACGCTGCTATCAACACTAGGCTATAAAGTGGCAGCGGTCACTGGTCGCGTGGAGCAAAACGGTCCACTACTAGAGAAGCTTGGTGCCAAGCGCATTATCGACCGGGTCGAGTTTGAAGAACCAGCGCGCCCACTCGAAAAACAAGTTTGGGCAGGTGCGGTGGATACCGTCGGCAGCAAGGTGCTGGCTAAAGTGTTGGCGCAGATGGATTACAACAGCGTAGTTGCCGCATGCGGTCTGGCGGGTGGTTTTGACCTGCCTACCACTGTCATGCCATTCATCCTACGTAACGTTCGTTTGCAAGGTGTCGATTCGGTCATGTGCCCAACCGAGAAACGCATCGCCGCGTGGGAAAAATTGGTTGAGCTACTACCAGAGAGCTACTTTGAGCAAGCATGTACAGAAGTAGAACTAGCCGAAGCAGCAAAATACGCAGAAGACATCACCAATGGCCAAGTCACGGGTCGCGTGGTGATTAAGCTATAGATTAGCCTCGGCACAAATAACCTGTATTGACATTGCGGACAAGTATGCGCAGAAAGAGCTCTGCACTGGTCGACAAGAATCGCGACTCTCAAGCGACTTGGGAAGCAGTGTTAATTCAGGTTATCTAGAAACGCAGCCACTCAATAAGTCAATCTAACCCAATATCCTCAATCCGCTTGGCAATCAAGCGACTACACTCTTCCTTTACGATCCCACGTAGCCATTCCTGAGCAGGCGAATGCTCACAACGAGGATGCCAAATCATCGAGTAATCAAACGGCGTAAACTGAAAAGGTAGTGGCTTAATGACCAAGTCGTAACGCTCTGCAACTAGATACGCTAAATCAGCAGGGACGGTAATGATCAGCGGCATGGTATCGACAATCGCTAACGCCGCTTCCAAATGATAGGCACGCAGTACCATTTTACGCTTGGGCTGATCCACCAGCGCCCCTTCAATTAACGCTTTTACGCCATCGCTGATGGCAATCATCGCATGTGGGTAGGTGAGATAATCCGCCAGACTCATCTCACTCTGCGCCAGTGGGTGCTGCTTTGACAGTAAGCAAAGCACGCCAACTCGTCCTAAAATCTCACTACGCAATGGTTCGACCGGCCCCATCGGACGGCAAATCGCAAGGTCGGCGTTTTCATAGGTCAGCTGATCGGCCAATCTGTCATGTTGCAGAGGTAAAAAGTTGAACGACACATTAGGCGCTTCTTGATAGATTCGTGGCAGAGCAAACGGCAAGATAGTCTGCATCGCATAGTCTGTGGTCGCAATGGTGAAGGTTTGGTCGCAGCGACTAGGTTCAAACTCAACCGGAGAGAGCAATAGTCTTAACGACTCCAAAGGCTCGCCTAGCAAACGGTCAATTTCCAGCGCTTTCTCGGTTGGGATCAGGTGCTGCCCTTGGCGAGTAAACAGAGGGTCGTCAAGCAAATCACGTAATCGCCCCAGCACTCGGCTCATCGCCGATTGACTCAAATTTAGACGATGGGCTGCTTTACTGACGCTGCACTCCTCAATCAGCACTCGCAGAGCGACCAGCAAATTAAGATCGCGTCGATAAATATCTTCTAGTTCCACATCTAACCATGTTGTTTGTCTGGGGATAAGCCGATTGTACCTTTTTCAGGCAAAAAAAATCCCGCTTTTCAGCGGGGAAGCCCAAGAAAACTGGGGATAGTGTCGGAATGTAGTTGAGCGTAGTGATATAAAAACGGTAACAGTTGGAAGGGCCGTTAACCGTTTTCTTGCTCTTCAGATGCGCTCGGCCAGCGATGCATCTCGAGCCAAATCCCTACCACCGTAGCGGCCATGCCGAGCAATGGCATGAACGACGATGATTCTGCTGGTGAACGTAGCACAAGAGCACAGAATGAGATAAAACACAGCACTGAATAGATAGTGAGTCGATCTAAAACTGTCACAATATCTGCCCTCTCGTTCAAGATGTTACCAACTTGTTAACTAAGTTAAAACAAAATGATCACTTTGCCAAGGGGTTATTGAATATTTTTTCTTCACGGGTATCATCTAGGCCTAATTGAGTAACCAAAGACACGACCATGACATTCAACCCAGAGCAGGCAAATCAAACGCTCGAGGCGCAAGGACTTCGCTGCCCAGAGCCAGTAATGATGGTCAGGAAGACAATTCGCAACATGCAAGATGGTGAGGTATTACTGGTTAACGCCGATGATCCATCCACCACACGCGACATTCCCAGTTTCTGTCGCTTTATGGATCATCAGTTGATTGGTTCGCAAACCGACCAACTGCCATACCAATATCTGATAAAGAAAGGGATGGCTTAGTGCCATGTAGATAGAATAACGGCAGCCTTTTGGCTGCCGTTTGTTTATTCATCATATTCTAGCGTTCGCACTTCCGACTGTAGCTTGGTGATCTGCTTTTGCATTGCCCGCATCTCCTCATGCATCGGGATAATGTGCTCAGCGCGAATCCAGGCCTCGACTGTCAGTCCAGTCAAAATAAACGACCCTGCGACAATCGGTAGCCACATATCGGTCAGCACCATCGCTAATAGACATAGCGCCAAACCAAAGGTGAACAAGTAACTCTGACTGCGTGGGGTCATCCCCATATAACGTGTAAGCATAAGCTTGCCCTCTCGCTATCATTCACAGTGTTAAATTAGCATGGCGATAGAGGCGCGAATAGGTCAGCGATCACGTCTCAGAGCGAATGTTTGTCTCGGCTATAACGCAGGCCAAACAAGCTAACTCGTTCTGTTTACTCCGATTATCTGCAACAGCCTTTAAAACAGCGCCGCCCCTACCGCCAGAGCAACAAACAGCAACGCGGTGACTTTACGGATAAGATCCAGTGGCATCTTATCCGCGGAGAGTTTACCGATCACCACTACAGGGACATTGGCTAACAGCATTCCTATCGTGGTGCCGAGCACCACCAAAGTCAGTGCATCGGCATACTGCGCCCCCAGAATCGACGTGGCAATCTGGGTCTTATCGCCAATTTCTGCGACAAAAAACGCAATGAAGCTGGCAATAAACGGACCTCGGTTGGAAATCTGTTCATCGTCATCCAACTTATCGGGGATCAGGACCCAAGCGGCCATCGCGATAAAGCTCACCACCAGCACCCATTTCAACACTTGCGGCGATAAGTAATCTGCGACCACCACACCTAACCAAGCCGCCAAGGCATGATTGGCAATCGTGGCTAAAAAGATGGCTGCAATAATAGGAATAGGTTTGCGGTATCGGCTGGCTAGCAACAGCGACAACAGTTGGGTTTTATCACCAATTTCCGCCAAGGCGACGGTAGTGATTGAGATAGCTAAAACGCTCACGACTTGCTCTTAAGAGGCAGGGATTATTATTTAAACCAAAGACAAACCTCACGCCCCGCCTCGGTTCGTGATGATTTGTCTAAGGTCTTGCTAAACAAAGCGACATGGTTGTAGTGTAGTGCCGCGCTTTGTCTCGAACGCCATGATGATTTGGCATCAATTATGTTGACGAACGAACCGATTATCCCAGTGTTGATAATTCAGTAAGCTACTCCCCAAAGACGGCGAAATTCTATCCGTCTCTCGCGCGTATCTCAAGTACTAAAGTGCAGATTTACTCCCTTTTAAGAAAATTTGGTTATATAAGGCAAAAAATTTCTATTAAAGGAGATTTTTGCCTAGCAATTAATCATGATTAGCCCTACTCCCAAGGCGAATATCTCGTTATACTTGATTGTTATTTTTTCTCTATTTTAGACACCACTTTTACTTAAAGAATCGCGCGAATTACTATGCAAAAATACGATATCAAAACCTTCCAGGGAATGATCCTCGCGCTGCAGGATTACTGGGCACAAAATGGTTGTACCATTGTTCAACCACTAGATATGGAAGTAGGTGCGGGCACGTCTCACCCAATGACCTGTCTACGTGCACTTGGCCCAGAGCCAATGTCGACCGCTTACGTACAACCTTCACGTCGCCCGACCGATGGCCGTTACGGTGAAAACCCAAACCGCCTTCAGCACTACTACCAGTTCCAAGTAGCGCTAAAACCGTCTCCAGACAATATTCAAGAGTTGTACCTTGGCTCCCTTGAAGTTCTTGGTATTGACCCACTGGTTCACGATATTCGCTTCGTGGAAGACAACTGGGAAAACCCAACGCTCGGCGCTTGGGGCCTTGGTTGGGAAGTGTGGCTAAACGGCATGGAAGTGACTCAATTTACCTACTTCCAGCAAGTGGGTGGCCTAGAGTGTAAACCAGTAACAGGTGAGATCACTTACGGTATCGAACGTCTGGCTATGTACATCCAAGAAGTCGATTCTGTGTACGATCTGGTTTGGAACGTCGCACCAGACGGCTCAAACGTCACTTACGGTGATATTTTCCACCAAAACGAAGTCGAGCAATCAACTTACAACTTTGAGCACGCTGACGTTGAGTTCCTATTCGGCTTCTTCGAACAATGTGAGAAAGAGTGTAAAGAGCTGCTTGAGCTTGAAAAACCACTGCCGCTGCCGGCTTACGAACGCATTCTGAAAGCAGGCCACGCATTCAACCTGTTAGACGCACGTAAAGCGATTTCTGTGACTGAACGTCAACGTTACATCCTGCGTATCCGCAACCTGACTAAATCGGTTGCAGAAGCCTACTACGCATCGCGCGAAGCACTTGGCTTCCCAATGTGTAAAAAAGATCAAGCGTAAGGAGTCGAGTAACATGGCAAAAGAATTTCTAATCGAGCTCGGAACCGAAGAGCTACCACCAACACAACTGCGTACACTAGCAGAAGCATTCGCAGCAAACTTCGAAGCAGAACTAAAAGGCGCTGAGCTTGCTCACCAAGGCGTGAAATGGTTCGCGGCGCCTCGTCGTCTGGCACTTAAAGTCGCCGCACTTGCCGACAGCCAGTCAGACAAAGTGGTTGAAAAACGCGGCCCTGCCGTTTCTGCTGCCTTTGATGCAGAAGGCAATCCAACCAAAGCAGCTCAAGGCTGGGCACGCGGTTGTGGCATCACTGTTGACCAAGCTGAGCGCATGGTGACAGACAAAGGCGAATGGCTACTGTTCAAACAAGAAGTGAAAGGTCAGCCAACCTCTGAAATCGTGGTTGAACTTGCAGCGAAAGCACTTGCAAACCTACCGATCGCCAAACCAATGCGTTGGGGTAACAAAACCACCCAATTTATCCGTCCAGTTAAGACGCTAACCATGCTAATGGGCAGCGACCTAATCGAAGGAGAGATCTTAGGTGTTGCCTCAAGCCGCACTATCCGTGGTCACCGCTTCATGGGTGAGCAAGAGTTCACTATCGATTCTGCTGAGCAATACCCTGCGATCTTAGAAGAGCGCGGTAAAGTCATGGCTGATTACGAAGCGCGTAAAGCAATCATCCTAGCTGACGCACAAAAAGCAGCAGCAGCGGTTGGCGGTATAGCTGACCTAGAAGATGACCTAGTAGAAGAAGTAACGTCTCTGGTTGAATGGCCAGTAGTACTAACAGCGAAGTTCGAAGAAGAGTTCCTAAAAGTGCCTTCTGAAGCGTTGGTTTACACCATGAAAGGTGACCAAAAATACTTCCCTGTTTACGATGAAAACAAGAAGCTACTACCTAACTTCATCTTCGTATCGAACATCGAATCAAAAGAGCCTCGTTACGTAATCGAAGGTAACGAGAAAGTGGTTCGTCCTCGTCTGGCTGACGCAGAGTTCTTCTTCAACACAGACCGTAAGCGTCCGCTTATCGACCGTCTACCTGAACTAGAAACCGCGATTTTCCAAAAGCAGCTCGGTACGATTAAAGACAAAACAGACCGCATTACCGAACTGGCTGGCTACATTGCTGAGCAAGTCGGTGCTGACGTTGACAAATCCAAGCGTGCTGGTCTACTAGCAAAATGTGACCTCATGACCTCAATGGTCTTCGAGTTTACCGATACGCAAGGTGTCATGGGTATGCACTACGCTCGCCACGACGGCGAAGCGGAAGAAGTAGCCGTCGCTCTAAACGAGCAATACATGCCTCGTTTCGCAGGTGATGATCTGCCATCAAATGGCGTTTCAACAGCAGTTGCAATGGCAGACAAACTCGACACTATCGTCGGTATCTTTGGTATTGGCCAAGCGCCGAAAGGCAGCGACCCATTCGCACTACGCCGCGCATCGCTAGGTGTACTGCGTATCATCGTTGAATACGGCTACAACCTAGACCTTGTTGACCTAGTCGCGAAAGCGAAGTCGCTGTTTGGCGAGCGTCTAACCAACGACAACGTTGAACAAGACGTTATCGAGTTCATGCTGGGCCGTTTCCGTGCTTGGTACCAAGACGAAGGCTTCAGCGTTGACATCATTCAAGCGGTGCTAGCGCGTCGCCCGACCAAACCTGCAGACTTCGACCAACGTGTTAAAGCGGTTTCTCACTTCCGTGAACTGGAAGCGGCAGAGTCTCTAGCAGCAGCAAACAAGCGTGTTGGTAACATCCTCGCGAAATTCGACGGCGAACTCGCTGCAGACATCGACCTAGCTCTTTTACAAGAAGACGCTGAGAAAGCGCTAGCGGAAAGCGTTGAAGTGATGACTGAAGCGCTAGAGCCAGCGTTCGCTACAGGTAACTACCAACAAGCCCTAAGCAAGCTTGCTGATCTACGTGAGCCAGTCGATGCGTTCTTCGATAACGTCATGGTAATGGCAGACGACGAAGCGCTGAAGAAAAACCGTCTAACGCTGCTAAACAACCTGCGTAACCTGTTCTTAGAGATTGCCGATATTTCGCTACTGCAGAAATAACCCTCTGCCTTAACCGTCAGTAGCAATCAAAAAGACTATCGTTTAAGCCCAACTCCTCGGAGTTGGGCTTTGTTTTGTCTGTTGCACAGAATTAGTGCTTTTCGTCGCCAACTCATTAAGGTATGTTCAAGGATTACTCTATTGATCAGCCACGCACTGATCGCTCTACATATTAAAGCAATGACAACAATGAATTAGGTATAACAAGTAATGCAGTTTTCTAAGTTTGGTGAAAAGTTTAATCAGTATTCCGGTATCACTCGGTTAATGGATGACCTCAATGATGGTCTGCGCACGCCCGGCGCCATCATGCTCGGAGGGGGGAACCCAGCTGCGATTCCAGCCATGCTCGACTATTTTCATCAAACCAGTGAAGAGATGCTCGCCAACGGTGAGCTGGTGGCGGCGATGGCCAACTATGATGGCCCACAAGGTAAAGATGCCTTTGTGAAGTCGCTGGCTAAGCTACTCAAACAGACCTACGGCTGGGATATATCGGAAAAAAACATCAGCCTAACTAACGGCAGTCAAAGTGGCTTTTTCTACCTATTCAACTTACTTGCCGGTCAGCAGCCCGATGGTTCACACAAGAAGATTTTATTGCCGCTTGCCCCTGAATACATCGGCTACGGCGATGCGGGCATTGACCAAGATATCTTCGTCTCTTATCACCCAGAAATTGAGATGCTCGACAACGGCTTGTTTAAGTATCATGTCGACTTTGAGCAGCTCAAGGTTGATGAGTCTATTGCCGCGATTTGTGCTTCTCGACCAACCAATCCAACCGGTAATGTGCTCACCGATGAAGAAATCCACAAGCTGGATAAACTAGCACGCGAAAACAACATTCCACTGATCATCGACAATGCTTATGGCCTGCCTTTCCCCAATATCATTTTTGAAGATGTGCAGCCGTTTTGGAATGAAAACACCATTCTATGTATGAGCCTCTCCAAGCTTGGCTTGCCCGGCGTGCGCTGCGGTATTGTGATTGCCAGTGAAGCCATCACCCAAGCGATGACCAACATGAACGGCATCATTAGCTTAGCGCCGGGGAGCTTAGGCCCAGCCATCGCCAATCGCATGATAGAAAAAGGCGATCTACTGGCATTGAGCTCCGAGGTGATTAAGCCCTTTTATCAGCAAAAATCTCAACGTGCAGTGCAGTTGCTGCAAGCGGCGATCACGGATCCGCGTTTCCGTATTCATAAGCCGGAAGGTGCGATCTTTTTATGGCTTTGGTTTGATGAGTTGCCGATCACGACCATGGAGTTGTATCAGCGTTTGAAGGCGCGAGGGGTATTGATTGTACCTGGTGAGTATTTCTTTATCGGTCAAGAAGATGACTGGGAGCATGCTCACCAATGCCTGCGTATGAACTATGTCCAAGACGATGAGATGATGCAAAAAGGCATTAAGATTATCGCTGAAGAAGTGTTGCAGGCATATCAGCAGGTCAACTAGGATTGCTGCGTTCGATAGTAGCTACGCTTGCTGCGATACATGTCAGAATCTGCATAGGAGAGCAGTTTATCGATAGGTTCACTCTCACTTGATGAGACGCCAATAGAGAAGTGAACCGGATAGACCTCTCCCTTACCAAGCTCTATCCATTGATCATTTTGTGCTTGTATTAATGTTTGCTGTAACTGGTTTAACTCCAAATTGGGGCAATTAGGTACGATCACCGCAAACTCATCGCCACCAAGACGATACACGTTACCGTGAGACGCTATCTGCACCTCCAGTAGCTCAGCGACGCGGCCAATCAATTCATCGCCTCGCTCATGACCATAGTTATCATTGAGAGCTTTCAGTCCGTTAATATCGATGATCAATAAGGCTAGCGATGACCAGCGGTTTTCTTTGGTCTGAATACGCGCATGCTCCAAGTCTTCATCAAATGCCTTTCGATTAAGACAGTTGGAAAGCTTATCTCTGCGGGCAAAATCTTCGAGCTCCAACCAAGCCTGCAACTGACGTAGAAAAATTTGAATTAATAGACGATCTTGGTCAGAGGCTAACGATTCGATACCGAGCAAGTAAGCGAAGGTTTGTTGTTGGTTATTCTTGATACCCAGAGCCTCGTACTCAGGCTTATCAAAAGTCACTTTCAACGACTCACTTTCAAACAACCCCAACAAAAACTGGTTACAGACTGTTGGAATCGCTCGATAGTTGATATTGGCCCGCTGAGAGAAAAAATCCAGCAGTCTCAACAAACGTTTTTGATACGCTTCTTCTCGTTGCAGCAATGCTTGCAGATCGTGCGTTTTGTCTTTTACCGACCTCTCTAAGCTAAGATTGAACTCTTCCAGCTTACGATTGGACTCTTTCACCTGGTCATTGGCGAACAATAGATCTTGATTGCGTTTTTCTAGTTGTTTCACCTGACGACGTACCGTGAGCCATAAGGAATCGACCAATGCGACCAGCATTCGAAACTCGCTAAACTTGATGCGTTTTGAAATGTGCTCTGGTCGCGCTCCGTTTCTATAGCTTATGACTAACTGCTCCAGCAGCTTAATCGGCCGAACCAACCAGCGACTTGCCAGCAGTGCAACCGCAACAATAAATAACATGGTTACCGCAATGTTTCGGTACAGCTGATTACGCGAATCGATCATCTCTTGAGTTCGAGTGATATCTGAGAACTGCTGAGTCACATCTAAGCGCAATGGCCGTGCAAATTGCTCACTATCTATACTGACCACTAAATTGTCTGATGTTTGCCTCTCTATGTAGTCAAACGTAACCGACTCATCTTCGAACAAAAAGGGCTTAGATAAGGCCTGCATTTGTTGATAAGACACCAGCACAATCAAATAACCTTGTGGCTCGTAAACCGAGCCTTCGTCGACAGCACCCGTTCGCAGTGTATAAGTAAATAGAGGGGTGACAATCGCAACGCCTTGTTGGCCACCCTCCACCACCAAGTTGGGCTCTTCATACTTAGAGTGATATGCCAACCCTTGCTCAAACTGCAAAGTTTGTTGTTTGATGTTCTCAAGCAGCTGACTACGTTCTAGATGATAGAGGCTGCCATTGTTCTCAAAAACTGGCTGCCACTCTTTATCGAGAACAAAGGTCGCGGTGATATTCCCGGACAATTTCTTAAAACTCTCAATTTTTTGCCAAATCAATGAAGAGAAGAGAATGTTCTCTGTTCCTGCGATCAGCAATCTATCCTTTGAAAACCAAGCGCTCAAGTTAATGATCGTTTGCAGCTCTTGGGTTAGCGTTTTTTCGATACCTAAGATGGTATTGACGATTTTTGCTTCTTTCTGCTGGTGTAAGTATTGAGAGTGGTCATTGATCAAACCCGTGCCGACAATCAGCGCAGGGATTAAAGCACTGCACAAAATAACTAAGGTAAGAATATGGCGTAGGCTCATGGGTTAACCCTAGCTTGTTTAGCGTTAATTTTCTCCAATTCACGGTTCATAAAGTCAATAGTAAATTGAGCTGCCTCAGGGGCAGGCATACCCGCCTCATGTCGCTTGTAGCCGTGATACAGCACTTCCCACATCACCGCCATGGTGAGCGAACTCGGCATCACTAACGCATTGTCTAATTG
The DNA here is from genome assembly GCF_023195835.1 of Vibrio sinaloensis. Classification (NCBI taxonomy): domain Bacteria; kingdom Pseudomonadati; phylum Pseudomonadota; class Gammaproteobacteria; order Vibrionales; family Vibrionaceae; genus Vibrio; species Vibrio sinaloensis. The sequence goes on along the minus strand of NZ_CP096199.1, from coordinate 7,859 downwards.
TTGATAGATGTCGGCCGCCAACGTGGAGTCATCCTGATTGGGCTGTTTATTGAGCGCTTTAAATGCGGAAATTAGCTTATTTTTAACGATAACATCTTGAATAAATTCAGGGCTTTGCATCACATTAATCAAGCGTTTTATCTGTTCTCTCTTATCCGGGTTCTCCATCGCTCTCTCAGTCACAGCCAGTACGCGGCCACCGCTCAACGAGCGCATCGGCCTGCCTCGATAGGTAGGCAAAGCTCCCGCTTTCAGAGCGTGCCCCAGATGCTGCTTAAGTTCCGCATTGGCCCAGTCGCCATCAATGAGGTAAGGCCTTTTACCCGATATAAATTGCTCAGTGGCACAATACTGATCGCACGCCGCTTCCACCACCTTGGCTTGAGTCAATAGACGATAAAAGGAAAAGGTTTTAGACAAGGTTTCACTGTCAATGTCAGTGGCATAAGTCATATGAGGGTTAAACAGTGACGCGAATGCCATCAGGAAATACATGGTAGGATGCTGCATCGCAAGCAGTGGCTCTCTACTATTATCAGCATCGTCCAACAGCTGTTCCCAGGTGAGCGAATAGTCTGAGGTAAGGTTGGTGTTGATATACAACACTAAGTGGTTACCCAACACTAACGGCATGGCATAGAGCTTGTCATCAAGGGTTACCAACTCTATCGCTTTGTGTTCCATTTTGTCTTTTTGAATCCATTGGTCAGGAATCGCAGCGATACCGAAAAACTGCTTGAGGCCAATGAAGTCTGAGGGAATCCAAATGGCATCGGGAAGCGCGCCACCATTTTGATTGGCGATCAGTAATTCAGAACGAATATTGTTCACATCAAAATCGCGAATGACGATGTTTGACTGCGTTTGTTGTTCAACTTCTTGTCGCGCAGCACTGATGGCACCAAAATCGACCCCGCTCCAAATTTCGAGATCGCTTGCCCGCACAGCAAAGGCCAATAGATACACCATCGATAAAAACAAGACTCGCACTGTTTCTCCAAACTTTTCACTTTAACCTTGTAGTTATAGCACTCATTCGAAAACGCATTCAGTGAGCAACACTAAAGAAAGCATACGCAGTGGTTGATTTCTGCCGTGGTCAAGTTGATGACTATAAATACAATCAATACTCGTTGCTATTGTTGATGAACTGGCGAATACAAGAAAAACAAAAAGAGCACCGCGATGGTGCTCTTTCACTCTTTATGTCACAAGCTAATTAAGATGCTTATTTGCTCTCAATCAGTTTGCTGCCGTTAATCGCAATTTTACGTGGCTGCATCGCTTCTGGAATTTCACGTTCCAAGTCGATGTGAAGCAGACCATTTTCCATGCTTGCACCAATCACTTTAACGTAATCCGCCAGCTGGAACTTGCGCTCAAAATCACGCTCGGCAATGCCTTGGTAGACGTAATTTTTACCCTCTTCAGCTTTGCGTTCACCCTTAACAATTAGGGTGTTCTCTTTTTGAGTCAGATCGAGCTGGTCTTCAGCAAACCCGGCTACAGCCATAGTAATACGGTAGTGGTTTTCGTCTTGCTGCTCAATGTTGTACGGAGGGTAACCGCCAGAGCTATTCTTCGCTGTGGACGCTTCCATCATGTTAAATAGACGATCGAAGCCGATGGCGTTGCGGTATAAAGGAGTGAAATCTACAGTTCTCATAATGCTATCCTCATAATAAGCAATAGTCTTAGCCGAGAGTTTGCGCAGATCGATTCTCTATTCGATCTTTGCCGACTAAGGGATTTATCTGCTACTCCTCGGGCTCGATAAGCACTGGGACGTAGGAACAAATCAGTTCAATTGTGTGCCTCTAAAGTCATCCTCTGATGAGCGATGCCTTATCAGCGTTCCAGAGGGTCTGTTTCTTCTCTCTTGAGCAAGACAGCTTCCCTCTTCACCAATAGATATGTGGATAGTACAAATCAGTTTCAAGGGATAAAAGTAAAAAAGTTACGAGTAGCGAGTCCCTAGCCGCTAGCAAGAGACTAACTGATTGTTTAAATTTAAAAATAGCATCCAATAAAAAAGCGCAGATCTTTCGACCTGCGCTTTTTCTCGTTCTAGGAACTAGGAACTCTACACATCCAAGTTAGCAACTTTAAGTGCATTCTCTTCGATAAAGTTACGACGCGGCTCAACTTGGTCACCCATTAAGGTCGTGAACAGTTGGTCAGCACCGACAGCATCTTCGATCGTCACTTGCATCATACGACGCGTTTCTGGATCCATGGTCGTTTCCCACAACTGATCTGGGTTCATCTCACCCAAACCTTTGTAGCGCTGACGACTTAAGCCACGCATTGACTCTTTCACTAGCCACTCTAGCGCCTGGGCAAAGCTTGCCACTGGCAGAGTACGCTCACCACGCTTGATGTATGCGCCCTCTTCGATCAAACCATCCAGTGCCTCTGACAGGTCAGCCAGCTTGGCATACTCTTTTGAGTTGATGAAGTCGATGCTCAGAGCGTAGTCGTGAGTGACACCATGGGTGCGAACAATAATCTTAGGCAGATTTAGCCCAAGCTCTGCATGCTGCTCCACCTCGAAGCTGTATTGGCTCGCGCCCACTTCTTTGGCATTCAGTTGTTCCACCAGCTGCTTGGTCCAAGCTTCTACCGTCGCCGCATCGTTACACTGCTCTGCAGTCAAACGCGGCGAGTAAATCAACTCGTGCATCATCGCTTTCGGGTAACGACGACTCATGCGGTCGGCCAGTTTAATCCCCGCATTGTATTGCTGTACAAGCTTCTCTAGCGCTTCACCCGCAAGCGCTGGTGCTTCGGCGTTCACATGCAGCTCAGCGTTATCCAGCGCCAGTGACACTTGGTACTGGTTCATCGCCTCTTCGTCTTTAATGTACTGCTCTTGTTTGCCTTTCTTCACTTTGTAAAGTGGTGGCTGAGCAATGTACACGTAGCCGCGCTCAATCAACTCTGGCATTTGACGGTAGAAGAAGGTCAGCAGTAGCGTACGAATGTGCGAACCATCGACATCCGCATCGGTCATGATGATGATGTTGTGGTAACGCAGTTTATCAGGATTGTATTCGTCACGGCCGATACCACAGCCAAGTGCCGTGATAAGGGTTGCCACTTCTTGCGAAGAGAGCATCTTATCGAAGCGCGCTTTCTCAACGTTAAGGATTTTACCTTTTAGCGGCAAAATCGCTTGGTTCTTACGGTTACGGCCTTGTTTTGCGGAGCCGCCTGCCGAGTCACCCTCCACTATGTACAGTTCAGAAAGTGCCGGGTCTTTTTCCTGACAGTCGGCCAATTTACCTGGCAGACCAGCGAGGTCTAACGCGCCTTTACGACGAGTCATTTCGCGCGCTTTACGCGCAGCATCACGAGCACGAGCAGCATCGATGATCTTGGTACAAACGATTTTTGCTTCGGTTGGGTGCTCAATCAAGAACTCAGACAACTTCTCGCCCATTGCCGACTCAACGGCAGACTTCACTTCAGAAGAAACCAGTTTGTCTTTGGTTTGGCTTGAGAATTTAGGATCCGGCACTTTTACTGAGATCACCGCTGTCAAACCTTCACGTGCGTCATCACCAGAGGTTGCTGTTTTCGCTTTCTTCGAAAAGCCCTCTTTGTCCATGAACGAGTTCAGAGTACGAGTTAGCGCCGCACGGAAACCAGCAAGGTGGGTACCACCATCTCGCTGTGGAATGTTGTTGGTGAAACAGAAGATATTCTCTTGGTAACCATCGTTCCACTGCATTGCAACTTCAACCGCAATCCCGTCTTCACGCTCTGAGTTGAAGTGGAACACTTTCTCAATGATCGGCGTTTTATTGGTGTTCAAGTGATCAACAAAAGCCTGAATACCGCCTTCGTACATGAAGTGGTCATGCTTATCTTCTTCACGCTCATCACGGAGCTTGATGGAAACACCAGAGTTTAGGAAAGAGAGCTCACGCAGGCGCTTGGCAAGAATGTCGTAATGGAACTCAGTGTTAGAGAAGGTCTCTTCACTCGGCCAGAAACGGATTTCGGTGCCGGTTTTATCTGTTTCGCCAATCACGCTAAGCGGCGCTTGCGGCTCACCATGATGGTAGGTTTGAGTATGGATTTTACCGCCGCGGTGAATCGTCAGAGTCACTTGCTTTGACAGCGCGTTGACCACTGATACACCGACCCCGTGCAGACCGCCCGAGACCTTGTATGAGTTGTCGTCAAACTTACCGCCGGCATGCAGAACCGTCATGATAACTTCGGCAGCAGAGACATTCTCCTCAGGGTGCATTTCTGTCGGAATACCACGGCCATCATCGCTGACTGAAACTGAGTTGTCCTCATGAATAGTGACGACGATATCTTTACAGTGACCCGCCAACGCTTCATCAATTGAGTTATCCACCACCTCAAAGACCATGTGGTGCAGACCGGTGCCGTCATCCGTGTCGCCGATGTACATACCAGGACGCTTACGAACCGCATCCAGACCCTTTAGTACCTTAATACTCGATGAATCGTAATTTTCAGACATGAGTTATCTTCCGCTATATATTTTGCTCTATTGTGCCATGTTCCACATGGAACATCCTGCCATTTTCATCTCGCATGTCCGCGATCTGACTGTCAGTAATTGAGCTTACAAAAACTTGAGCCCCCGTCTGTTTCAAGCAGTCAGCAAGACGCTTGCGACGTTGACTATCTAATTCTGACGCAAAGTCATCAATTAAGTAGATACATTGCTTGCCAGTCATCTCTGTCAGATGCTGTCCCTGTGCCACACGCAACGCACAGACCATCAGTTTCAACTGGCCACGTGACAGAACGTCCTCGACAGGCGTTCCATTCACTTTGATGCGCAAATCGGCTTTGTTTGGTCCACTAAAGGTGTACCCCAATGCCTGATCACGCTCGAAATTTTTCTCAAGTATATCTTGGTAAGACGTGTCTTTATCCCAGCCTCGATAATACTTTAATTGAATGTCGAACTCGGGCAAAAACGCTTTGCAAATCTGCTCTGCTTTCACCGTCATTTGCTCAACATAGTTGGCTCGCCACTGGCTGATATTTTCCGCCAGTCTTGCCATTTCCTGATCCCAGTAACTTAGCTCTCGATAACTGGTGGCGGTCTTTAACAACGCATTGCGCTGTTTGTTGAGACGCTTAAATCGCCCCCATGCATCATAAAATGCCGACTCGGTGTGAAACACGCCCCAGTCGATAAATGCGCGGCGATGTTTGGGCCCGTCCGTTAGCAGATCAAAGCCCTCAGGATGAATCAACTGCAACGGCAAAACCTGCGCCAACTGAGCCAACTTTTGTCCAGATTGACCGCCTATTTTAACCTCTGTTGAGCCGTCACGCTGCTTATTAATGCCAATTGGTAGCTCAAATTGATCCGAGGTCAAAAAACGCCCATGAACAAACAGCTCTTGACACTCATTTTGAATCACTCGGCCGGTCAAGCTGCTCTTAAACGAGCGGCCATGACCCAGCAGATAGATGGCTTCTAACACACTGGTTTTGCCACTGCCGTTAGGACCAATAAGAAAGTTAAAGCCTGCTGATAGTTCAATATCACAGGCTTTAATGTTTCTAAATTGCTGAATGATGAGACGGGAAAGCGGCATGCTAGAGTCGAATCGGCATCACCACATACATGGCGCTGTCATCCTCTGCGTTCTCAATCAGTGCACTGGCATTGGCATCTGACATCGAAACACGGACTTGATCGCAACGCAAGGTGTTGAGTACGTCGAGCACATAGCTGACGTTAAAACCAATTTCGATAGGTTCACCTTCGAACGTGACGTCGAGCACTTCTTCAGCCTCTTCCTGCTCTGGGTTGTTTGCCGTGATGCGCATTTCGGTATCGGCGAGGTTAACACGCACGCCACGGAACTTTTCGTTAGACAGGATAGCCGCACGCGAGAAGGCCTGACGCAATTGATCGCAGCCCGCTTCTAATGTCTTAGTCGTGGTTTGCGGCATTACGCGGCGGTAGTCTGGGAATCGACCATCCACCAGCTTGGAAGTAAACACATAGTTGTTCACTTCCGCGCGCACATTAGAGCTACCAACCTGCAGTACGACAGGCTGCTCTGGAGCATCGAGCAGCTTAACCAGCTCTAACACCCCTTTACGTGGCACAATGATCTGCTTTTGCGCAAAATCGGCACCAAGTTCAGTTTGAGAAACCGCCATACGGTGGCCATCGGTCGCCACGCTGCGCAGAGTCGAACCATCAATTTCAAACAGCATACCATTGAGGTAGTAACGCACGTCTTGGTTAGCCATTGAAAACTGTGTTTTCTCAATCAAGCCACGCAGCTCGCCTTGACTCAGTGAAATTTCGACTTCACTCTGCCAATCTTCGATATTAGGGAAATCATTGGCGGGTAACGTCGCCAGTGAAAAACGACTGCGGCCAGATCGCACTTGAACGCGATCGCCTTCGAGCACAAAGGTGATCACTGAATCATCAGGAAGACCACGGCAAATGTCTAAGAACTTGCGTGAAGGAACGGTAATGGTTCCGGCTTCATATTCACCTTCCAACGTCACTCGGCTAATCAACTCGACTTCTAAATCGGTCGCGGTCATCGACAAGGTGTTGTCTTCGACTTTAAGCAGTAAGTTACCGAGAATGGGCAGTGTAGGACGACCGCCTAGCGCACCTGATACTTGTTGTAGCGGTTTCAGCAGGTGGCTACGCTCAATGGAAAATTTCATAGGATGCTCTTATCCGAATTCGTTATTGTTGCTCGAAGCTTAGAATACTGTGAATCAAGAAATTGTGCGAACTAAGAAGACAGGGTACGAATCAGGTTCGAGTAATCTTCTTTAATATCGTGGCTCTCTTCACGTAGCTGCTCAATCTTACGACAGGCATGCAATACCGTGGTATGGTCGCGACCACCAAACGCATCACCGATTTCTGGCAAGCTGTGGTTAGTCAGCTCTTTGGCCAAAGCCATCGCCAGCTGACGCGGACGAGCCACAGAGCGAGAGCGGCGCTTCGATAGCAGATCCGCCACTTTAATTTTGTAGTACTCGGCGACCGTTTTTTGAATATTGTCGATAGTGACCAGTTTTTCTTGCAGCGCTAACAGATCGCGCAGCGCTTCGCGCACAAAATCGATAGTGATTGGGCGCCCAGTAAAATTGGCATTGGCAATCACTCGGTTCAGCGCACCTTCCAGCTCACGAACGTTAGAGCGTAGACGCTTAGCGATAAAGAACGCCACTTCATCTGCCAGGTGAATTTGGTGATCTTCCGCTTTCTTCATCAAGATCGCGACACGAGTCTCAAGCTCCGGCGGCTCGATCGCCACGGTCAACCCCCAACCAAAACGCGATTTGAGGCGATCTTCTACCCCGTTAATCTCTTTCGGGTAGCGGTCAGAGGTGAGGATAATTTGCTGATTACCTTCAAGCAACGCGTTGAAGGTATGGAAAAATTCTTCTTGTGAGCGCTCTTTGTTGGCAAAGAATTGAATGTCATCGATCAGCAGGGCATCGACACTTCGGTAGTAGCGTTTAAACTCCTCAATCGCATTGTTTTGCAGTGCCTTTACCATGTCTTGAACAAAACGTTCAGAGTGCATGTACACCACTTTCGCGTTGGGGTTGTTATCAACAATCGCATTACCTACCGCGTGCAACAAGTGCGTTTTACCTAGGCCTGTGCCGCCGTACAAAAACAGTGGGTTGTACGCCGAACCAGGGTTATCCGATACTTGACGCGCCGCAGCCAGACCCAACTGGTTGGATTTACCCTCAACAAAGTTGTTGAACTTGTGTTTTGGGTTAACGTTTGAACGGTGATTGATATCTGCCAAAGCTTGGGCGTCATCGTCCCAGGTTTTATGCACTGGTTTACGGGCTTGCAG